>CAJWZC010000001.1 GCA_913049915.1 uncultured Colwellia sp.
AAAATTAAAAATTAAAAATTAAAAATTAAAAATTAAAAATTAAAAATTAAAAATTAAAAATTTAGTTATCCACTGTTCCTGTGGGTAACTATGTGGATTAAAATTTAAGTTTACGTTATTCATACGTTTTGACTGACGTGTCAATAAGTCAACATAAAAGAGATATGTTTTTAATTACATTAATTTCAATGCGTTAGGTGAATATTATGTTTTATAGAGAAAGTTGGGTATTTTTTGAACGCCTGGTTTTTCGAATATTTAACTGTGCGTTATTTCATTAAACCATACCTTGTCTATAACCCTGTACGCTTTTTGTTCAGCAAAAGAATAAAGGGATATCTTACATAACTATTATTTCAATATTAATTAAAGTGAGCTTATCTGATCAATCTACACTAGGTAAAAGTTAGTTAATCTTTTACAATGTATTTCTACATATTATTTACCCTAATAGAACCACAGATAATATTAAATGACTAAAAAAAACATGGCCCGACATAATAGTAAACAAATTAATCTACTCGAAGACCCTGTTCCTAACACCCTAAAGCGTATGACTATTCCGATGATATATGGGATGGTGCTGCTAATGACGTTCAACTTAGTTGATACGTTCTTTGTTGGACTTTTAGGGACACAGCCTCTAGCAGCAATTAGTTTTACATTTCCTGTTACTTTTACAGTCCTTAGTCTAATGATTGGTTTAGGTATAGGAACCTCTGCTGTTATCGCTAAGTTTTTAGGAAAAAAAGATACAAAGTCGGCAAAAAATGCTGCTACAGCGTCATTATATTTAGCTGCGATTATTGTCGCCTGTTTATCAACAGTAGGGTATTTCATTACAGACCCTTTATTTACTCTACTGGGGGCACAGCCATCTTTATTACCCCTAATTCATCAATACATGGATATTTGGTATATAGGCAGTATTTGTTTGATTGGCCCTATGGTAGGTAATGCGATATTACGTGCATCAGGGGATACTAAAACACCCAGTATTATAATGGGTAGTGCCGGACTCATAAATGCAGTACTGGATCCTATTTTTATATTTGGTTTTGGTCCTATTCCTGCGATGGGAATACAAGGTGCTGCAATCGCGACCTTAATTTCTTGGTTTTTTGGTTTAGGATTCGTATTGTACATATTAACTAAAAAACATGATCTCATTCATACGACTATGTTACCGATGAAAGACCTCATCACGGCCTGTCGACATATATTAAAAATAGGGTTACCTGCGGCAGGTGCTAATATGCTAACACCTATCGCTGCCGGTATAATGACTGCAATAGTTGCTACATATGGTGAGTCAGCTGTTGCCGCTTTTGGAGTTGGCTCAAGACTTGAATCGATAGCTTGTTTGATCGTACTAGCTTTATCGATGACTTTACCCCCTTTTATTAGTCAGAACTTTGGAGCAGGGCAATTAAAACGCGTAGAAGATGCATATAAAGCTTCCATAAGGTTTATATTAGCTTGGCAAATTGTTATTTATATTTTGTTAGCTCTTAGTGCACATTGGATCGCAAGTATATTTACTAAAGAAGCTGAAGTTGCTGATTTAATTAAACTATTTATTTGGATACTACCTCTAGGTTATGGGTTGCAAGGTATCGTTATTTTAACTAATTCATCATTCAATGCTTTGCATAAACCAATGATCGCTTTGGTATTAAGTGTTGTTCGACTATTTATTTGTTATTTACCTTTAGCGTATTTAGGTAGTTTACTGTTTGGTTTAGCAGGTCTATTTGCTGGTGCTTTACTTGGAAATATTCTAATGGCTATGATTTCGCACCGATTATTTACTAAACAATTTGCGACTCATGACTCGACTGTACCGGAGCAGGTAATATGAAAAAGTTAACTATTTGTTCTGATTACACACCAAGTGGGGATCAACCAACAGCAATAAAGCAACTTTTAGAAGGCATTGAATCGGGCTTAGCCCATCAAACGTTGTTAGGTGTAACTGGCTCAGGTAAAACCTTTACCATTGCTAATGTGATAGAGAAGCTTAATCGACCCACCATGATGTTAGCACCCAATAAAACCTTGGCTGCGCAACTTTATGGTGAAATGAAAGAGTTTTTTCCAAACAATGCCGTGGAGTATTTTGTTTCTTATTATGATTATTATCAGCCAGAGGCTTATGTACCGACAACCGATACTTTCATAGAAAAAGACGCCTCAGTTAATGAGCACATTGAGCAAATGCGTCTATCAGCCACTAAGGCATTGTTAGAACGTCGCGATGTTATTATTATTGCTTCAGTTTCTGCTATTTATGGTTTGGGTGATCCTGATTCCTATTTAAAGATGATGTTACATATTAGCCAAGGTGACATTATTAATCAGCGCGATATTTTACGTCGGTTAGCTGAATTACAATATAAACGGAATGATATTGCTTTTGCACGCGCTACTTACAGAGTTCGGGGTGACGTTATTGATATTTTTCCTGCGGAATCAGATCGCCTTGCTTTGCGTGTTGAACTATTCGATGAAGAAATAGAGCGGATAAGTCAATTTGATCCACTAACGGGACAAGTTGAAAGAACACTGCCTCGGGTGACCGTTTACCCTAAAACACACTACGCCACGCCTAGAGAGAAAATTTTAGCTGCGATTGATAAAATTAAAATTGAGCTTAAGCACAGATCGCAACAACTTAAAGATAATAATAAATTAGTTGAAGAACAGCGACTAACCCAACGCACTCAATTTGATATTGAGATGATGACTGAGCTCGGTTATTGCTCCGGTATAGAGAACTATTCTCGCTACTTATCGGGGAGAGATGAGGGAGGTGCACCCCCTACATTATTTGATTATTTACCCGATGATGGGTTACTTATTATTGATGAATCACATGTTACTGTGCCACAAATTGGCGCTATGTATAAAGGGGATAGGTCGCGTAAAGAAAACTTAGTAGAATATGGCTTTAGATTACCCTCAGCCTTAGATAACAGGCCAATGAAATTTGAGGAGTTTGAAGCTATTTCTCCGCAAACAATTTATGTATCGGCAACACCGAGTAACTATGAATTAGAGAAATCTAATGGTGATATAGCAGAACAAGTGGTTAGACCTACAGGTTTACTTGATCCACAAATCGAAGTGAGACCAGTAGAGACACAAGTTGATGATTTATTATCAGAGATACATAAACGTCTACCCTTAGATGAAAGGGTCTTAGCCACTACATTAACCAAGCGTATGGCCGAAGATTTAACGGATTACTTGGATGAGCATGGTATTAAAGCACGTTATTTGCATTCAGATGTTGATACGGTTGAACGGGTCGAAATTATAAGAGATTTCAGACTGGGTAAATTTGATGTTTTAGTTGGCATTAACTTACTTCGAGAAGGTTTAGATATGCCAGAAGTCTCCTTAGTAGCAATTTTAGATGCGGATAAAGAAGGTTTTTTACGTTCTGATCGTTCTTTAATTCAAACTATTGGTCGAGCGGCGCGTAACCTCAATGGTCGAGCTATATTGTATGGAGATAGAATTACGGGCTCTATGCGACGTGCTATTGATGAAACAGAACGACGTAGGGTAAAACAACATCAATACAATTTAGACAACAATATTACTCCTCAAGGCGTTGTTAGACGAATTACCGATGTTATGGGTGTTGGTAACTACAGTGATGCTAAATCACTTGATAAAGTTGCGGAAGCGAATACTAATTATCATATTAATCAGCAAGCAGATGAGCCCTTATTAACCACCAAACAGATTGATACTAAAATAGTCAAGTTTGAAAAAATAATGCAAGGGCATGCACAAAACTTAGAATTTGAACAAGCGGCATCTGTCCGTGATAAAATCGCAAAACTACGAATACAGCAATTATCAACTTAAGTAACCATAACTAAGGTTACTTAAGTTCCAGTATTGAGTAATGGCTTAGAATGCTAGCAACAGCATCACTACTACAATGGTTGAGATCACTAATATCTTCTATTATTCTGTCTTGAATATCGACAGGAAATAACATTAGTCGCTCCATGAAAAGGTGAGCTTGAGTTTCATTATTTGAATCTATCATCTGCTTCAAACGTCGTGCTTGATACTTCCAAGTAGTACTCATAAGACATTCTCAATTTTTCATGAATATCCTATAAGTCTAGGCGAAACAGGTCTTACTGATATAAACAATTTATCTTAAAATAGTTTTTAAGAACGATTTTAATCTATAGAAAGATAAGTTATTAATAAGAAGTGTATTAATAACTTATCTTTTATTTTTTTTGAACAAAAAAACAATTATCTTCCGCAGTTGAGAACACTTTTTTTGGTGATTTACCAATTTTAATGGTGTAATACTATGTTAAAAGTCCTCTTGAAAAATTTCTAACTTATCAACTAACCAATACAATTATTTATAGTCTTTTTAGTCAATATTACCATTAGTTAATGGCAGTTTTATTTGACGAATAAGACTATCTTATCGTTCTGAGCTCTTCTTCAAATATTTCTACTAACATGGCTGCGGGTAATGCAACGAACCCTAAACCAATAAGTATAATAATGATGAAAATTATTTTTTCGATGGGTGTAATTGGTATTACATAACCATAACTAACAGTAATCATAGTTACAATAGACCACCAAAGAGAGCAAATAATACAACCAAAAGTACTTAGTTTAATTTTACCTTCAATGGCATGCTAAGTTAGCGGCGATGACAATGAGAAATATCATCACCATTATGACAGCCGTGATACTTTTAATTCTTAAGCTATAATAGAGATAAAGCCTTAAAATATTTTAAAGACAATGTGTTGAATTCTATAGACGTAACAGCCAAATAAGGCGATAGTAGAAAATACATACTTAACTCTAGCTGTACTTGGGGACAAGTGAACGTATTTTTTTGCTTTAACACAGCACCATAATGATAAAAATATTTAATAAAAAATAGATAGTCGAATAAACGTACATAGAGCAAACGCAACTAAATATTACTCATAATAGTTGGACTCTGATCCAAATATAACTGCAGTTACATTAGAAATAATAATTTCAATCAAAAAAATTGATAATTTTCTTAACATACTATATTAAAGTAGCCTTCTAGCAACTGATATGCTTTAACTCTATATGAGTTGCTAGAGGTTTGGTTGCAGTAGTTACATCTATCTTTGATTCAGTAATAGCCTTACTTGTAACTTAGTATTTTATTCGTATGTAATTGGATCTGTGACATTATTTTCTGCAAAAGCTTCTAAGCGCTCTTGGCATGAACCACATTTACCACATGCTTTATCTCGTCCATTATAACATGTCCAAGTATTACTGTAATCTAGCCCCATCGCTATGCCATCAGCAAGTATTGCTGTTTTATTAACCGTTAAGTAAGGACTAAATATTTCAACACTTTCATAATTAGCAATTTTACAAACATCATTCATCTTTTCGACGAACTCAGGTCGACAATCTGGATAGATAGCGTGGTCGCCTGAATGCGCACCGTAGTAAACTTGATCAGCACCAACGGATACCGCATAAGCAACAGCTAGCGAAAGTAAAATCATATTACGATTAGGTACAATCGTTGACTTCATATTATCTGCTTCGTAATGACCTTCAGGAATATCAATATCATCTGTTAGGGAAGAACCCGCCAATAACTGATTAATAGCAGAAATATCAATTACTTTATGATTAACATCAAGTTCAGTACACACAGTACTCGCGCACTCCAACTCTTTTACATGGCGTTGACCATAATCAAAGGATAACGCAAAGACTTCTTTTCCATCTTTTTGAGCACGGTTTAGTACAGTAAAGGAATCCATGCCACCAGAATAAATAACAACAACTTTTTCAGTCATTTGAAAGCTCTCTTAATTGATCTAAGGTATAATAATAAACAGCTATTATTTTACTTGAAATAAGTAATAGGCTAAAGCAGAAAGTGAATACCGCGCCGAATAAAATAAACCATCATGCAGAAGAGAAAACTATAACACCGATGAACTATAAAATTAATGAGCTATTTGAAACGATTCAAGGGGAGGGTTCCTTCACGGGCCAGCCATCAATTTTCATCAGATTACAGGGTTGCCCTGTAGGGTGTTCTTGGTGTGATACCAAGCATACTTGGGATATTGAACTTAAAGATCAAGTTAGTCCTGACGTTATGTTTAATAAAACAGAAGAAACGGTGCAATGGTCTAATTTTACTGCTGAAGATATTCTAGCGTTAGTGAAAGATAAACAATTTCGAGCAAAACATATTGTTATTACTGGCGGTGAGCCTTGTATGGTTGATCTAACGCCATTATGTGAAAGCTTTGAGCAAGAAGGTTATAGCATGCAAATTGAAACATCAGGTACATTTGAAATTGTCACCACGGAAAAATGTTGGGTAACAGTGTCTCCTAAAATCAATATGCGTGGTGGTTATGAGGTGTTAGCTAGCGCCATGTTACGAGCTAATGAAATAAAGCATCCGGTTGCAACAGAACAACATGTTGATGATTTAAAAACGCTATTAGCTAAACATAAAATTGAAAATACCCCAATATATTTACAACCGATTAGTCAAAAGCAACGAGCAACTGAATTAGCAATAGCAACATGTATCGCTAATAACTGGCGGTTATCAGTGCAAGTTCATAAATATATTGGTATCGAATAAAAAAGTATCAGTAAGTTAAGTCGCAATGACTTTGGGAACACGTTTTGATACGCGTGTTAATAATTCATAATTAATGGTATCGCTGTTTTGAGCAACGGTATCAATACTTATATTTTTACCCCACAATTCAACAGTATCTCCTATTATAATGTTACTAATATCACTATTGTCTAAATCCGTGTTAGTTAAATCAGTAATATCTACAGTGACCATATCCATTGAAACTCGACCAACCAGTGGCGCAATAGCACCTTTTATGAATACGGGTGTACCTGATTTAGCATTACGAGGGTAGCCATCAGCATATCCTATGGCAACGGTTGCTATAATAGTTTCGCGTTGAGCTTGCCAAATATCACCATAACCAACATATTCACCTGCTTTTACGGTATGTATAGCAATAATATTTGCTTGTAAGGTCATCACTGGAATCAGTGGTTGGCTTAATGGACTTTCACCAATGGGGGATAAACCATAAAGAGCTAAACCTAATCGGGTATGATCGCCATGACTCGTAGGCCAATTTAAAATACCAGCAGAGTTAGCCATACTAAATTTACAATCGTATTGTGAAACTAACTTCTTTAATTTATCCAGTTGCTCTAAAGGTTTCGTACTATTGAGCTGTTCAGCGGTCGAAAAATGTGAGCACAACACTAATTTTTTTATTTGCTGCTCGGTTAATTGCAACATGATGTCGTCAACTTGTTCAACATGAAAACCTAAGCGGTTCATTCCTGTATCTACTTTTAGCCATATATCACCTGAAAAATCAGGACTCATAGCGCTAAGCCACTCAATTTGATAGTCACTGTGTAACATGAGAGAAAAATTATTTTCAATCGCTATCTGAAAGTCACTTTCTTTAAAAGGTCCTTCCAGAATAAGCACGGTATTATCAATGCCATCGCTTCGCAGAGCTAAGGCTTCATCAATAAAACCAACGGCAAAAAGATTAACATATGCACTTAAAGCACGAGCTACTTTAGCAGCATCATGGCCGTAGGCGTCTGCTTTAATGACGGCAATAGTATTACTGTTACTCGCCAGATTATCGATATACTGATAGTTTTTAACTAGTGCATCTAAGTCAATAACTGCTTGTGTAAGTCTAGAAGAATAATTCATATCTGTGGCTGATAATTACTAATAAATGATTTTTTGATAAATAAAGACAGAGAAATAAACATTATTGGACAAGTAAAAGTCGCTAATTTCTTTATATATTAACAGTAATCAGTGTACCATGATAAATATTATGCGCCTTAGCTTAATTGTAATATTTATGATTAGTGACGAACATAATTAGCTGTAATTATGTTTAAGAAAAAGGCTAGTAAATTATAACGAGAGAATTTAATGGATACGCAAGTAGACTTAGTTAATGAACTAAAAAACATCACCACCGAAGGACAAAATCCTAATACCCTAGATATAGACTTACTGGATTCATTAGGAGTACTAAAAAAAATTAATACCGAAGATCAAACTATCGCTGCCATAGTAGGTCAACTAATACCTGAAATAGCCCAAGGGGTCGATTTCATCGTCGATGCCTTTGCTCGTGGTGGTCGTCTTATTTATATTGGCGCAGGTACCAGTGGCAGATTAGGTGTACTCGATGCGGTAGAATGCCCACCTACTTTTAGTGTGTCGAGTGAACAAGTTATCGGTATTCTTGCTGGAGGCGCTGGCGCTATGTATAAAGCGGTTGAAGGTGCAGAAGACAATAAACAGTTAGCCATTAATGATTTGAACGCAATCAACTTATCGAGTAAAGATGTTTTAGTGGGTATAGCTGCCAGTGGGCGTACACCTTATGTTTTGTCTGCAATGGCCTTTGCTAAAGAGCAAGGAGCTAAAGTTATTGGCATTAGCTGTAGTGCTAACAATATTTACGCACAAAACAGTGATGTTGATATCTGTGCGATAGTAGGAGCAGAAGTCTTAACTGGTTCTACGCGTATGAAATCAGGTACCGCACAAAAGCTTATTTTGAATATGCTCAGCACTGCCAGTATGATCCGCAGTGGTAAAAGTTATCAAAATCTCATGATTGATGTTAATGCCAGTAATAAAAAATTATACGCACGTGCTGTTAGAATTGTGATGCAAGCAACAGAATGTGACTTTATCACGGCAGAAAAATCGTTGAAACAAGCAAATAATCAAACAAAACTTGCCAGTTTAATGGTCTTAACGGGCCTAGACAGTGCTCAAGCCGAAGCCGCGTTAAGCAGTAATAAAGGCTTTCTACGAAAAGCTGTTGAGCAACAAGGTTGTTAAGGTCATATCAATGAGGTTAGCTACTTTGGTTAAAGCAACAATCCTATTTTTTACCTTTACTATATACAGTTTTAGCTTGTCTGCGGGTGCTACTGCTAGTATCGAAAACTACATAACTGTGGGGGCGGAGCAAATTGAAAAATACTTACCCCAGCTAAAAGGAAAAAATATTGGGCTAGTGGTTAATCAAACCTCAAACGTGTTTGATGAACACTTAGTAGATATATTATTAAAAAATAATATCGATATCAAAATGATTTTTTCGCCAGAGCACGGTTTTCGAGGTAACAGAGATGCGGGTGAAAAATTTGATTCAAGTGTTGATACTAAAACGGGTATTCCACTTGTTTCACTCTATAGTAAAAACCGTAAGCCCTCCTTAACTACCATGAAAGAGCTAGATGTTATCGTCTTTGATATTCAAGATGTAGGTGTGCGCTTTTATACTTACATCAGTACTATGCATTATATGATGGAAGCCGCAGCTGATGCGGGTGTTGAATTCATTATTTTAGATAGACCAAACCCTAATGGCTCTTTTGTTGATGGCCCTATACTGGAAAAAGAATTTAGTTCATTCGTTGGCATGCATCCCATTCCTTTATTACACGGCATGACTGTCGGAGAGCTTGCATTAATGATTATAGGGGAAGGCTGGTTAACAACTGAAAAAGAACTGGCTCTCAGCGTTGTTAGAGTAAAAAATTATCAACGATATTTAGCGTATGTTTTACCAATAAAACCAAGCCCTAATTTACCTAATACACGTTCAATTTATTTATACCCATCATTAGCATTTTTTGAAGCAACACCAGTAAGTATAGGACGGGGAACTGCTTTTCCATTTCAGGTGATCGGTCATGATAATATAACTATTGGAGACTTTAGCTTTACACCAATTTCGACCCCTGGTGCTGCGAGTAAACCTAAATTTATGAATATAATGTTGCAGGGTGAGGACCTTCGTCTAGTTGATAGTCAAGGATTAAATTTACGTTTTATTTTGCACTGGTATAAAGCATTTGCAGAGCAAAAGGTAACCTTTTTTAATAGCCCACAATTTATGGATAAATTAGCAGGTACAGATAAATTAAGAAAAGCTATTATTGAAGGGCAAAGTGAAGAGCAAATTAAATTAAGTTGGCGAGCGGGTATTACTAAGTTTAAGCAAAAGCGACAACCGTATTTATTATATGACTAACCCCCAAGTTAGTAGTATGAGTTAAGTATGGATTTGATATTAAAAATTAAGCGGCGGCTGTGCTATTACTACTGGTATTTCTTGCTTTATATAACGCCATATTTGCACGAGAAATTAAACTATCAAGGTCCTCATTGTGCCTTTGTGCAACATAAAAACTATAGGCTATTTTAATATTATTTGGCCCAGCATTATTCAGTATCGATTCTCTGATTTTATCAGCAACATCAACTGCAGGCGATATTTTCGTATCAGGACATACTAATAAAAGCTAGATAACTTTTTAATTAATGGCTTATTAGACAGTAACTATTACTTCCCAGTTTGAAAGTAAGACGTTAAACTTTCCCCCTTTCAAGCACTATTAAATTCGTTTAAATTTTATATGCAAAATACTAAAATGACTAAATACTCCACAAAAACTATCAATAAGGTTAGTTATACGTTTATCACTGAAGAAATAGACGATGCGTTAAACGAGGCTGTAGATGAAGTAACAACAAAAAAACAGCTCATACTGACAAGAAAAACAAGTAAAGATAGTATTATTGTTGAACAACCTTTGCAGATCACTTTATCTTGGTTAGAGCAGGGTAAAGTAAAAAGAAAAGTCTTCACTATTACCATGCGTACTCCTGGGCATGATTATTTTTTGATTATGGGCTTATTGCATAGTGAAGGGGTAATAAAACAACTTAAGGATGTTGAAACAATAAAATTAGAATCAGGAGAAGTTACTGGTGAAGGTAAATATAATGAATGGTTAATAAAATTTACTAACGGTTTTATCCCTGACTTATCCTCATTAGATCGATATATGGTGAGCTACTCTAGTTGTGGCCTTTGTGGCACAACATCATTAAAAACACTGCAGTTAAAAACTGATATAAATTTATCTTATCCTGAGCATAAAAATATACTTATGGCGCAATCAATACTATTGTTGTCCAGTAAAATGCGGAACGAGCAAGGCCTATTTGATCAAACGGGTGGTGTACATGGCGCAGCATTATTTGACCAACAATTAAATATACAGCAATTATATGAGGATATTGGTCGTCATAACGCAGTAGATAAAGTTATTGGTGCATTACTAGCCTTAGATAAATCGCTCCAAAAAGCGCCTTTATGGATATTACTCGTTAGTGGTCGAATAAGTTTTGAAATAGTGCAGAAAACTATTATGGCAGGTATTAGTATATTGGTTGGCGTTGGAGCCCCTTCTGATCTGGCAATACAAGCGGCCAAGCAATTCGACTTAACCCTGATAGGCTTTGCAAGTAATAAAGGCTTTAATGTTTACCATGGTGATTGGCGCTTAACTAATGAGACTAAATAATAAGAACTAAGCCATAAATAAAAGAAACGTTGATTATCTTTTGATATATCCCCCAACCAATTGAATAAGTTATCTTAGGATAAGAACGTTGAATAGATATTAAATCAAGGGTGGATTTTTAGCTTTACTGATAATTACCGCGACCGATTTAGAGGTTGGTGTATAAGAGCGATCACCATAGCTATCTAGTGGTACCAGAGGATTAGTTTCTGGGTAATACGCCGCTAGATTACTTCTTGGAATATCATAAAAGCAGAGTATAAAGTTATTTACTGTTCGATTTTTGTTATCAGACCAAATAGACGTGATGTCGACATAGTCTTCATTTTTAAAGCCTTGTTTCAAAGCGTCTTTTTTATTAATAAACAGCACGTTTCTCGCATTACTAATACCGCGGTATCTATCGTTCATGCCATAGATAGTGGTATTGTATTGATCGTGAGAACGTAGTGATTGCAATGTATAAAGTGGCTGATTCTTGTTGTGAAGATCGTTTAGTTTATCTTCAGCTATGTTGATAATACTAGTAGGTAGACCATGGTCAGAAAACAACGCTTTTCCTTGCTGATTATTCCATTTAAGTTGTGCCGCACTATTACCGAGATAAAAACCACCTGGTTGTTCAAGCTGTTGATTAAAATTGGTAAACCCTAAAATACTTTGTTCGATCAAATCACGAATTAGGTCATAATTTCCTTTTAACTGTTGCCATTTAACAGTGGAGTTTTTCAGCGTTGCATCAGCGATGTCTGTAACAATGGCGGTTTCAGAGCGTAATAACGTTCCAAGAGGAACTACGCTGCCTTGCGATGCATGCACCATGCTAAAAGTATCTTCGACGGTAATAAACTGTTCACCAGTATCTTGGTTATCTATTTCAGTACGGCCTAAACAGGGAAGTATAAGGGCGTCTTGACCAATACATAAATGACTACGGTTGAGCTTAGTACTTATTTGTACATTTAATTCGGTATTTTTTAATGCTTGATGGGTTTGTGTTGTATCTGGCGCGGCTTGCGCGATATTACCGCCTAAACAAATCAGTACCTTGCTAGTTTTCTCTAACAAAGCATTTAACGCATAATAAACGTTATGACCTTTTTCTTTAGGCAGAAGAGTATCAACGGCTAGCGACAGTTTATCAATAAAACCAGCCGTAGGTTTTTCATTGATACCCATAGTACGATTACCTTGCACATTTGAATGACCACGAACAGGACACAAGCCAGCACCTTTTTTACCAATATTGCCAGACAACAACTGTAAATTAACAATTTCTTGAATGGTAGCGACTGAATGTTTATGTTGAGTGATACCCATTGCCCAGGTACAAATTACTTTGTCGGCATTTAAAAATACATCAGTTGCTTGCGACAATTGCTCAAACGATAACCCTGATTGTTGTTCGATTTTTTTCCATGTAGTGTCATTAACTACTTGTTGATATTGCTCAAATTGCTGGCAATGTTGTTTGATAAAGTCATTGTCGATTATCGCAGGCTGACAATTTTTTATCTGCTCTTCGTTACGCGAGAATATAATCTTTACCATGCCACGAATGGCTGCCATATCACCGCCTAATTTAGGAGTGAAATAAGCATGACTGATAGTTGTTGCTTTGTTAGTAAGGAGTTCTATCGGATCTTGCGGGCTGGCAAAACGTTCGAGTGCAACTTCCTTTAAATTGTTGAAGCTCACTACTTTACAACCATTTCGTGTGGCTTTACGCAGGGCATTCATCATCCTAGGGTGATTAGTTCCTGGATTTTGTCCAAAAACAAATATCGCATCAGCGTGATTAAAATCATCTAATATTACCGTACCTTTACCTATACCAATTGACTCATTTAATGCAACGCCACTTGCTTCGTGACACATGTTTGAGCAGTCAGGAAAGTTATTAGTACCGTAGAGTCGGCCAAATAGCTGATAAAGAAACGAGGCTTCATTACTAGCGCGACCAGATGTATAAAATTCTGCTTCGTCTGGAGAAGTTAAGCTTTTGAGTTTATCGCCTATTAATTGATAGGCGTCTTGCCATTGAATAGGTTCATAATGGTCGGTTTTTTTATTGTATTTCATCGGCTCAATTAACCGGCCTTGATACTCTAACCAATAATCACTTTGTTTTTGTAATTGGCTAACACTGTGCTGCGCAAAAAAATTGCCACCTACTTTTTTACTGGTTGATTCCCAAGCAATGGCTTTGGCGCCATTTTCACAAAACTGTAGTAACTCTTCTTTTTCATCACCCCAAGCACAACCTGGACAATCAAAACCTTTGTCTTTATTTGCCTTTAATAAATTTTTGATATTATTTTGTGGTTGTTGGCTTTGGATTATGTGCTTTAAGGTTGAAGTTAATGACGAAAGGCCACCAGCTTTTTTAGGTTTTTTACTAAAATACTCAGACACGGAATATACCTTAAAATTATTTTACAGATAATTGTAAATTTCAACGACTATTATTATTTCAATTATATACGCAGGGGGAGTTCAGACGCTAGTATTTCAAATTTTGGTGTATGATTAGTCCTGTTAGAATTAATATTTATGTGCTGAAATTAATACGGTTACGTTACGGCTAAAACTCGCTAGCTAATTTCCATAAATATCCTAGAACTTTAGTTAAAATCAGATAGTTTTTAGTGATGTATAGTTGATTATTTGCTAAAGCTTGTCTACTAACGTTGAATTAAAGTAGGCTAAAATGAGTAAATAAATGAGCAAAGTAATGCTATTTCTTGCCATATAACTGCTCAGCCTTGTTATACATTAACCATGAAGTCACTACATATTTCTCATCAGACAAAGGAATATGACCTTTGTGGGTATGAGTGAAACCAGCAGGAAAAATAATTAACGAGCCTTTTTTAGGTTTCATCTTTATACCCTGATAATGAAATTCAGTTTCACCACCTTCTTCAACATCATTTAAGTAGTATAAAAAGGCTAGTACTCTGTGTAAGGGTTTATTATGTGGTAGTTGTGGATAAATTTCAGAGTGCCAGTAATGATAACCACCAACGCCTTGTTCATATTGTTGAACGGTAAAATTGTCATAACAAAAAACGTACTGAATCAGTTGGTCCAAATAAGCAGTACCTAAACGGTCAAAGTTTTCTTTAGTTACTGATACCGGCAAACCTGTTCCTGGGTCTGTTACTGTCGGATTTAATGCTGAAATTAACGCCATATAATGCTCAGTTAAATAAGCTTTTACATGGGGGTAGCTGGCATTGATAAGCTCAAGTTGCGAGGCTTGCCAGTCTTTGTCGGCCATAGTGACATCATGACTATCTTTTAAGTCGGTATTCACTCCACTACCTACACTACCTTTAACTATTTTGTCACTTTTTTGATGACCTTGTATTAGTTTGTCACAAAGTTCATCAGGCAAAGCGTTATCAAAAACTCCTATAAATTGGCTCATTAATTGTTCCAGTAATTTATCATCTATTGAATATGACATTTTTAGAGGGAATTTTCACTACTATTGATACTCGTTTGTAAATTTTATGTGACAAATTCGTCTGTAAACTTTGTTTAACAATTTCTATTGTAAATATTATGTGACAAAATTGTAATAAATACGATTTTAGTGCTATGTTGGAATTGCTTTGATGAAAATTAAAATAAATAATAATAATTAACGACTAGGAAAAAATATGTCAAATAATAAACGATTCAAATTACTGATCAATAAGACCACAATAATAACAACAGTAAGTGTTTTGTCACTTTCTATCTCAACGGCACTTTATGCAGCGCAACCAGTAGGTGTACAAAATACAGATAACTTATTGTCTTCCGTTGAGAGTTCTACTTTACCAAAACGCTTTATTGTTAAATACAAGCAAGCAGGTAATAGTCAGGCGCTGATGAGTAATGTTCCAAGTATCAGTAATTTTTCTAGCCCTCAGGCTAATCTTCGTCTTGCAGCAGTGAGAAGGAAGTTAAAGAGTCTAGGTACTAAAAATAAAGCTGAATATCCAGAAATGAATATGATCAGTGCGGAATTATCGGAAGTAGATGCAATGAGTCTAATAACCGATGAAAACGTTGAATACGTAGAAGAAGATTTACAGCGTCGCTTTATGGCACAAAGCGTACCTTATGGTATTGGTATGGTTCAGGCCGACCAAGTTGATGACAGTGTTGCATCAGCTAATTCTGGTGGTAAGAAAGTTTGTATCATTGATTCAGGTTTAGACTTACCCCACGAAGATATGGGCGCACAAGGTGGTACTATCAATGGTACTAGTGATAGCGGAACTGGAAATTGGTTTGATCAAGGTGGACCACACGGTACTCACGTTGCGGGTACTATTGCAGCGCTAAATAATGGTATTGGTGTTCGAGGCGTTATTGGTACTGATCCTAATTTACATATTGTGAAAGTATTTAATCAAGCTGGATGGGGCTATTCTTCTGATTTAGTAAGTGCTATTAACAAGTGTGTAAGTAATGGCTCCGATGTTATTAATATGAGTTTAGGTGGTACTGGTTCAAGTACTAGTGAGAAAAATGGTATTCAAGCCGCTTATGATGCCGGTATATTACTGATTGCTGCAGCCGGTAACGATGGAGTGGTAACTAATACCACAGATATAGAAAGCTTCCCAGCATCATATGATTCAGTAATGTCAGTAGCTGCTATTGATATCGATAAGGTATTAGCTGATTTTTCACAAAAAAATAGTCAAGTTGAAATATCAGGCCCAGGTGTTGATGTTTATTCTACTTATCCTGAGGGATTAGGCTCAGTAGTTGAAGTATCCGTTTCTGGTCTTAGTTACACTGCGAATGCGATGGAAAACCAAGGTAGTGCAACGGGCTTATTGTATAATTTTGCTACCGGTGAAGCTATAGATTCAGGTGCTAGTGGCAATGTTTGTTTAATCGAACGTGGGAATATTTCCTTCTATGATAAAGTGAAAGCTTGTCAAGACAGCGGTGGTGTTGGCGCTATTCTTTATAATAATGTCGCGGGCAGTTTTGGTGGTACTTTAGGTGATACTAACGTAACCAGTATTCCTAGTGTAACTGTATCTGATACTGATGGCGCCACCATGTTAGCTAATATCGGTTTAAGTGCTACGGTAAATATTGGCGCGGGTAACTATGGTAAAATGAGTGGAACTTCAATGGCATCACCTCATGTAGCCGGTGTTGCCGCGCTTGTGTGGAGCCATCATCCAACCTGTACTAACGTCGAGATCCGTAACGTACTTAACGTAAGTGCACAAGATCTTGGTGCACCAGGCCGCGATGTTAAATTTGGTCACGGCTTAGCGCAAACTAAAGATGCGATTAATTACATAACTACTAATGGTTGTGACGGAAGTGGCTCAGGTGGCGATGGTACAACACCAGATGATACAGTGCTTAAAAATGGAGTCTTAAAATCTGATTTAACTGCTTCTACAGGTAATGACTTAGTTTTTACTATGGAAGTTCCTGCTGGCGCAACGGATATTAATATTGCTACTACAGGTGGTAGTGGTGATGCTGATCTGTATGTTAAGTTTGGCGCTGAGCCAACTGACGGTGTTTACGATTGTCGTCCATACAAAGCAGGTAATGTTGAATCATGTGCAAGCACACAAGAAGGTGGCATTTATTACGTAAGACTTAAAGCTTATAGTGATTTTTCAGATGTTACTTTAACGGGTAGCTATACAGAGTCTAGTAATGGCGGTGGTGGTGCTGTTAATCCAATTGATAGTACTGTAAATAACGTAATGGTTGCTAGAAGATCTTGGACTCGTTATACACTTGATTTAGCTGAGGGTTATGCTGACTTGTCAGTTACTTTATCAGGCGGTAGTGGTGATGCAGATTTATATGTAACGCAAGGTAAGCAATCAACAACGTCTATTTATGACTGTCGTCCTTATAAAAATGGTAACAATGAGACCTGTAACTTTACCAACCCAGCTAAAGGTCTTTGGTATGTTGATATTTACGGTTATTCAGCAGCATCAGGTATAACGCTTAACTTGAAAGCTACACCTCAGTAAGGGTAAATAGCTTACTCAAGTAAGCTTGAAAGTAAACTTTTAAAAGGGTAACGAAAGTTACTCTTTTTTTATTGCTTATCGACACTAGTCTGATACGGCTATTCTTATATTTGTAAGCAATCTAATGTTAATTACAGTCTTATCTGCTGCTTAAATAAAGTATTCTTAAATATTAATACAGAACATTTAAGCTAAAAAAAATGGGTTGAATAATCGGTAGAACCTAAATAAAGGCTTCTAAGTTTACTTAGACGCCTTTATTTTATATAAGTATCGCAAGTACTATATATCTTAATAAATGGAAATCTAATCAAGTTGAAACACTTGCCAACCTTTTATCGCTAGAGCTTATCCATAAAGCCCATGCGTTAATGGATATGGTGACTTTTAGAAAAGGTAAGTTAACCTTAGAATCGATAGTGTCGTTACTTGTCGATATGGCTATCTACAAAGACAAATCAATGGCTGATATTGTTCACCAACTCTATATTGTTGACCAAACAGGTAAAGCTTTTATTGTGTCAATTGCTTTAACACAAGGTAGAAAAATTTAGGTAAAGTGGTAATGAAAGTCTTATTTCAATGTATTCAAGCATAGAGGTTTGAGCAAGCCAACTTACTACAAAATCAACCAGCCTTATCATATTGAGTGTCGATAGTTTTGTTTAGAGAGCCCCTGACTGTGATGCTAATAATGAAGCACGACTGTACCCAAAAAACACAGTCTCTTCAAGTACGCATGGTGTGCCAAGACCTTATTACCGCCAGTGCCTTTGATGATTACGCGGTAAATGAAATGATCTTGGTAGAAAAGCTCATCGATATTTCACCTGACAATAGCTGGACAGTATTCGACAAAGCTTCATTCGCTTGGATTGCTACACCAATGGTAATTAACAGGGACAGAGGACCACTGGCTTATTCTACTAAAATAATGTGCAGTATGAAGAAATCCCTAAGCTTGGACGTAATGACAAGTTGGTACGATTATCCAGTAACCCTCATATTACAAAGCTATGGTCTACCTTACCTGATACAATCGTTGTACGCTTATTTTCATATGAAATCAAAGGGAAACAATACGATATACTTACCTCAATAGTTGACCTAATGTATTTTCCATCGCGTGATATAGCGGATTTATACGGGTATCGCTAGGAAATAGAGCTTAGTTATCGAGAGTAAAAGCAAGATATGCTCGCCAACCAATTAACACTCAGGAGTCGGTTAGGAGAGTTAATGAAACAAGAATTATGGGGAATATTGCTAAGCTATAATATGTTCCATTCTCAAATGATAAAAATATGTCGGACGTTAAAAGGAAATTATTTACCTGATCAGCTAAGTTTTAATGAGATATTAGCACACTTAAGGTGACTACCTGTTGCTTTGCCGTACGTTATACTTAGAGCAGTAGCTATACAATTAAAGGATTTTTGTAATATGGCGAAAGCCTTATTTTATCGCCCTGGCTAGTAATAAAATTTCCTCGATAAGTTAAATTTAGACCAAAACGATATGCTAGAAATAAAAATGCCGCTCACCTTAAGTGAACGGCATTTAGGTCATTGACCTAGTTTTATTGTTTTTATAATAATTTATTATTTAACTGTAGCAGATAATATATATCTACTTTTTATATTGGTTGATGAAAGCAACAAGATCTAATACCTTGTTTGAATAACCAATTTCATTATCATACCAAGAAACAACTTTAACGAAAGTATCAGTTAACGCAATACCAGCTGTCGCATCAAATACCGAAGTACAAGTTTCACCAACGAAGTCATTAGAAACAACAGCATCTTCAGTGTAACCTAAAATACCATTTAGCTCGCCTTCAGCGGCAGCACTCATCGCTTGACAAATCTCAGCGTAAGTTGCTGGTTTTTTCAAGTTAACGGTTAAATCAACAACTGAAACATCAGGAGTTGGGACACGAAATGCCATACCGGTTAACTTACCGTTTAACTCTGGAATAACTTTACCTACGGCTTTAGCTGCGCCAGTTGATGAAGGTATTATGTTCTGACCTGCACCACGGCCACCGCGCCAGTCTTTAGCAGATGGGCTATCAACCGTTTTCTGAGTAGCAGTCATAGCATGTACTGTAGTCATTAGACCATCTTGAATACCCCAATTGTCATTTAATACTTTCGCAATAGGCGCTAAACAGTTAGTAGTACATGATGCATTTGAAACTATATCTTGGCCTTCATATTCAGTTAAATTAACACCACAAACAAACATCGGTGTATCATCTTTTGAAGGTGCACTTAAGACAACTTGTTTAGCACCAGCAGTAATATGTCTACGGGCAGTTTCATCTGTGAGGAACAAACCGGTAGACTCAACAACAACGTCTACGTCGATATCATTCCATTTTAGATCTTCAGGATTACGCTCTGCAGTAACACGCACAGTATTACCATTTACTACTAATTGACCATCTACAACATCAACAGTACCATTAAATCGACCATGTGTTGAATCATACTTCAACATATAAGCCATGTATTCAATATCCATTAAATCGTTGATACCAACAACTTCAATATCATCACGTGCAGCAGCAGCTCTAAATACAAAACGGCCAATACGGCCAAAACCATTTATACCAATTCTAATTTTCATGGTGAACCTCTTAAACTCATTATGTAGTAAAATTACACCATTTTGAGATTAATACAAGCTAAAGATACCTTTTATGACTAAAGATTTCATTATTTATGTTTTATTTTGACTTAATTACTAAACTTTATACTTCTAGTATAATTTTTTTTGCATTTTGTATAATACTTTATAAATAGCATGGTAGAATGCGCGAAATTATCAATAATAGTCGACTGACTGAGACTATTGTTCTTATCTGACATAGGATAAATATTTATGACACAAAATAAAATATTGTGTGACATTGGCTTTATTGGCCTAGGTGTTATGGGTAAAAATTTGGTACTCAACTTAGCTGATAATGGCTATAATATTGCAGCTTTTGATTTAAGTAATGAAAAAGTTCAAGCAGTTATTTCACAAGATGAGGTGGAAAACACTACCAATACTCCACGTGTTTATGGCTGTTCATCTTGTACTGAATTATTATCGCAACTTAAAGCACCACACCTCATTGTATTAAGTGTCCCTGCGGGTGCTCCTGTTGACCAAATTTGCGAAAACCTTATTGATGCAGGTATTCTGCCAGATGATATTATAATTGATACAGGTAACAGCCTGTGGATTGATACAGTCGCTAGAGAAAAGAAATATCAAAGTAACTTTTTATTGTTTTCCTCTGCTGTTTCTGGAGGAGAAGTTGGTGCCCGTTTTGGCCCTTCATTAATGCCAAGTGGCTCTCCTTATGCTTGGGACAGAGTTAAACCTATTTGGGAAGCTATTGCTGCTAAAGTCGATACAACTACGGGTAAACCAATAGAGCGGACACAGCCAGGACAAGTTATTACTGATGGTGAACCTTGCGCTACTTATATTGGTCCAGCTGGAGCGGGTCATTATGTAAAAATGGTTCATAACGGTATTGAGTATGCGGATATGCAAATTATCTGTGAAGCCTATCATGTTTTAAAATCAGGTTTGAACTTAAACTGTGATGAAATAGCAGACATTTTTGCAGAATGGAATAATGGTCCGTTAGATAGTTATTTAATGGAAATCTCAGTTGAAGTATTACGTCATAAATCATCGGATACCAATACACCACTTGTTGATTTGATTTTAGATAAAGCAGGGCAAAAAGGTACCGGACTTTGGACTGCAATGAGCAGTTTAGAGGTGGGTTGTCCAGCACCAACCATTGCACAAGCGGTTTATGCTCGCTCTATTTCTTCATTTAAAGAGCTAAGAACTCAGGCTTCATCATTATTTGGTAGCCCGCAGCAGGTAATTGTGTCAAAAGAAGAGAAGCAGCAAGTTGTTGAGCAATTACATGATGCCATGTATTGCGCTAAAATTTGTGCTTACGCGCAAGGTTTTCAGTTAATGAAACTTGCGGCTAAAGAACATGGTTGGACGTTAAATTTTGCTAGTATTGCTAAAATTTGGCGCGCAGGCTGTATCATTCGAGCTGCCTTCTTACAATCAATAGCCCAGGCTTATGAACGTAATGAAGATTTAGAAAACTTATTACTTGATGATTTCTTTGTCAAAGAACTTAATAGTCGTCAACAAAACTGGCGCAAAGCTATTTGTTACGCAACAATGCAAGGTGTACCAATAGGCGCGTTGTCTTCTTCACTTGCTTATTATGATTCAATACGCAGTGAAACATTGCCTGCTAATTTATTGCAAGGTCAAAGAGATTATTTTGGTGCCCATACTTTCGAGCGCATTGATAAAGCTTCAGGTAAAAAATACCATGTAGAATGGTCAACTAATGAGAGAAAAACTATTCTTGTCGATAGTTAGTGGCTAAAGCTATGAAAGATAAAGGTCATTATAAAGACAAGTTAATCGATGTAGCTTATAAAGTATATCGTTTAGCAGCAACTGAAGAGTCTTTTAGTGGCATTTATAATGATCATTAGTAGCAGAGATTATATCATTGTGTCTATTGTGAACAACTTTTTTCAGTAGTGAGAGAAAATTCAATACTGACTTTAGTTGGCTAAATTTTTTGCCTCGATTGAAACTCAAGTTGCCGACAAATTGGACGATTTATATCTAATTTAGCTCATAGAAGCACAATGAGATACCTATTACTCTTACCTTGGTCATTTTTTGATGATGAACTCAAACCCGCATATGAAGACTTTTGTGTTGATTCACTTAGTTTAAAATTCCAGCCAGAGTCAACTCACCTTATTTAGTAAAGCATTACGACTAATAATTATTCATTTCCTATCATGCGCTTTTTCAAGCTAGAAACTAGGACTAGTAAATTGGCCTGCTTTAATTTTAGCTAGTGTACTGCTAGCGACTTTATCTAAAAAGTCCGTATCTAATGCGTTCTCTTGCTGATAACTATTAAGGCTAGTCTCGATCATCTCATTGGGTTCATCTTGTAATAGCTGATAAGTGCGTAACCAGATATAAGCCTGCTTATATTTTTTTATCTTAGTAAATATTGTTACTAGTGATTGTAATATTTCAGGAGAGAGTTCAGTACCTGGTTGATGTAGTTCTAACGAGCGATATAACAACCCCAAGGTCTTATTACTGTCTCGTTTTATGTAATATGTTGCCAAATGATATTGTGCGGTTGAGTTTTCGAGAATGGGATCACCTTCTAACTGGAGAAACTCCTTTAAAGCTGAGTCGCTGGACTCTCTTGACCAGTAATAATAAAGTAGGTGAGGGTGCTTAGAGTTAGCACTTTGCTCTATTAACTGTGATAGCTGGGCTGCAGCCTTTAACAAATTATCTTTTCTAAGAGTTGTTTTTTCTTTAAATTTTTTATGTTGTATCTGAGAAGCGAGTGACATACATTTTATGTAACCTTCATAAGCAATAAGTAATTTATATTTATCAACATCAAGATTGTTGTTTTTTACTTTGATTCGATTTAGTACAACGTCTATCCGTTCAGTTTTACACCAACTATCCTTACCAAATTCATTACATATCTCAGTATTTTCATTACAAAGTTTCTTTAAGTTAACTTTGTTATCGCAACCATTGAGGAGCAACACTAATAATACGGCAGTCAGCTTAACTGTACGAAATAGTTTTTGCTGTTTTATTTGTCTAAAAATAATCATAAAAATACCAAAAAGTTTTTTGTAACCTATAGAGAAATGTTTCATAGTCAATTACAATGCGTGAGTAAATGCACTCTTAATTAGCTATTATCGTATTTAGTACTTTATGATTGTAGCCTACTGTTTAATTGACTGAAATAAAAGGTTTAAGTAATGACTTCTCATCTTGAGGAAACGTATCAAGCAAGCTGGCAAGAACGTCAAACGTTCGCTGAAAACATGCAACCAATTATTGGACAGCTTTTTCGCAACAAAGGCATTGAAATTTTAGTGTACGGTCGTCCACTATTAAATGCATCTTCTATTGATATTATTAAAGCACATAAATCAGTTGCTCTTCATGAAGAAAGTAAATTGCGTTTACGTGAAAGTTTCCCCTTTGTCGAAGCAATCAACAAAATGGATTTAGCACCTGCACGTATTGATGTAGGTAAGTTAGCTTATAGCTATTTATACCTCGGTCAAGCCAATGATCTCTCTATTGAACAATATTTAGATAAAGAATTATCAGCAGAAAGTCGTGAAAATTCAGATCAAAAAAGCCAAGACGTTGTTCTTTATGGTTTTGGTCGAATAGGTCGTCTTTTAGCGCGTTTATTAATAGAACGCGCAGGTCCAAATGCTAAACTAAATCTTCGTGCTATCGTTTTACGCCCAAGTAAAGGTGGTGATGATTTAGAGAAACGCGCAAGTTTATTGCGTCGTGACTCAGTACATGGTGCTTTTAATGGCAGTATTACTATTGATAAAGAAAATAACGTAATTAAAGCTAATGGTGCTTTTATTAAAGTTATTTATGCAAAATCACCAGCAGAAGTTGATTACACAGAGCATGGTATCAGCAACGCATTAGTTGTCGATAATACTGGTATCTGGACTGACGAAGACGGTTTAGGTCAACATTTACAATCAAAAGGTGTAGCTAAAGTATTACTTACTGCACCTGCTAAAGGTGATATCAAAAATATCGTCTATGGTGTTAATCATGAAATGATTTTAGCGTCAGATAAAATTATTTCTGCCGCTAGTTGTACAACCAATGCGATTACACCCGTATTAAAAGCGCTTAATGATGAATATGGTATTCGTAATGGTCATGTTGAAACTATACATTCATATACTAACGATCAAAACTTAATTGATAACTATCATCCTGCACCTCGTCGGGGGCGCAGCGCACCTTTAAATATGGTTATCAGTACTACTGGTGCTGCAAAAGCAGTAGCTAAAGCATTACCTGAGCTTAAAGGTTTACTAACAGGTAACGCGATTCGTGTTCCAACGCCTAATGTTTCAATGGCTATAATGAACTTAAACTTAAAGAAAGCGACTGACAAAACAGCGTTGAATGATTACTTACGTAATATTTCATTAAACTCACCATTACAAAATCAAATTGATTATACGGCTTCAGACGAAATAGTATCTACGGATTTAGTTGGCTCTCGTTATGCAGGTGTTGTTGATTCACAAGCGACTATTGTTGATGGTGATCGCGCTGTATTATACGTTTGGTATGACAACGAGTTTGGTTATAGCTGTCAAGTTGTTCAAGTGATGCTTGAAATGGCTGGTATTACCGTGCCGAGCTTACCACATAGATAAGTTTGATTATTTATGTTTCTAAAAGTGTATATTATTTAATAATATGCGCTTTTTAGTTTTAGTGGCTAGGCTGTATAGTATGTAAACTTTAGTTAATTGATGTTTTTTATCTTTAGGGCTTAAGTTATGAACAGTCTTGCAGATATATTTATATTGGTATTCAACGAAGAGTAGAGTTTATGTCTATCAGCGTAGGTCAAAATGGTTCAGTTGCAGCGAAAGCAAGTTCAGGCGAAGAATTTCTCACCGCAGCAGTAGCTAAAAGCCAACAAGAATTAGAAGGAAAAATGGCTTTACAGCTTATCCAAGCAGCAAATGTTATTAACTTACCTGCACCTTCAGGTAATATTGGCTTTGAAATCAACATAAAGGTTTAATAGTTTTTATTTATCAATAATTTGAAAGTTTTTAGTGTTTTAAATACAGCGAGCTGGTTTTGGTAAGCCGGCATACTTTGTCGCTTGTTTTGCTGGCCCTTCAGGAAATAACTTATATAAATAACGGCTGCTGGCCTTTGCTTCACCAAATTCGGTTTTCATTGCTTTAGTCAAAGCACGGATAGCCGGAGAAGTATTATAGGTTAAGTAAAACTGCCTAACAAAATTAATAACTTCCCAATGAGCTTCTGTTAGTTCAAATTTATCATTTTTTGCCATAACTAAAGCTAATTTTTCTTGCCACACAAGATGGTTAAGTAAGTAACCTTGTTTATCTGTAGCAATTATATTGTTCTCATACGATAAAACTATTGCCATGTGATTACTTTATTATGGTTAAAGGTTAATGCAACAACATCAGCCATGTCTATATGACTAACTTTTGCCATCGTTTCAATAGCTCTTGCCTGTGCGTGGCTTGAAATAATATTAATATTAATCGTACCATCTACTCGCTTGAGTAAACTATCCATCAATGAGTGTTTGAGGTTATAACAACCATCATCCATCAATACGACAGTATCTTGATGATCCAACACACTTAAACACTGTGTGAAATCATTGGTAGCAAAAGCAGATTGCCTTACTAAATGTAAAGTGCTCATGTTGTTTCCTTGAATAAACAGCTTTGAATATAAAGTATGAATTACCAATACCCTAAATATGAGTACCTGAAGGTATTAAAACCGAAGTACATGTTGATGGCGATTAAGTGCTTTACTAAACTCAATACTTGTTAATACTTGCACATCATTAATATGAAATGTCTCATTAAGCTGACGATTAACTAAGGACTGTTGGCAAACATAGATGTCTTCAATATCGTAGAATTCAAAAGCAGAAAATGTTTTTAAATAATCTTTAATTGAGACTAGACGACCATCCTGATTAGCAATTAATTGATAAACACCGTCACCTTGAAAAAATAGTGATACCTTTTGTTCAAAGGAACCAAACATTAAGGCAACATCAAGGGCATCTTTACCGTCATTACTGCTAAAAGGCGCTTTACTATTGATAATGGCTAAGCCAAATCCTTTAGGTAAACTAGCGAGTGTTTGTTGCTCTATTGTCGTCATTAAAACTGTACCAAGCGAGAAGCTTTTGTTGTTAACTCAACCAACTCACCTAACCCAGAGACGGTAAAAGCTTTGTTTACTTGTTCGCTATCTATTGAGTCACATGTTATACCGCGCTTTTCAGCAGCAGTAATACAGATATGTAATGGTAACTGATATTGTTGTTGTAATCGTTGCCAGTGCGCTATTGCTTGGTATTCATCACTGGCAATACTAATATCTTTATTCGCATGCATTGCACCATCTTGATAAAAAAAAACACCAATAACATTAATGCCAGCGACTAAGGCCGCCTCAACATACGTTAATGCTGTGATGGTTAAATGGCTATAAGGGGGAGTAGTTACTACTACAGCAAGAGTTTTCACAACACATCCAAATTATAAAGGAAACAAAGATCATAAAGAGTAAAACAGCTCAAAAAAAGCCCCGCAATTGCGAGGCTTTTATTATAAAACATTATAACGTTTTTTTACGTAAATATTTAAGGTTTACTAATCATCGTTGCCAAGTACACCTAATAAACTCAATAAATGTACAAAGATATTGTAGATGTTTAAGTATAAAGAAACCGTGGCACGAATGTAGTTACGTTCACCACCATTAATTATACGGCTTGTATCATACAAAATTAAACCAGACATAATCATGATAACTGCAGCACTAATAGCTAGTGAAAGGGCAGGGATTGCGAAGAAGAAATTAGCAACCATTGCTACTAATACAACAATTAAACCAACCATTAAAAAGCCACCCATAAATGAGAAGTCTTTTTTACTGGTTAACGCATAACCTGAAAGTGCGAAAAATATTAATGCAGTGCCACCAAGCGCTTGCATTATCATCGCTGGTCCACCGGGCATTGCAGCGTATGCACTAAGCATAGGGCCTAATGATGCACCCATTAAACCGGTAAAAGCAAAAATCCAATAAACACCACTAGCAGAATCAGCTTTTTTGTTCACGACAAACATTAAACCAAACGCGACTAACATCATAATAAGCGCAGCACCGTGTGGTAGGTTCATTGCCATTGAAATGCCTGCGGTAACGGCACTAAATGCAAGTGTCATTGATAACAGCATATAAGTATTTTTTAATACTTTATTAATTTCTATCGCCGAACTTTTAGTCGCCGTTTGAAAACCCATATTAGATTGCATAAAACTTCCTTAAGAATTTAATTCTATTTACTTGTTATAACTAAGATAAGGTTATTTTAGATAAGTTCAAGTTTTATATTATTAATATAACTAAATAACTGACTTATACTAATTAAGTGCCTTATGACATATTATGGCATGGTGATTTTAAAAATACTACGCTTTGCTTTGTCTAAAAGTGGCAATTAATTGTTTTATTTTGTAACAAGCAATTAAAAAGGTTTCTTCATTAAACCAATAAAGTGAACATTGAATGGCTATTAGTTAACATTGAAGCCATTCTAAGCCCAAAGATTGGTAACTGTTTATAATAGCTTGTTTTCTTTTACAGCTATTACTATGATCGTTGATCAAACCCGAGGCTTGTAGATAAGCATATACAGTGGTTGAGCCAAGAAACTTAAAGCCTCTTTTTTTCAAGTTTTTACTTAATACATCTGAAATAGTGGAGGTAGCCACATAGTCACCCAGATCATTTATATTACTGACTTGTACTTTGTTATCCACAAATGCCCAAACATACTTAATAAAGCTACCAAACTCCTCTTGTATTGCCATAAAGCACTTAGCATTATTAACTGTTGCGGCAATTTTACCTTTATGACGGATAATACTAGCGTCAAGTAGCAAGCGCTCTTCATCAGCTAAAGTATACTGTGCGACTTTAGCTACATCAAAGTTCGCGAACGCCTTTTTATAACCTTTACGTCTTTTTAATATAGTATACCAACTTAAACCTGCTTGAGCTGACTCAAGTACTAAGTACTCAAACATTTTATTATCTTCGAGAACGGGCACACCCCACTCCTTATCATGATAGCTAACATAGTCTATTTTAGTGATATCTAACCAAGGGCAACGGCAGGTCATGTCTACTGTCATTGTATAATCCTATTTTATTTATTTAGATTGTTTGAAAACAAGGCAAGCTGGCTATTTTTTTAGCAAACAAACCTAAAGTAGGCATAAATACTAAAATATTGCTTTACAACGTACTAGAGAGACTTTAATATCCGCCTCGTTATCAAGCAAGCATTGTTTTACAAGCTTATTTGTTAACTTCAGGTGAGATGGCTGAGTGGTCGAAAGCACTGGTCTTGAAAACCAGCAAGGATTTGTAGTCCTTCTAGAGTTCAAATCTCTATCTCACCGCCACATTAAAAGAAATGGCTAATAGCATTAGCGGTTTTTGTTTTACAAAGTTTAAAGATAGAAAAGAGAGAGATCTTTTTATCTATTTAATAGTCACAGGTGAGATGGCTGAGTGGTCGAAAGCACCGGTCTTGAAAACCGGCAAGGGTTTGTAGCCCTTCTAGAGTTCAAATCTCTATCTCACCGCCACATTAAAAATGAAAAAAGCTGTTAATATTTAACGGCTTTTTTTATGCCTGAAGGTTTTTAAATTAGTCCAACAGGATTGACTAAGACAATATACTTATTTGCCAGCACTCATTACATCTATTTTATCCGTATCTGTTTTTCAAAATAGTTAAAAAATAGAGGCTTTCCCTTTGACATAAAAATATCATTGCTTACTAAAGTTCGCCCGGTTACCACTAAACGAAATTTAGTTATTACTTTGGCTATATTTGAATTGGTTAAACGTATAAATTAAGCAACAATGCCTCAGGACTTCAAATCATCTTTGAATGAGCGTATTAATGAGTTACGTGAAGAGTTTGATTGTGAATATCAAATTGCATTAAATATCACTGTACAGCCTACTAATGTCATCCAATACTTACCACAGCAATCAAATGTCAAAAAAGTGTTGCTAAACATGCTTTTAGATAGCTTTGTTGAATCTAAAAATGAAGAGCAAATTTTAGATTCAACAAAGCTATTGTCTCAACGAATCGAACATTTCATCAAATTTAGTAAGCTTAAAAAAGTTTCGGAAACAACGACGAGTAGTGTACTTAAGTATCGTGATTTGTTGTTAAGTCAAAAGAGAACTCACAAAACTAATAAAAGCTACTTAGCTGCCGCTTATCAATTTTTTAAGTAGTGCAGTTTAATGAACTATATCGATAAAAATACTTTTGATGGTATACCTCACTGGAATAACGAAGGCACTGGCTCATATTCAACGCGGAGACGCTGGTAAACGAACGAATTAGATTTATTAATTCAAAGCGACGCCTGTAAAGCGAAAGATAAATATTTTCAATTGATAACATTAGTATTACTTTATCAAGGATTGAGACCCAGAGAGACATGCCAGTTGTACACAGACGATATCATTGAAAAATGAGTGGTTAATCGTATCGTTACAATACATCCAACACTGTTAAAATTACACTTTGGAGACTTTGTTAAAGGCGTTCAATCCAAAAGGCCAAAGCCTTTGTTTAGTTGCAAACCAGGTGGGCAAGATGATGATTGGTCTAAAAATTATTATCAGCAATTATGCCGCTTATCAACTTCAATAAATTTATTACCCAATAATCGATCTTCGGCATACAGCTTTAGACATATGTTCATCGATGAACTCAGGCAACAAGAAGTAGACGAAGCAGTTGTAGCTTAGTTAGTTGGACATACGCATAAAAATCTTACTTATGTGAAAATAGCTGACTGTAATGGTTTAATGAAACTGGAAGGATTCTTTAGAAGCTTGAAGACAGAAAGGCTTAACAATATTACTTTTATAAATCACTCTTCAATTGTTGATGAAGTTGAAAGTTATATCAGGTTTTATAATTACAAGCGCCGATATTCAAGTATTGAGTATATGACGCTGCATTAGAAATATAATAAATTGAAAAACGTGGCTTAAGATCTTTCCAGTTTTAGTTGACCATTACAGACTTAATATTTTCATTAAGGACAATTTTGTTTAGTCATTAGCCATATAAAAGAAGGTAATAGCGAGTCTCTTCTCTCTTTTTTCTTTACCAAAATATCCGCTAGCACTATGGGCTATATTGCCTTTAAAAAGAATGAGTCGATTAAATTTGTTCTCAATATTGATATCTTCATACCAAGCACTTGGAGGCAAGCTTTTTGTATTGAGAGCATCAACGAGATTTAGATAAGGATGATTGACGGTATTACCACCAGCAGCACCATTAGCATATTTTAAGCGATAGAAAGAGGTACCTGATTGAGGTGCCGGTTGTTTATTAAGGTATAGTACAGCACCAAATCGGCATAATTTACGGTTATCTACATGAGGCCTTGCAGCACCTTCTTCACCACCGACTAGGATCGCGGTGTTAGTATCAACAACTACATCATTTGACTCTGCAACCCAAATACTATCTTTAACAATTTGTTGTTTGATCCATGCTTCTACCAACTCAAGCTCTTTTTTCTTTAATGCATTTTTAGAACGCATACCTGGCCATAGTTCACTGGTATAGGGCTTTCCTAATTTCCACTTTGATTTATTATAACAGCGATTAGCAATATCTGTGGCTTGTTTATCAGTAAAAAATTTATCGGCAATCCAATAGTTTACATTTTCTTCAGGCTTCTCATATGGAAGAGTAGGCGAGTTTAAAGGAATATCGGGTAAGTCTAATTCTGTTGAATACTTGTCATGCATAGAAAACTTCTCAATTAGGCGCGATAGAATGAATCATTTATTATATTTTTAATCATATCATTATAACAAGTAGGTGGGGTTAAGGAAGTTTTTAATTGATTGGTTTTTATGATTATTCATACCTAAAGGTACAAATAAAGTTAAAAAATAGATCCTACTTTGGTATTATAAATTTTTATTTAAAACTTTATATAAAGGGGGCGCCTAGTCTAAGATAAACTTGTCAAATAAAGCTACAGGCACCACATTAGTAAATTTGAGGCAATGAGTGGTAACTTATAATCATGAACTATAACTAAAGTAATTTATCATGACACCCATAATAACTTATGCATATTTCAATCACTAATCTACACTTAATTTATCCTTATTAAGTGTGGTTATTGTTATGGCTAAGCCTCGTTCACAACCAATCAGTTTACTTGATACCTAGTATTATCAAATTTGTAGTCGTACGGTACGAAAGACTTTTTTGTGTGGGGGTAGATAAAGAAACAGGTGCTAGTTATGAGCATAGGCGTATATGGATTGTAAAACGTATTTTTTAGCTATCTCAAGTGTTTGCTATTAATATTTACGCACATGCGGTGATGCACAACCACTTACACCTCGTATTGCATGTTGATGTTGAACAAGTAAAAACATGGTCAACAGTTGAGGTACTTGAGCGTTGCCACCAGTTATTTAAAGGGACTCATCTTACTTAGTAATACTAAAAGCAACGAACGTTAAATAAGTTTGAATTGGCTATGGTTGAAAGTACTGATGAAATATACAAACAGCGGTTAATAGATATAGGCTGCTTTATGCGCTCACTTAATGAGCCTATTGCCCGAAAAGCTAATAAACAAGATAAATGTAAAGGCCATTCTTGGGAAGGACGGTTTTACTCGCAAGCCTTGCTTAATAAAGGCACAATGCTTCCCTGTATGGTGCATGTTGATTTAAACCCAATACGAGTAGATATTGCTCAAACACCAGGAAAATCTGACTTCACTAGTATTTAACTACGCATAAAAGCAGCGATAAAAGGCGAACAACCCACGGAATTATTAGTTTTACGGGTAATGAATACAAACAAATAAACACGGGTATTTGTTTTAGCTTACAATATTATCTAACCCTAGTTGATGAAACAGGGTGAGTGCTTAGAGAAGATAAACGAGATACCATCTCTTCTAAAGTAGCCAACTACCTATACGATTACAGATAAGTAATAAAAGCTGTTTAAAACTTACTACTGACTTTGAAACTATTTTTATAGGCGCAGCAAAGAATTTAAGTAAATTTAGTGAGTATGTTGGTTTACAACGCGCTCATGGTATAGCTAATGCTAAAGTTTATTTAAATAGCATATAACGTCAAATATAGAATAAAAGAAATCAACAGTAATTGTATGTTTGTGTATTAATTCTTGTTGCCTGATAAGTATAAGTAAATAGGTTAATTATTATTTTGTATTTTGTCATTGAGTTTATTTGAGCTCATTGGCTTTTCGGTATTTACCTTGATAATCAAAAAGTCTGTCTTTGATACGCCAGTAGAATTTTTGTTTTCTGGCAATGACAAAGTCAGGACAAGGCAATAGGTTAGCTAGCTTTAATGCTTGATCAATATTAGTCACTTCAAACGACTCATTAGAGCCCAGTTGAACACTGATTTTAGCGCTAAGGCGTTTAGAAAATATATCGTTGAATGCTTTAACCTGATTAGGCCTAGCGAAGTCAAAAGATTCGTTGAGTTCAGTGCCTTCTTCATCATAGTAAGTGATTTTTAACTTATCAGCTCCCTTATCACTCACTTTCGTCAAATTAAGACCTGCACAGCGAATAATTTTTGAACCTTTAAGTTTCAGTGCCTTTTTTAACATATCATCGGGGTCAACCAAGACTTCAAGGCACTGAAAACAATTACGAGCAGCTATGTCATTTTCACCACCGCAGTTAGGACATTCTTTAAATACAAAACGATAGTCACATTGACTCTCTGACTGTTGCTCTTCAGTAGGAGCATCGACGAGGCCTTTGCATCGTCGGCCATAATGTTCCACTAAATAACCATCATTATCACAAATGCCCCAAAATACATTGGGAAATTCACAACTTGGGCAAACAACCTGAACCGGCTGACTTTTACTATTAGGCTTTTTCTCACCGACTTCGGGATGATAGAGGTCAAAATCATTGCCTGTATAGTCAATCACTAAGCAATCTTTTTTGTTATCACTCAAGCGCAGACCGCGACCGATGATTTGCTGATAGAGACTAACTGATTGTGTTGGACGTAATATTGCAATCATATCGACATGGGGTGCATCAAAACCAGTGGTTAGTACAGAAACATTAACCAGGTATTTAATTTCTTTACGCTTGAATGCCTTAATTAACTTATCGCGCTCAGTGTTGTCGGTAGCGCCAGTAATTAATGCACTCAATTTAGTAGGTAAATAACTAAATATTTCCTTTGCATGCTCAACTGTAGCGGCAAATACCATAATACCTTGACGTTTATGGCCTAAATCAATGACTTGCTCAATAATACTTTTAGTTACCCGCGGATTTTTGTTTAATAGATGATTAATATCCGTAGAACTATATTCACCAGAGGCGTTTGCTTGCAGGCTACTAAAATCATAGTGCTCTATGGTAGCATCGACTAAATTAGGTTCGGTTAAATACTGGCGTTTAATTAAGTAACGAATGGGTAGTTCATAAATACAGTGCTCAAAAGGTCGCTTTTCTTCACTTCGCATGAAACCACGATAATGTTTTTTATAAATCCAGCCCATACCTAAACGATAAGGGGTTGCGGTTAAACCTAATAATTTTACCTCGGGATTAACTTGCATCAATTTTTCAATGATTTGTTGATACTGATTACTATTAGACAGCTTACTTACTTTCTCTTGCGATTGTTCTTTTAGCTCGCTTTTAGCTTTGTCCTTAGTTTTATCTTTACACAGTTTATTAGGCAAGTCAGGGCTAGCTAAGTTAACTCTATGACATTCGTCAATAATAATTAAAGAGTAGGGATCACTAAAGTCATCTAGATTTCGAGCTGCCGATTGTATGCTAGCGAACGTGACTTGATACTGAGTTTCTTTCAGTTTTAATCCAGCAGAATAAATACCAGCGGTAACACCATAGCTTTCATATTTTTGATGATTTTGCTCGACCAATTCTTTCACATGGGTGAGTACTAGTATTTTTCTTTTTGCCAAGCGAGCAAGCTCGGCAATTACTAGACTTTTACCTGAGCCTGTAGGTAAAACAATCACAGCAGATTCGTTAGTTTTTCGAAAGTGTTTGAGCACTGCAGAAACGGCTTCTTGTTGATAATCTCTAAGTTGAAAAACTGCCACGCAGTGCTGCTGCCTTATAGGGAAAGGAAAGTAGCCATAATAGCAAAATAACGGTCAATTCTAAAATTTAAAGTCAACTTTAAGACTTCATTAGTTTGAGCGGAATTTTTGCTTGCTGTAATTTATGTTTTAGGTTTACTTTATACATATTACCGAAGTGAGTGGATTTAAAACGCTAACTTTCGCTGTCAACCGAGAAGAAAATCGCTAGGATAGTGTGGTAATAGGTATAGAGAATTCCTCTGTATTACGGCAGATTAATGATTATAGTTATTTTGATTGAATGAATATTTTTATTCTAAGCATAAGGTGATCTGTTCATAATTAACCTGATACTTGAAACGTGTTAATAGCAGTCTCAATTTTGGATGGATATAAGTTATACAAAAGATTTATTAGGTGAATTATATAAATAATTCTGCAATTCATCCTTATTCGCCTTAAATGAATCAAATGGCAGTACCTGTGTAATAATTGGTTGATCAAAATCACTTTGTAAGGCATCTAAAGCCTTGTTAGCTTCTTAGTTTTGATCATCGTCATAGGTATATATTGCCGATCGGTATTTTTTACGCATAGAATGATTAGCTGTCGATGCATGAGTATATAGATGAATCTCAATCAACGTCTGCAAAGAAACCTTAGATTGATCAAAGTAGACTTCAATAGCTTCAGATAATTCAGCATTATTATCAATTGAAGCAATCCACCCTTGATTCACTAATATAATACCGATAAGTGATTCGAAAACTCCTTCTGTACACCAATGGCAACCACCATCTAAACTAATTTTGCTGAAGTGCTTAGTTCGCATAGTGTTATCTCTAGTTACTATTGGAGTTGATATTACTTTTATTAGCTCATTTTGTTGAAGGTAGTACCCAGTCACTTCGGGGAAAGTGACAAGTATAGCCATTAGGTATTCTTTGTAGATAATCTTGATGTTCTGTTTCTGCCTCCCAAAAATCACCTGCAGGAGCTAATTCAGTAACTACCGTGCCAGGCCATAAACCTGATGCATTAACATCGGTGATCGTTTGTATCGCTAAAGCCTTTTGTTCAGTTGAACAGTAATAAATCGCTGAACGATATGAAGCCCCTTGGTCATTTCCTTGTTGGTGTTTTGTTGTTGGATCATGGATCTGAAAGAATAATTCAAGGATATGGCGAAAACTGACAATATCAGGGTTGAATGATATTTCTATGCCTTCTGCGTGACTGCCATGATTACGATAAGTTGCGTTGATAACGTCTCCACCGGTATAACCCACTCTGGTTGACGTGACTCCAGGAAGTTTGCGTATAAGATCTTGCATACCCCAAAAGCAACCACCAGCTAAAATTGCGCGTTCAATTGTCATATTTATATATTCTCCACTTGATTAACGTATTCGGCATAACCATGAGTGACCATATCATCACGATGGATAAAACGAAGAGAAGCTGAATTAATACAATAACGTAAACCACCTTCACTTGTTGGCCCATCGTTAAATACATGTCCTAAATGACTATCCCCATGGCTAGAGCGAACTTCAGTTCGAATCATACCATGACCGTTATCATTAATTTCTTTGACATTTTTTGATTCAACCGGCTTGGTAAAACTTGGCCAACCACAGCCAGACTCATACTTATCTGATGAAGCAAATAAGGGCTCACCTGAAACAATATCGACATAAATACCACGCGATGTATTATTAAGATACTCTCCGCTACCTGGTCGCTCTGTGCCACTTTCTTGTGTGACATGATATTGTTCTTGGGTTAGTGCCGAAATTGCATCGGTAGATTTTTTATAGGTTGTCATAATTCTCTGTCCTCGGCGTTTTGTCATCTTTCATTGTGACACTATAAGTATTTACTGTATGTATTAATAGTACTCGTTAACTTATTTAATTTTTACATACCAACATGACCAATCAACAATATTGGAAGTATGATATTTGGAGTTTTACCTCGATCATAATGGGTAAAACTTTATAAAAATGATCATGAACATAGCCATACTTTGTTGGGTTATAAAAGCTTCGCCACTATTTTAGATTATCGGTAACGAGAAACAAACATAATGATACTAAGTCTTCTTAGACTAAAGTTAATATGAATAACGAGTAAGTAATAATTTGCTCATTCAGTTTGTATGGTATAGCAATAATGATAACAAGCCGTTAAGTAATCCATTTCAATACTAAAGATAATACTCTAGTATAACATCCTTATCATAGCGTAGTGTGCCGATATTAGTTGATAACTCGTTATTTAGAGCTACCGTTTAACACTTCTCTGTCTTTACATCCAAGTAGGATATGACAACCTAAGCACATCTGTGCACGACCTGATAAATCTACACCTTGATAGTTAATAATTCTCCCATCAGCATAATACTCCGCCCAAAACCAATCACTATTAATTGAGTCGTAGCCTTTTTTACGTTAAAACATAATCGTAAGCGCTTCATAATTATCGTCTTGATCATCGCTATAGACTTTATGGGATGTCAGTGCTTTTTTAGCACCATAGTCATGCTTGACGATCAATTTTCCTTTATGACCCTCTATTTCAGCGTTAGTTGAGATGATTTCTTGAATACTGCCATTTTCCTACAAAGGGATAACTACGGATACGTCCCTCACCCCCAATTTTTTATTAACCATGTATTGCCATACTTTAGTGGCATATGCATTATCTACCTCTTTTCCTGATATATGGGACTTTTCGGCCATGGTATGAAAAGTTAGTAGTAAGGGTATGATGACAGCAATTTTTAATCGATTTAGGATATTAGTTAAAAATTTAAACATATTTATCTCCGATAAGCGTTACTTATAAAGCTATAAAACGACAAGCTAACTTATCATTTTTTATTTAACAGGTTTAGGACTGTCAAAATGTCCACCACCCGCTTTCATTTTCATGCCTTACCCTGACTTAATACCGGGTAATATGGAGTAAAAATAAAATCATCTACGGCGGTACCGGCATGACATGAATTACAAGACTTTAAAGGGAATGCTTTTTCTATTTTTGATAACGTTTTATGATCCTTACTTGAGAAATTAAAATATGCCCAGTTACCTGGTTCATCTTTAAAGTATTTTTTACTTTTAATAGTCGCTTCAAGACCAATAAAGTTACCTATAAAATAACTATTCCTACTAACAGCAGATTTTGAGCCAACCAAAACGAGCTCTTTAATGATGATAGTACCATCACGAAATTCACCCTTTTTTTTCAATGTTGCCAGCTTTTAGGATCAATATACACATTATGAAGTTCAGGAAATGCAGCTTTACCATTTTTCATTACAAATGCTTCATTTGCATAAGTGAATCCTAAAAAAATGACTTGTAAAAATAGTAACGATACTGCTACTAATACTTTATTCGCTTTCATAATATACTCTGCTTAATTTCGTGTAACGTAACTATAACAATCATTGTTATTAAACCTTGGTATCTGAAATACTCAAAAATGTCGCTCATCAACTCAAATATCCAACATCAGAATTTAATATCTTTGATGATGTCAACGATACGCTTCGTTTTCGGGGTAGTATATTCTTTCATTCAAGTCTTGCTGCGCCATGGGGAATGCCATTATCATCAATTTTAATGCCTAGATTTCATATTGCATTAGAAGTAGGTTTTTATGTTGGTGCACGAACTAGCAATATTAATGTAGCGTCAATAGATATTGTCATGATCCCAGGTGGAGATATGCATTGGATAGCAGATGATATTGGCAGCGAACGGGTGCCCAGTGAACAAGCAGGTGATGCTTGTGCTTTAGGTATGCCACTTTTTCAAAAAGGTGAAATCACCAATAAGATTATGTGTGGAATAATTGAATACGATGAGGCTATTGAGCATCCTATTCTCAGTATCTTACCTTCCATAATTAAACTTTCTAATATTTAATCAAATAATAATATTTGGATGACAGTAAAATTAATTGATACAGAAATAAACAGAACAAGTAACAAGAAGAATAGTATTATCGACCGTTTAACGGAGGTATTATTTATTCAGTTACTGAATAGTTTTATTGAGAAAAATGATCACCTGTCAGGTTTCTTATCCGCGATTAAATAGCCTCGTTTAAATAAAATATTACAGCTCAACCATCAATATCCTGTAAGATAATGGACGCTAGATATTATTAGTGATGTTATCGGCATGTCTTGTGCGACCTTACAGCCTAAATTTAAGGCTGCCATCGGTGTTTCTCCAATGGTTTATATAAGTCGTTGGCGTATGGCAAAAGCTTATCAATTATTAAAAAATTCAAATTTATCACTAGAAGGAATTGCTGAAGTTATAGGATTTTCTGACGCTCGTACACTTTCACATACCTTCCAAGATCATTATGGTGACACCCCTAGTCAATTCCGTAAGGAATTAGAGCGACAAATATAATTATTAATACTGTATTAACGCGTTGCGTTTTTTTACTATTAAATTTGATACTTTGAATGATAACGGGAATAAGAAGTTTTAATATATAATATTCGGTATATATACCCTTAATTGATTATTTATCACGGAATTCATATGAATTTACAACAAGCTTTATTGGTAATAGGTAATGCACAAGGTAACGAATTACCTATTGACGCTCTCGAAGTGGTTAAAGAAAATTGGCCAGAATTTTATCCTGAATTAGTGCGGCTGATAGATCAATTTGTTGCAGAAGATACCTCGTTAACCAACGAACAGCAGGCCATTTTATTTTTTGGTACCTTATTATTAGCAGAATTAAAATATTCACCCGCATTAGAAAAGTGTTTGCAGTTATTTGCACGTAGCGATACTTTTTTAACTCCTCTTGAATCCGTATTTGGCGATGCGCTTACTGAATTAACGCCGACCTTATTTTATAATGTGGTCGATGGTAATACACAAGCATTGTGTAATTATATTGTTGATAGTCATCAGGCTATGTATTGCAAAGCATCTGCTATTGAAGCTGTATTTGCTCAGTACGAAGCAGGTATTATTGATCAATTCATATTAAGTACACATGTCACTCGATGGCTAACTGTATTTACGACTTTACCTAGTTCAACCAATAGCTTTTTAATTAGCGCGTTAGCCGATTATTGTATCGAATATGAACTTGATGATTTTAAAAGTCAGTTTATTAGCTTATGTGATAAAGATTTATTTGATGAAGACCGTTTTAAACAAGCTGAAGTTAAAGTTTGGAATAGGGTAGGCACGCCTAAGTTGATTGAATCGGACATGATTCAAACTCAATTTAATGTTGTTAGCACCTTAGGTGCTTGGGCTGATGATTATTCAGAAGATGAAAAACTTGACAATATATCAAATGAAGATTTTGACGACTTTGATTCGTTAATGGGAGAAGGTGGTTTATTATCTAATATTTTGTACGACGAAAATACAATTTTAGAGAACAGTGTACCTGTTAGCTCATTACCTGCCGCTGGTCGAAATGATGCTTGTCCGTGTGGCAGCGGAAAGAAATATAAGAAGTGTTGTTTAAGATAGTTATGCAAACAGCAATGGCTTACTAAGCTTGAATAATGAGCTAACTGCATAGTTAAAGTATGTCTAAAATATAACACTAAGGAATAATAACTTTCTTATGGGAATGCAATTGAAGAAATTTCGCTAATCAAAATATTAGCGAAATATGGTTTTATCTTTAGCTGCTACTCTAGCCAATAAGTTTATTATCTATTGAATATGAGTTTAGCTGCATACATTGTAATTGAATAGCCTACTTAGCTTTTGTTTATCGCCGTTCAGATGGGCGTACAAGTCTTGTATCAATAAGTTAAAGTGGAACAATACATAAAAATGAAAATATATTTACTTACCCATGAACGTGAATTGCATAGAGGAACCAATACTGGCTCTCTTGCGATAAAATATTCTAATAATATTGTCGAACGTATACTTTGGGAAAGATTAAATCCTAATAAAGATCTTATTAGGTTAATAGAAAATAATGAGGCGGTATTATTATATTCAAAGGACGAATCGTCACCTGAAGGCGAGTCATCATCGTTAGCATCTTCGATAATAATTGAAGAATATGAAAATATTATTATTATTGATAGCACATGGCAGGAAGCAAAAAAAATATTTAACCACAGTACTTATTTAAAAAATGCTCCACAATTCACGTTGAAAACCGCAAATGATTCTTTATATAAACTTAGGGCTAATCAACCTGAAGGTGGTTTATGCACCATCGAATGTATAATTGAAGTATTAAAAATTAAAGGTCAAGATAAAATAGCAACAGAATTATCATTAAAATTTGTTCAATTTAATGGCTAAAACAGAACAAAATAAATTAAAACATAAATGCCTTAAGGCTAAATGTTATGTGATATATTTAATGTTGGAAGAGGGTATTTTCCACTAAATTCTCTGAAAATAAGCTCTTTTGGCTTGCACAAATAATATGCCTGTTTCGATAACACCTCCAGGACTATTTTCTGCTGTTTGTTCAATTAATCGGATAACGTCAGTTGATGTTAAATTTGACAAAACCTCGTTTGTTGAAGTATATGTAGATAAAACTAAAAGTATTTATAAAATATACTTCATTGAATGGCATCGTTTTTTGTATATTTAACGCCTAAAGAATCTAATAAATTAGAGCGAGTAGCCAGTATTTGATGGGTTACTTTTATTTGTTAGCAGTTGGGTAACTTCAGATTAAAGCTTACGATGTTTATCCAAAGATAGAATATATTGTGATTTTAATTTTTACCGCAGGGAAAGTCACTTGCAGCACTGTTGTTGTTGTTGTTCAGTAAATCAGAATTATCGGGATACAATTTAGCCAGATTATCTCTAACGCCAACAAGAACACTAAATACCTCAGATGTCATATTTCCTTTGAGATATCCACACTTCAAGTTGACACTGAAAATATAATTAGTAAAACCAACTGTAAATCCCCCTGATTTACTGACTTGTTATAGTAATTTAGAAAGGCTTACTGATGTTTGCTAACATCCTGTTTAGACGCTAAATATATTACATAGATAATACCTAGAACAGGTATTATTGAAAATACAAAGCCTAAAGCTGAAGCTTTTAAAGGGGAGTTCGTCTTACGTATCCCTAAAAAATAGCTAGTAACTCCAACGATTATCATCACAGATAAAATCATTAAGCCTAATTGTGTTGTGCTAAAAGTCATGAAGAATACTCATTTACATATAACAGTTTAATATGATAAAAAATCCCTTCTTTCTACAAGATAGGATTAATCGTTTATAATTTTTAATATCAAGAGATTACTTTATTATTATATTATAATCAATAAGTTAAAAATACAACTTAAAGTGGTTGATGTGTGAAAGAAGGTGGACTTTATGGATGTATGTAACGCAGTAAGTAGGGACATTGAGACTATTTTGTTATTAAAATCTATTTTTAGACGCGTTAATCCTTAGTTACCTAGAGCAAAAATACGAATTAGTTAGTAAGGGCCCATTCTAGTGAGATCATGATTTGTCAGTAGTAGTATATTCATAGGGTGGTAATTGCAGCTATATTTCTTTATAACCTAATAAGGGCAGGGTATCAAAAAAGCGTAATTGGTAATCGGTTTCTTGATTATCGGCTTTAGTTCTCAAAGATAAAGCAATACGGTGTTCTTGGTTTTTATCAATGGCTGCTGTTGGGTAAATTAACCAGCTCCGCCAAATTGTGGGTTCATCAACTCTATGCTGGGCAAAGCTTAAGCTAATATCCTGCTTGATGGTAAACAAGTCTTTATGTTTATAGCTTTTATCGTTGATATTGAAGCTAAAGTCGGTAAGCGGTATTGCTAAACCTAACCCCCAGGCTTTGATATAGGATTCTTTTAAGGTCCAATAATCAAAAAAACGATGTCGTTGCTCTGCTTCTGGTAGGGCGAAAAGCTCAGTACTTTCTTTTGGTGAAAAATAACGTTCAGCAATAGCTAATACATCATTACTTCGGCCAGTATTCTCTACATCACAGCCAATATCATCTTCAAGTGTTACGGCACAAATAATCAGGTTTTTAGTATGACTAATATTAAAACACAGCGGTAATGGGCAGTTAATCACTTCAGGTTTATCTTTAGAGCCTTTTTCAAACTGCCAATTTTGCGGTGATACATCAGCGTAATAGCTTAATAAATCACGTATAAAAGCGCGAGTAATTAAAGCATCATGCCTGTCTTTAGAGAATTTATAACGTTGTTGCTTAGTTAGCTCTGTACTAGTGAGTAATGTTGAGTAGGTTGCTAATAATTCATCATGACCAAGCAACTCTTCTGGCTTGGTCATCCATAGATGAATTTCATTGCTAGCGAGAGTAAGCTTTTGTTTTGATCGAGTAGAAAGATCAGATTGAGTAAAAAAGGTCATATAAGTATCGGTAGCTTGTATTGCTTATTTAACGAGTGATTAATGTATGGTGAGACATCATTTTATCATAAAGAGTGTGAGGGTAATTTATTTTTATGAATTTTTTAAAATTATTTATTAGCAATAAAGAAGACTAGTTACTGTTAACGTCGACTATTTAGGATAAATATATTGTTATAGTATCGATATTCTTCTAACTGGTCGAATAGCTGAGATATTACCTTAGCATATAAATTAGTAATGCGTGTATCGGGTGATTGTGTTGGGTTTGAAACCTGTGTATATTAGCCGCGTTATATCGTTAATTTACCTTTTTTTAGGTTGAAATGAACGGCTAATTATTTACGAAAAGTTATTTACTTCAAATAATAAACGGATGAAAATGAGTAAACAGCCCAAAAGTACTTCCACTCAACATGCTAACGCTACTACCACACCCGAAATGCGCGCATTTATTCATGAATCTGACTTACCTACAGCTGTGCTTGCACGGTTATTAAAAATTTCAGAATCTACCGTCCGTAAATGGCGTAAACGAGAATCCCTAAGCGATGCCTCGCACGTACCTAAACAGCTAAATACCACCTTAAGTGAAGCACAAGAATATGTTGTGGTTGAGCTTCGAACACGTTTACTGCTTTCACTGGATGAATTACTTGCTGTATGTAAGCAATTTATTAATACCAATGTATCTCGCGCAGGTTTACAGCGATGCCTGAAACGCCATGGTGTTTCTCGTTTAACTGACATGCGCAGCGATATTGAAGGTAGCGAGCAAAGTTCTGATGCCGATGCATCACCAACAGTACGCGTAGTACTAGAAGATACCCAAGCTCATCAGCAACTCACTTCAGAACTTTCCCCCAAGGCAATGCGTGAAGTATTGAATCGCGCTAACAGCTTAAATCAAGATGAAGTGGTACAAGTAAAAGTAACCCAAATTCCAAATTTTTCAGAACATTCTAAAAGCAAGTCAAAAGAACAACAGCATAAATGCCGTTTATTAATTGCCAATGATCCAACGTCAGGTTGGGTCTATGTCGATATTTACGATGGCAATGAAAGTGAAGCCGCTAGCCGTTACATGAGCTACGTACTCACCAAAGCTCCTTTTCATATCCGCCGAATATTAGCGGGTAATTACAATGAATTCTTAAGTCGTTTTCGTTTGTTAAATGAAAGTCCTGATGAGGCAAGTTCTACTTTCTCATCAAAAAACTTTCAAGAGACTGATACTTCAACAGAGTAGATGCCTAAACGAATAGCGAAAATGCAACCAGCAATGCAACCGAACAATACAAGCAGTGCAACCAAACAATAACGGTAGAGTAACCACAATGACTAAAAAGCAACAACCCATAGCTAATAACCCAGTATTGAGTGAAGCAGACGAAAAAACATTTAATTCACGTCTTCAAGAATGTCCAATCGCGATTGTGGGCATGGCTTCTATTTTTGCTGATGCAAAAAACTTAGAAGATTACTGGGATAACATTTTTGAGTCAGTTAATGGCATTAAAGATGTGCCTAAAAGTCAGTGGGATATTGATGCATATTACGATAGCGACCCGACAGTAAAAGATAAAACCTATTGTAAACGTGGTGGCTTTTTACCTGAAATTGATTTTGACCCAATGGAATTTGGTTTACCGCCAAACATTTTAGAGTTAACTGACATTTCACAGTTGTTGTCTTTAGTGGTTGCCCGTGAAGTACTTAACGATGCCGGTATTGGTGACGGCTCTGGTTATGACCGTGACAAAGTAGGTATTACCTTAGGTGTTGGTGGCGGACAAAAGCAAATTGCGCCATTAACGTCTCGTTTGCAAGGACCAGTACTTGAAAAAGTATTAAAAGCCTCAGGCGTTGATGCTGAAGATCGAGCGATGATCATTGAAAAGTTTAAAAAAGCTTACATCGGCTGGGAAGAGAACTCTTTCCCTGGCATGTTAGGTAACGTTATTGCTGGTCGTATTGCGAACCGTTTTGATTTTGGTGGCACTAACTGTGTAGTTGATGCTGCCTGTGCCAGTTCATTATCAGCCATCAAACTAGCCGTTTCAGATTTATTAGAATACCGTTCAGAGGTGATGATTTCTGGTGGTGTTTGTTGTGATAACTCACCGTTTATGTACATGTCATTTGCGAAAACGCCAGCATTTACTACTAACGATGATATCCGTCCGTTTGATGTTGATTCAAAGGGTATGATGATTGGTGAAGGCATCGGTATGATGGCCTTTAAACGTTTGGAAGATGCTGAGCGTGATGGCGATAAAATTTATGCAGTGCTTAAAGGTATTGGTACGTCAAGCGATGGTCGTTTTAAATCTATTTACGCACCAAGACCTGACGGGCAAGCAAAAGCGTTAAAACGCGCTTATGATGATGCCGGTTTCGAACCAAAAAGTTGTGGTTTAATTGAAGCACACGGTACAGGTACTAAGGCAGGTGATGCGGCGGAATTTAGTGGTTTATTGAAACACTTTTCGCATAACAACGATGCTACTCAACATATCGCCTTGGGCTCAGTTAAGTCTCAAATTGGTCATACAAAAGCTGCCGCTGGCGCTGCAGGTATGATTAAAGCGGTACTTGCTTTACATCATAAAGTATTACCAGCAACCATTAATATTGATACGCCAAACCCGGCGCTTGATATTGAAAATAGCCCATTGTATTTAAATAATGAAACTCGTCCATGGATGCCAAGAGAAGATGGTTTACCACGTCGTGCAGGTATCAGTTCGTTTGGTTTTGGTGGTACAAATTTTCATATGGTATTAGAAGAATACCAAGCCAAAGCTGCAGGTAAGTACCGATTAAACGCGGTACCACAAACATTATTATTTAATGCCAAAGACGAATCGACATTAATTATCTTATTAAATAATTGGCAAAGTAAATTGAGCGTCGGCTTAGAGGAACAAGTTTTCGTTTTCAATGCTTTAGTCACTGAAAATCAGTTAAAAACCCCAGCAGCGAATGAAGCACGTTGTGGTTTTGTTGCTAAAAATGCACTTGAAGCATTAGACATGATTAAAATGGCATTAAAGCAATTTTCTGCAAATGCGAGCAGTGACGCTTGGTCTATCCCTACGGGACTTTATTATCGAAAATCTGCCTTAGCGACGGCCGGAAAAGTGGTTGCTCTGTTCTCAGGTCAAGGCTCTCAATATGTGAATATGGGCCGTGAATTAGCCTGTAATTTCCCAACAGTTATGCAAGCTGCTAGTGATATGGATAGTCAGTTTTCTGATGCCGGTTTACCACAGCTTTCCTCGACTAGTTATCCAATTCCTGTTTTTAATGTCGATGCGAGAAAAGTGCAAGATGAAGCTTTACGCTTAACACAGCATGCGCAACCTGCTATTGGTAGCTTCAGTGTTGGTTTGTATAAAACCTTTACTCAAGCAGGCTTTAAAGCAGATTTCACTGCAGGTCATAGTTTTGGTGAATTAACGGCATTATGGGCAGCAGGGGTATTGTCTGAACAAGATTATATGATGCTAGCACGAAGCCGGGGTCAAGCCATGGCTAAGCCAAGCGCTGATGATAACGGAAATGATAATACTGACTTTGATGCAGGCACCATGGTTGCCGTTGTCGGTGAGCCGACAAAAATTACTGCTGTTATTAAAGACATTAACGATATATCTATTGCTAACTATAACTCGAACAACCAAGTGGTTGTTGCCGGTGTTACCAGTCAAATTGCTATTGCTACTGAAACCTTAAAAGCACAAGGTTATAAAGTTGTACCTTTACCAGTTTCAGCTGCATTTCATACGCCATTAGTTGCTCATGCTCAGAAGCCTTTTGCTCAAGCAATTGACCGCGCCAAGTTTACTGCACCATCAATTCCTGTATTTGCCAATGGCACAGGTAAAGCGCATTCAAATAAAGCGGCTGATATTAAAAATGCGCTTAAAAAGCACATTTTAGAATCGGTTCACTTTAATAAAGAAATTGAGAATATCTACGCTGACGGTGGTCGCGTATTTGTCGAGTTTGGTCCTAAAAATGTATTAACTAAATTGGTTGATAACATTTTAGAAGACAAAAACGATGTAGTGACCATTGCTGTAAATGCTAACGCTAAAAAATCATCAGACAAACAATTGAGACAAGCGGCGGTACAACTTGCTGTATTAGGTGTTAGCTTAGATGATATTGATCCACATAATGCGGTAAAACGTCCATTAGCTGCTGTTAAAATGTCGCCATTAGCGATGAAGTTAACTGGTAAGTCTTATGTTAGTGCTAAAACTGAAAAAGCATTTGCCGATGCGTTAGCTGATGGCCGAGTAGTAAAACAAGCAAAAGCTACATTACCTACAGTAAACTCACCTGAACGTATTGTCGAAGTTGAAAAAATTGTAGAGAAAATTGTTGAAGTTGAAAAAATTGTATACCTGAACGCTGATGGTACTGTCTCAGATAGAATGCCTGTTAACGCACAAACGACACACGCTTTACCTGTTATTCAGCAAACTTCAAATCAGCCAAGTACGTTAGCAGCAGATATCGAACGTAGTGTTAGCCAATTTGTTGAGCATCAACAACAAGTGCTCAATGTACATGAACAGTACATGCAAGGGCCAAAAGCGTATGCTAAAACAGTTGATACTGTACTAATCGCAGTTTCTGAGAAGCAAGTAGATGGTGAAGTACCTGAAAGTGTTGAGCGTACGTTGAATATGTATCACGATTTTCAATCTCAAACGTTGCGTGTTCACGAGCAATACCTAAATAATCAAAGCGATAACATGACGACTATGCTATCGGAAAATGCGTTACCGGGACATGTGCCATCGGCTATTGTTACACCAACGGTTATTGCACAGCCTTTTATTAACCAAGCTGTACCGGTAGCTAAACCTGTAGCAGTACCAGTAGCTAAAGCTGTATCTAAGGCTTCGGCAGTTGAGACAGTGGCAATTGTTACAGCACCTACGACACCAGTATTAGATTTAGCACGTATTCAAACCGTGATGATGGAAGTGGTCGCTGACAAAACTGGTTACCCAACTGAAATGTTAGAACTTGGCATGGATATGGAGGCTGATCTTGGTATTGACTCTATCAAACGTGTTGAAATATTAGGTTCAGTGCAAGAAATCATTAACGACTTACCTGAGCTTAACCCTGAAGATTTAGCTGAGCTACGCACTTTAGGTGAAATTGTTACTTATATGCAAAGTAAAGTCAAAGCCTTACCTACAACACAAGTAGTAACAAGTGTCGCAACACCAGTACCAACAAAATCAGCGACTGCAGCCGCAGTTATTGACCTTGAACATATCCAAACGGTAATGATGGAAGTGGTTGCCGATAAAACAGGTTACCCAACTGAAATGCTAGAGCTTGGCATGGATATGGAAGCTGACCTTGGTATTGATTCTATCAAACGTGTTGAAATATTAGGTTCAGTGCAAGAAATCATTCAGGACTTACCAGAATTGAATCCAGAAGATTTAGCCGAGCTTCGCACCTTAGGTGAAATAGTTACTTATATGCAGAGCAAAGTAGCTGCCTTTCCTGTAACACAAGCAGTAACACAAGTAGCAACTACAGCTGAAGTGTTAGTAGCACCTGTTGCTATTGATCTTGACCATATTCAAAATGTAATGATGGAAGTGGTTGCTGATAAAACAGGTTACCCAACTGAAATGTTAGAGCTTGGCATGGATATGGAAGCTGACCTTGGTATTGATTCTATCAAACGTGTTGAAATCTTAGGTGCAGTGCAAGAAATAATTGAAGACTTACCTGAGCTAAACCCTGAAGATTTAGCTGAGTTACGCACTTTAGGTGAAATAGTCAGCTACATGCAAAGCAAAGTAGACGTCGTTCCTTCAACACAAGTAGAAACTACAGCTGAAGTCTTAGTAGCGACAGTTGCTATCGATTTAGACCATATCCAAAACGTGATGATGGAAGTAGTCGCGGATAAAACTGGTTACCCTACTGAAATGCTAGAGCTTGGCATGGATATGGAAGCTGACTTAGGTATAGATTCTATCAAACGTGTTGAAATCTTAGGTGCAGTGCAAGAAATTATTGAAGACTTACCTGAGCTTAACCCTGAAGATTTAGCTGAGTTACGTACCTTAGGTGAAATAGTTAACTACATGCAAAGCAAAGTCGAAGCCTTACCGGTAACATCAGTAGCGGCGGAAGTTACTACACAATTACAAACAACATCAGCTCCAGTTGCCATTGACCTTGATCACATCCAAAACGTGATGATGGAAGTGGTTGCTGACAAAACAGGTTATCCACCTGAAATGTTAGAGCTTGCTATGGATATGGAAGCTGATCTTGGTATTGATTCTATCAAACGTGTTGAAATCTTAGGTGCAGTGCAAGAAATCATTGAAGACCTACCTGAGCTTAACCCTGAAGATTTAGCTGAGTTACGTACCTTAGGTGAAATCGTTAGGTATATGCAGGGGAAAGTGCAAAGTAAAGTAGTTGCATTACCTACGGCAGAATTAGCACAGACGACAACGTCTGTAGCGGTAACTAAAACGCCAGTACCTATCGATTTAGACCATATCCAAAATGTGATGATGGAAGTGGTTGCCGATAAAACAGGTTACCCACCAGAAATGTTAGAGCTTGCTATGGATATGGAAGCTGATTTAGGTATCGATTCTATCAAACGTGTTGAAATTTTAGGTGCGGTGCAAGAAATCATTGAAGACTTACCTGAGCTTAATCCTGAAGATTTAGCTGAGTTACGTACCTTAGGTGAAATCGTCAGGCATATGCAGGAGAAAGTGCAGAGTAAAGCTCCGCCTTTACCGCCAACTAAACCTACAACACCACCGACATCTCCATCGTCGTCAAAAACTACAGTAACAGAGAAGTCACTAACATCAACTAGCACAGCTATCGCAGACCCGGCACCGAGTGCAACTGTTGCCTTACAGGCATTGTCGTCAGTAACTAAAATAGTGCAAGACTTCAACATTAATGGTCATGCAGAGCAACCCAATGCACTTGTCGTTGATGATGGCAGTGGCGCAGCAGTAGCGGTAAGTTCAAAGTTAGTTAAAGAAGGTTGGCAAGTTACGGTATTAAAACCTAACTGGCTTGTTGAAAGTTCGAAAAAGACTTTTAACAAAGCGGTTAAGTTAGTTGAAATAGGCAGTAACGACAAAACGGTAGATGAAGAGCAAGTAAAACGATTACTTGAACAGCACGCACAACTTGATGCGGTTATTTACTTGCAAGCACAGAACACCACTACCAATATTGATAATATTGGTAGTATAGAATTTCCAGAAGCGGCGAAACAAGGTTTAATGTTAGCGTTTGTTTTAGCTAAATTATGTCAGGTTAAATCGGCTAAAGTTGCTCGCGCTTCTTTTGTTGTAGTTACCAGACAAGGTGGAACACTCGGCTTTACGAACACTGGTAGTACCGGCGAACAAAACGTTAAAGCAGACTTACACGCAGATTTAGTGCAAGGCGGTTTAGCTGGCTTAGTGAAAACCCTTTCCCATGAGTGGCGAGCACAGGTAGATACTGACCTTGGCGTATTTTGTCGTGTTATTGATTTATCAGAAAAATTAGCGGCTGATAAAGCGGCAACAATTATCTGTGATGAATTACTTGATGTGAACACCTCACTTATTGAAGTGGCACATGATACCGATAACCTAAGTAATGATTTGGGTAAACGTTTAACACTCGTTGGTGTAAAAACTGACAGTTATACGTTAGAGCAAAAAGTTACGTTAGATAGCGATAAGATTGACAGCAACTCTATCTTTTTAGTGAGTGGTGGTGCTAAAGGCGTTACCGCACATTGTGTTATTGAAATAGCTAAGCAACATCAAGCAAAATTCATTTTACTTGGTCGTTCACCGCTTCTCGAAAGTGAAGCTGAAAATGAAGAAGACAGAGGTACTGAGCCAAGTTGGGCCAATGGTCATCACGATGAAGTAGCGCTGAAAAAAGCTGCTATGCAGGTATTAATTGCCTCAGGTGAAAAACCAACGCCTGTTAAGGTAACGCAATTTGTTCGTCCAATTTTAGCCAATCGTGAAATTGTTCAAACGCTAACTGCTATTAAAGCGGCTGGTGGACATGCACAATACGTTGCGGCAGATGTTACTGATAGTCAAAGTGTTAGTGATGCTGTTGCTCCTGCGTTGGCTGCTCTCGCTGGCATGTCAGCAGAATCGCCATTAACCATCACGGGTATTATTCATGGTGCCGGCGTACTTGCTGATAAATTTATCGAGCAAAAAACATTAGCTGAATTTGATGCGGTTTACCGTACTAAAATTGATGGTTTATTGTCATTGTTATCGGTATGTCAGCCAGAAAATATTAAACATTTGGTCTTGTTTTCATCAGCTGCAGGTTTCTACGGCAACCCAGGTCAGTCTGATTATTCAATCGCCAACGATATATTAAATAAAACCGCATACCGTTTTAAGGCGCAACACCCTAACGCTCAAGTATTGAGTTTCAACTGGGGACCTTGGGATGGCGGTATGGTTACTCCTGCACTAAAACGTATGTTCAATGCGCGTGGTGTTTATATTATTCCACTTGATGCCGGCGCTAAATTATTAGTGAGTGAGTTAAGTGCTAACACTAACCGTTGTGCGCAAATTCTTGTCGGTAATGATTTATCTAGTCCATCATCTCCAACGGCAGCAGACAACGGCCAAGAAAAGCCAGTAGAGGAGTCTTCACTAAAAAAGTCACAAGTTAGTCGCTTACTCACCATAAACAAAGCGGCGCGTGTTATTAAAACACTGCAAGCGACTAACAATACTTTTTTAGCAGACCACGTTATCGGTAAAGAACAGGTATTCCCAACAGTTTGTGCCATCACTTGGATGAGTGATGCAGCGCAAAGTGTTTATCCTGAATATGTTTATCAAGGTATAAATGATTACAAGCTATTCAAAGGAGTAACCTTTGATCAAGCAACGTTAGCTAAGAAAAAGAGCAAAGACTTTTTTATTGATATGAAAGTTGATATAAAGATCCAAGAAGATGGTAGCAATACCTTATTGATTGATAGCCAAATATCATCAGTCAATGACGCCGGTAAAACTGTCTTTCATTACAGCGGTCAAGTTGTCTTAGTTGCGCAAGCGAGTCAGCCTATTGAGGTGATTTCAGTAATAACGAGTGAATTAGCAGATAAGTTAACGACTACAACCGCTAGCGAAGCTAAAGCGTTATACCAAAACGGCACCTTATTTCATGGTGAAAGTTTACAAGGTATTACCCACGTTATCGAGTGTGATGAAAAGGGCTTATTGCTAGCTTGTAAAGTACCCGAAGTAGCCCAGCAGAAGCAGGGTGATTTCCCTATTTCGACAAGTAATAACTCAGCAAGTAATATTTTCGCCAACGATCTCGCTTATCAAGCCATGTTAGTTTGGGCAAAAAGAGAATTGGGTCTAGGTAGCTTACCGTCAAGTACGCAAGCATGGCATGTTTATGCTCAAGTTGAGCTAGGTCAACGCTTTTACTTACAGTTAACTGTTGTGCAAAGCAATGGCAAAGGTGGTAAACGTGGCAAGTTAGTCGCAGATGTCAACTTTATTAGCGAAGATGGTTTGTTACTCGCTGAAATGAAGTCAGCAAAAGTCACCGCTAGCGTGAGTTTAAATGACCTATTTTTATCTGCAGGCTCTGTCAATAATACAGCAGCCAGTGATGTAAAAGCTGTTGAAGCGAAAACAGCAGGAATAGCTAATTAGATGCTAACTAATGAAATAGCCATCGTTGGTATTGATAGTCAATTTGGCGAGTTTGCTAATATTGACCGCGTTGCCCGTGCCCTTTACGTAGGTAAACAGGTAGGTAAAGGGATAGGTAGAGGCTTAGATGAAGGCTTAGGCAATGAGATAAACATAGCCAATACCACTATTAATGGTGTTACTAATGATTCTATAACGCGTATGCTTGGCGCACTCTCTTTTGGTAAACTAGCTCAGCAAGAAAAAAATAGAGTGCTAAAGCAACTGGATGTGATTGTTATCTGTGAGCAGTCACTTGATCTTGAAAGCAATGTTAAAGTTGAAGGTCATATCAATAGTGTGACCGTGGTTAGCCATTTAAGTGAAGCATTGAAGCTTGCACTACCGTTAATCGATAAAGGCAGATTTGTAGCGCTATCAGGATTAAACCTAGCTACGTCGAGTAAAGAAGTTGAGCAAAACACTGTTGAGAATACTGATCAGAACAATAAGACTATTAGCTTTGATGGTGATTTTAATGGCTATCAGTCCACTTCAGGTATTGCCAGTCTATTACTTGCACCACTAGTAATAGCAAAGCAAAGTCAGCTCTCTATTTATGCTCAGCTCAATGGTTTATCGATTTCAGCGGTCAATGCTGATGCCATGAAAGCAGCGATACTTAAATCTTTAAAAAGTATTGACCAAAAGCAAATTTCGCTAATAGAAGTCTCAGCCCTTGAAGATGAATTTCACAGTGACTTAGAATCGTCTGTATTACTTGAGGCTTACGCCAACGCGTATGAAGGTACATATGCTGGAGACCCGCTAACGCGCGCTATTAGTTGTGCACGAAGCATTACCGGGGAGGGCGCTGGTTTCTCGCAAGTATTAGGATTACTGCGCACAGTTATTGCACTGCAGCAGCGTTATATTCCTGGCATTAATAATTGGCAAACACCAAAAAAAGAGCAACTTCCCTACGATATTAATAGCTGGAAAGCATCAAGTTTTTACTTCCCTACAGAATCAAGAACGCGTTATCCCAATGCTGATGGTAGCAAGCACAGTGCGGCTTATAGTTGTTTAACTCAAGACAGTTATTGTCATTTGGTGTTATCGGAATATGCTCTTACGAATCCAGATGAAGACATTCGTTTAAACGGATTTCTTGCTAGTAGTGAGCTGCATTTAGTACTTGTTAATGGTGAGGATGAAGCTGAGTTGCAACAAAAGCTTTTACAGCTAGCTTCGTTATTACCAGTAAATAAAGGCCACGATGATTTAAAATTGATGGCCAATCAGCAATATCAACAGTACTTAACAACGTCGACTAAAAAGTATTCTATTGCATTACTGGCTGAATCGAATGAAGAGTTAACAAAAGAAATTCAGCTGGCTCAACAAGGCGTAAAAAACGTTTTTGTTAATTTGTCCCAAGCTGAGCTAGGAAAAACCACTTCATCTACCTCAACGCAATGGAAAACACCTAAAGGCAGTTACTTCAGTGCAGAGCCTGCAGCAACATCAGCCGAAAACAGTAACAATGTCTGCTTTATGTATCCAGGTATTGGCGCAACGTATGTTGGTTTAGGTCGCGATTTATTTCAGTTGTTTCCCGAGATTTATAGCGACGTTGCAAACTTAGCTGATGATATAGGTAGCAGTTTAAAAGATACCTTGTTGAACCCGCGCAGCATCAGTCGTGTTGATTTTAAAGCACTGAAACAACGTGATTTAGACTTACGTGGTAATCTTGCTGATATCGCCGAAGCAGGGGTTGGTTTTGCTTGTGTTTTTAGTAAAATATTTACCAAGGTATTCAAACTTAATGCCGATTTTGCCACAGGATATTCCATGGGTGAAGTCAGTATGTATGCCGCATTAGGTTGTTGGCAACAACCGGGTTTAATGAGCGCACGTTTGGCAAACTCGGCTACTTTCAATGAACGACTTTGTGGTGACTTATTAACGCTACGTGAGCATTGGCATCTACCACTAGCAAAGTCCAACACTGAAATGACCAAAGCGCCAATTTGGGAAACTTACACCATCAAAGCCACATTGGCTCAAGTTGAAGCCGTCTGTATTGGTGAAACACGGGTCTATTGCACCATTATTAATACCCCAGACAGTGTTTTGTTAGCAGGTTTTCCTGCAGATTGTTTACGGGTAATTAAAAAGTTAGGTGTTCGTGCCATGGCACTTAATATGGCCAACGCTATTCATAGTCCGCCAGCAAAAGCCGAATACGATGACATGGTGGCGTTATATACCATGGCGGTAAATGCCCGCATTAATACCAAGTTGTATTCAAGTTCTTGTTATTTACCTGTCCCACAATTAAGTAAAGCAATAGCTCACTCTATTGCCAAGTGTTTATGTGACCGCGTCGATTTTCCGCGTTTGGTTAAGACACTTTATAACAACGGTGCTCGCGTTTTTATTGAAATGGGTCCCGGTCGCTCACTGTGTAGCTGGGTTGATAAAACACTAGCACATGAGAACAAGCAGTCTGAACATAAGCAGCAACATAATCATCAAGAAGTCACGCAAGTAAAAGACGGCAGTAATAAAACCAGCGTATCAGTACCGGTAAATGCTAAAGGCGTTAGTGACGAATTAACGTATTTTCGTGCTATTGCGAAATTAGTCAGTCACGGCGTAAAGCTTGACCTTAATAGCTTGTTTTATGGTTCGATTGTCATGACGAGAAAAGTCCTGCAAGCCAGTGATAGATAACAATAAGAGAAATACATGGAAAACATAGCCGTAGTAGGTATAGCAAATTTATTTCCCGGTTCAAGTGCACCAGAAGAATTCTGGCAACAACTGCTGACTAAGCAAGATTGTCGCAGTAAAGCCACCTATGAACAAATGGGCGCGGATGTAGAAAAATACATAGGAAAAAAAGGTGATACTGATAAGTTTTATTGTGTCCATGGCGGGTATATTCGAGGTTTCAACTTTGATGCCCAGTCTTTTTGTCACAGCAGTAATATTTCAGGCACTAAGGACTTAACGAGTAATGATTTAACTATTGAGTATCTAACGCAACTTGATGATTTAAACCAATGGTCTTTGTATGTAACACAACAAGCACTCGTTGATGCCGGATATTGGCGTAGTGATAAGTTAGCGAACTGTGGCGTTATTTTAGGTAATTTATCTTTCCCAACAAAATCGTCGAATCATTTATTTATGCCTTTGTATCACCAAGTGGTTGATGACACCTTAAAGCAAGTGATTGATAACGATTTTGAACTTACGCCATTTTCAAAAGATGAATCTGAACAGCCAGTCCACGAAGGTTTAGTGCACGAGGATAATGCATTAGTTGCGGGTTATCCTGCGGCATTGTTAGCAAAAGCGGCGGGTTTAGGTGGCGCACATTTCTCTCTTGATGCTGCCTGTGCCTCAAGCTGTTACTCAGTAAAACTGGCTTGTGATTATTTGCATACCGGAAAAGCCGATATGATGTTGGCTGGCGCGGTATCTGGCGCAGATCCTATGTTTGTTAATATGGGGTTCTCAATTTTTCAAGCTTACCCAGCGAATAATATTCACGCCCCGTTTGATAAAAACTCGCAAGGACTCTTTGCCGGTGAAGGTGCCGGTATGATGGTACTTAAACGCCATAGCGATGCTGTGCGAGATGGCGATAAAATTCACGCTATTATCAAAGGTGGCGCACTATCTAACGATGGTAAAGGCGAATTTGTGTTAAGCCCTAATACTAAAGGGCAAGTACTGGTCTATGAACGTGCTTATGAAAATGCACAAGTAAATCCAGCAGATGTCGATTACATAGAATGTCATGCTACAGGTACACCTAAAGGTGATAATGTTGAGCTGGCTTCAATGGAAACCTTCTTCTCTCGCTATGGTCTTTTTGGTGATAAAAGTGATGGCAATACCGAAGTTAAAAAACCTTTATTAGGCTCAGTTAAATCGAATTTAGGTCACTTACTTACCGCGGCAGGTATGCCAGGTATGACTAAAGCTATTTGGGCGCTTAATCACGGAAAAATTCCCGGGACTATTAATCTGAATGAGCCATTAAGCTCGAAAAAAGGTTATTTTGGTGCTGCTCAAATGCCAACCCAAACTATTGATTGGCCAGTTAAAGCAAATAATTCACAAAAACCACGTACTGCAGGAGTTAGTGTATTTGGTTTTGGTGGCTCTAATGCCCATTTGGTTTTACAGCAGCCAACCTACACCTTAGAAACCGCAACGTTATCTGCAACAAAGACAGTAGCGAAACCTGCGCAACCTTTAGCGATTGTTGGTATGGACGCACACTTTGGCTCAGCGCATAATTTATCAGCCTTTAAAACATTACTCGACAAGAAAGCCACCACGTTTAGAGAGTTACCGCCAAAACGTTGGAAAGGTATTAATAACAATACCGCGGTAATGAATGCTTTAGCATTAAATAAAGCGCCAATGGGCGGTTATGTTGAAGACTTTGAACTCGATTTTTTACGCTTTAAAGTACCGCCAAACGAGCAGGATTGTTTGATCCCTCAGCAATTGATGATGATGAAAGTAGCTGACAATGCCGCGAAAGACGCTAACTTAACACCCGGCAGTAATGTTGCGGTTTTAGTGGCCATGGGTATGGAGTTAGAGCTTCACCAATACCGTGGTCGTGTAAATTTAACCACACAAATTGAAGATAGCTTGTTGCAACAGGGTATAGAACTTAGCTTTGAACAACGCGAAACACTGACTAATATTGCCAAAGATGGCGTGGCTTTTGCCGCACAGCTTAACCAATACACCAGTTTTATTGGTAATATCATGGCGTCGCGTATTTCAGCTTTATGGGATTTTTCAGGGCCAGCAATTACTGTGTCAGCGGAAGAAAACTCTGTTTATCGCTGTGTTGAATTAGCGCAGAACCTATTTCAAACGAGTGATGTTGATGCTGTTATTATTGCCGGTGTTGATCTTTCTGGCTCAATAGAAAATATCACCTTACGTCAACATTTTGGTGAAGTAGATTCAAGTAACCTTACACAGCATCTATCAGATAACGCATTGCTTGATAACTCACTACTAAATAATAATCAATGGAAAGTAGGTGAAGGCGCCGCAGCCTTTGTGCTTAAGCCAAAAAGTAACGTTGACGAGCAGGGTGTTTATGCCACGATTGATGGCATTGCCTTTGTTAATGATAAAAGCGCACAAGCGATTGAAAAGGCGGCGAGTAACGCGCTTGCTCAAGCTAATATTAATGCCAATGATATAAGCCAAGTAGAAGCACATAACAGTGGTTTTATAGCAGAGAATGAAGCTGAGAAAGCAAGTTTGCCTGCTTTGTATCAAGGTAAAACCATCAGCTCAGTGAAAAGCCAAATAGGTCACACCTTTAATGCCTCAGGTGCAGCCAGTATTATTAAAGTAGCACTGGCTTTATCTGCCCAAAGCAATACCAGCAGCATTACCTGTAGTAATCGTACTAACGGCAAAGAATACAGCGCGATTAATGGTCTAGGCAAAGACGGTAGTTGTGCACATCTTGTTTTATCATCAAGTGCTAATTCACGAGCCAAAGTAACTAACCAGTTAGAGAACGCTGTAAATCAAACCGCTGTTAAAAAAAGGCCTCAGTTAATAAAGACTATCGCGTTAGGTGGCAATGCCATTGATGAAACGATTATAAAAGCCAGTCAACAGCCGAATGTTAGCTCGTATCTTTCTGCTATTAAAGTAGCGTTCAATACTCGTCAATTATCGCTAATAGCGAATCCAAGCCATCCCGCTAAGATTGACCTTGCTCAAATAAAACCTAGATTTAGCCAAATGAAAAATACCGTACAAACAATGCAAATAACTCAAAGCAATGATGCTGAATTAACAGTTTCAAGCGGAGCAACAGTGAATAAATCAACTAATCCTAACGTTATTACTAAAAATAGTACCCAGACTTTACGTACACATATTAGCCAAGTAAGTAAAAGTATTAGCCAAGAGACAGCAACACATAAAGCGTTTTTAACTAACCGTCAACTTGCCCAAGAGCAAATTTGTAAAATGCTGACGCTACAAGTTGAAGCTTCTTTTGATTCGGCTTTTAATTCGGTAAGTATCGGTAACGCTAAAGCCATACCAGTATTAATTCCAGCGTCAATGCAGCAACTAGTAGCTGTTTCAGCAGCAGAAAATGTTGACTCGGGTATTAATAACTCTGTTCAAGGTTCCTTTAAAGTGAAAGGTCCCGCAGGTTATCAATACCCGCCTTTACAACTAAAAGAACGTTTCAATCAACCGAGCGAAATCATCTGGGATACTGCAGACTTAGTTGAGTTTGCCGAAGGTGATATCGGTAATGTTTTTGGTGAAGACTACCGTATTATTGATAGTTACTCGCGCCGTGTTCGTTTGCCGTCTACTGATTATTTATTGGTTTCGCGGGTAACAGCACTTGACGCCACGGTGAATGAATATAAAAAGGCATACATGTGCACAGAGTATGATATTCCACTTGATGCACCATTTTTAATAGATGGCCAAATACCATGGTCAGTGTCGGTAGAATCAGGTCAATGTGATTTACTGCTTATTGCCTATATCGGTATTGATTTTCAAGCCAAAGGTGAGCGTGTTTATCGCTTATTAGATTGTGAACTTACTTTCCTTGAAGAGATGGCGTTTGGCGGCGAAACACTACGGTATGAAATTCATATTGATTCGTATGCTAAGAATGGCGAACAGTTATTATTTTTCTTTCACTACGATTGTTATGTCGGTGATAAAAAAGTATTAATCATGCGCAATGGTTGCGCAGGGTTTTTCACCGATGAAGAACTAAAAGACGGTAAAGGTGTTATTCATAATGACACCGATAAAGCGCAATTAACTAACGCTAAAAAATCAGTATTTACGCCATTAATGCAGCGTAATCGTGATATTTATGATTATGCAGATATGATGAAGTTAGTTAATGGAGATGTCGGAGGTTGTTTTGGTAGTAATTACGACCAAAAAGGTCGTAACCCCTCGTTAAAATTCTCATCTAAAAAATTCTTAATGATTGAGCGTATTACTAAAGTGAATGCTGCTGGTGGACATTGGGGTTTAGGTTTACTTGAAGGGCAAAAAGATTTAGATCCACAGCATTGGTACTTCCCGTGTCACTTTAAAGGTGACCAAGTCATGGCTGGCTCATTAATGAGTGAAGGTTGTGGTCAAATGGCGATGTTTTATATGTTGTCACTAGGCATGCACAGTGGTGTTAATAATGCACGTTTCCAACCCATGCCAGGTGAATCTCAAACGGTTCGTTGTCGTGGTCAAGTATTACCACAGCATAATACGTTAACTTACCGTATGGAAGTAACAGAAATGGGCATGAAACCTTTCCCATTTTTAAAAGCTAATATAGATATTATTCTTGATGATAAAGTTGTCGTTGATTTTAAAAACCTCTCGGTGATGATCACCGAGCAAGATGAAAATTCACCTTATCCAGTAACACTGCCTGATAACGTTAAACTCGTTCAAGGTATCAGTCAGTGGACTACTGAAAAGCAGTTAAGTGAGCAAGTAGTAGATTTGGCAGAGCTAGATGAGCGAGGAATAGCGCCGTTTAAACACGCACATCGGCCGTTAATGAAAGTGATGTCTGATTTAAGTTCGCCAAAAGAGAAGGGTGTAACCCCTATTCAACATTTTGAAGCACCTATGGTCGCCGGACAAAATCGTGTCCCTAATCAAGCACCCTTTACGCCATGGCATATGTTTGAATTTGCTACCGGTAATATCTCAAAATGCTTTGGTCCTGATTTTGATATTTACTCAAATAAAGGAGCCAAAGGACGTATTCCACCACGTACCCCTTGTGGCGATTTACAAGTCGTAACACAAGTGGTTGAAGTACAGGGTAAACGCTTAGATCTTAAAAAACAGTCAAGCTGTATTGCTGAATATTATGTACCAAGTGATGCCTGGTATTTTACCAAAAATAGCCATGAAGGTTGGATGCCGTATTCATTGATTATGGAAATTGCTTTACAGCCAAATGGTTTTATTTCAGGTTACATGGGCACTACGTTAAAGTACCCTGACAAAGATTTGTTCTTCCGTAACCTTGATGGCTCAGGTGATTTAATAAAGCAGGTTGATTTACGCGGTAAAACTATCGTCAATAAATCAGTCTTGTTAAGCACAACCATGGCTGGCGGCATGATAGTACAAAGTTTCACTTTTGAGCTTTATGTTAAAAATGAAAACGTAGCCGTATCACTAGAAAGTCATGACCTAGTTCGGCATGAATTGTTCTATAAAGGTACCGCTGTGTTTGGTTATTTTGGCGCTGATGCACTGACCAATCAACTCGGTATTGATAACGGTAGAATTACCCATGCTTGGTATGTTGATAATGAAACACCCGCAGCTAATATTGAGACCATTAATTTACGTGATGAGCACTTGTCTTTCTATCAAGCACCAGTAAATAAACCGCACTATAAATTAGCGGGCGGACAAATGAACTTTATCGACACTGTTTCAATTGTTGAAGGTGGTGGCTCTGCAGGTGTTGCGTATGTTTATGGCGAAAGAACCATTGACCCTACCGATTGGTTTTTCCGTTATCACTTCCATCAAGACCCAGTAATGCCAGGCTCTTTAGGTATTGAAGCGATTATCGAGTTAATGCAAACTTACGCACTTAAAAATGACTTAGGTAAAGCGTTTACTAACCCACGATTTACCGCACCAAATAGTGTGATTAAATGGAAGTATCGCGGGCAAATAACGCCGCTAAATAAACAAATGTCATTAGATGTGCATATTAGCGAAATCATCAATACAGCAGGTGAGGTACGTTTGATTGGCGATGCCAATTTATCTAAAGATGGCCTACGCATATATCAAGTTAAAGATATTGTATTAAGTATCGTAGAAGCATAAATAGCACTCGTCATTCCCACATTGTCTTAGTAGCACCCCTGTTCGCTGGATGTATTGAAATAGGCATAACGCGAATAAGTGAAATGGATACCCGATCAGATACTTCGGGTATGAGGTAAATAAGCAAAAATTTATTTATTGTTAAGGTATAAGCCTCGATGACGTCATCCTCGAGTTTACTTAATCGAGGATCCAGCTCTATGAACCAATTTAAGAATAATACTAAATAAAAGAACAGGAAATAATATGTCAAATATCGTTTTTAATACTGCCAGAGCCATTGATTGGGCATGGAAAGTTAACGCTAATGAAATTAACAGTGGCAACGCACAAATAAAGTCAGCGTTAATGGATTTAACAAAACCAGTATATGTCGCAAAATCGTCGACTGGCTTAGGTGTCGTCAGTGCTACCGCTACTTCAGGTAGTACTGATGTATTAGCTTTTGCCCAAAAGCTTACTCCTCAAGATTTAGGCGATGATGCATATAAAAAACAACATGGTGTTAAATACGCATATCATGGCGGTGCTATGGCTAATGGTATCGCCTCAGTTGAATTAGTGGTCGCTTTAGGTAAAGCTGGTTTCTTATGCTCATTTGGCGCTGCGGGTTTAGTACCTGATGCGGTAGAAGATGCGATTAAACGTATTCAAGCTGTATTGCCTAATGGCCCTTACGCGGTTAACTTAATTCATGCTCCAGCGGAAGAAGCTTTAGAGCGTGGCGCAGTTGAGCGATTTTTAAAACTTGGTGTTAAAACTGTTGAAGCCTCAGCTTACTTAGGTTTAACCGAACATATTGTTTGGTATCGATTAGCGGGTTTAAGCGAAAATAGTGATGGTAGTGTCAATATTGGTAACAAAGTTATTGCGAAAGTATCTCGCACGGAAGTAGGACGACGTTTTATGGAGCCAGCACCGCAAAAACTCATTGATAAACTACTTAGTCAAGGCAAGATAACTCCAGAGCAAGCAGAGCTATCAAAACGCGTACCAATGGCTGATGATATTACTGCCGAAGCTGATTCTGGCGGCCATACCGATAATCGTCCCTTCTTAACTTTATTACCGACTATCATCGCACTTCGTGATGAAGTTCAGGCACAATATAACTTCTCTCCCGCATTACGTGTTGGTGCTGGTGGTGGTATTGGTACTCCTGAATCAGCCTTAGCTGCATTTAATATGGGCGCTGCCTATATTGTACTTGGTTCAGTAAACCAAGCCTGTGTTGAAGCTGGCGCTTCAGAGCATACCCGTAAACTATTAGCTGATGTTGAAATGGCTGATGTGACAATGGCTCCTGCCGCTGATATGTTTGAAATGGGTGTTAAGTTACAAGTCGTTAAGCGTGGTTCAATGTTCGCTATGCGTGCGAAGAAACTTTATGAGCTATATATTAACTATGACTCAATTGAAGGTATTCCAGCAGAAGAGCGGATTAAGATTGAAAAACAAATATTTAGGTCTAATCTCGATGATGTGTGGGCAGGAACTGAGGCCTTCTTTGCGGAACGTGATCCTGAAATGTTAGCACGAGCACAGTCTAGCCCAAAACGTAAAATGGCGTTAATTTTCCGTTGGTATTTAGGCTTAAGTTCGCGTTGGTCAAATACCGGTGAAAAAGGCCGTGAAATGGATTATCAAATTTGGGCTGGTCCAAGTTTAGGCGCATTTAATAGCTGGGTAAAAGGTACGTACCTAGAGGATTACACTCGCCGTTACGCCGTTGATGTTGCTTTGCATATGTTGAAAGGTGCTGCCTACTTACAACGAGTAAACCAGTTGAAATTACAAGGTGTTACACTAACTACGGCTTTAGCAAGTTATCATAGCGAAGACTAGTATTATAAAAGTATTAGGCTAGTTACAGACTTTATTTAGCCTAATATTAGAAATTCTGATAATAAATAAACAAGGAAATATTATGTCAACATGTACTGAGTTTGCAGTTTTTAAGGTTAAAAAAGCTAACTTAGCGCGTATTGTCGCGTTAAGTGAGTCACTTTTTCTTGAAATTAATGTAGATAATAAAAATATTATTGCTCATGAAATATTAGTAAAAACTGATAATGAAGAAGAGATATGTTGGCATTTAACGTGGGCTAATATTGAAGCCGTAGAGGCAAGTTCATACAAGTGGTCAACTTACCCAAGTGCTTCAGAAATAGAAAGTTTAGTAGGTAAAAAACTCTATTATGGCCATTTTGTTGCTGTTTTTGCTAATTAATAGTAACCCAAAACATAAGGAAGGTACCGAGATTAGCTATCAGTCTTAAGGACCTTCTCTTACAACTTATTTTTATATCGCTAGTGTTAGGTAACTACCTTGGTATAAGTAGTACGGACAATATCAACCACTTCTACCGAAATAGAACAGGCCTTAAACCATAGTTCTTCTAATATTGAAAGTACCAAGTTTGCTAATATGACCTTCTGCTGAATATTATGCTCAGACAATACCTTCAACGTCACGTGAATAAAATCTAGCTGATCAGAGCAGCTTTGTAAAACGACGGTCTGGTATTAAATAAATGGTATTACGTACTTTAATATCACTATATAGCGGCATAACCGAAACGTTCAAGGCAATGATATAATAAGCCGTGATATACCTTACTGCTTAGCTTCTATTAGCTAAGTAAACTGAACTCAGGTTAACTATGAAAGATTGTAATCAATGCGGGAAATGTTGTATCAAATACGGAGGAGGCGATCTTTCAGCAACAAAAGAAGAAATTGATCTATGGGAAATATTTAACCCAGAAATCTTCAAATTCGTTAAGAATAACGAAATATGGTTCGACCCCAAATCGGGCGTAAGTCTAAAAACTTGTCCTTTTCTCGATATTGCGCCAAAAAAAGATCCGTCAGCGCCCAATATGTATACCTGCAGCATTTACTTGGACAGACCTGAAGACTGTCGACATTACCCGAGTTTAATTGCTGAAATGATCAGAGATGAATGTGAAATGATTGAAGTCGTCGATTTAGATAATACAAAAAAAGCGCAAGTAAAGTTAGATATATTGATGAGTGATAGTCGGCCACCAAGTAATTCATAAGCCCACTTTATGATAGTCACTGTATGTCATTCGTTTGAAGTTTAGCGAAAATTTTATAGGGTTATTTCGCCGACCATGTAATCAATAGCATTGCCGGTCAAAATAACTCTGTCTTTATTCAGTTTACAAAAAACTAGACCACTACGCATTGATAGTTGCCGCGCTATTAACGTTTTTTTGTTGAGTTTTTCTGCCCAATATGGCGTTAGTTCGCAGTGCGCAGAACCAGTAATAGGGTCTTCATTAACTCTTAATTTAGGGAAAAAGCACCGACTGATAAAATCTACATCAGCATCATTTGCTGGCGCAGTGACAACAACGCCCCTTAAATCAATATTCAACCACAATGAAAGATCAGGGGTTAACTCTGTAACTTCTTCTTCACTATCGAGCACAATAAGATAATCAAATGCTGACAAAATTTGTAATGGTCTTATCCCCCCTAAACCGTTAATCAAGTCAGTAGGAATATTTGAATTTAATTCAATAGGCATTGAAGCAGGGAAGTCCATACTGTAGCCAGAATTTGTTTGACTGACAATCAGCCTACCACTTTTAGTTTGGAAGTTTATTTGAGCTTTACTGTAGCCTAAATGTTTATATAATACATGAGCGCACGCTAACGTGGCATGACCACATAAATCTACTTCCTCTAATGGGGTAAACCAACGCAACTGAATATCATTGACGCTATAGACAAAAAATGCAGTTTCCGATAAGTTATTTTCTTCAGCTATTTTTTGAAGAATGTCATCATCAAGCCAATCATTTAATGGAATTATAGCGGCAGGGTTTCCTTCAAAAGCTTTTGAGGCAAAGGCATCAACTTGATAAATTTGTAATTTCATGAGTGCCCTAGAGGATAATATAAAGTAAAGTCTACCGTGCTTATGAACAGACTAATATTAGAGGCTAAACTGAGATAAAGGTAAAATATAACGATTTTTTAAGACTATAAACTTACTCAAAAAAAACCCAGATTCTTTTACTGGAATTCGAGTACGAATACTTTAATTCTAATAAATGATTTGCTAAATTTACGGCATTGACATCTGTGTTTCCCCAAGCACTTTCTTCAGACCAATGCTCGGCAATATTTTTCAGGCTTTCATCATCGATTATTGATAATGTTTCAGAAAAATTAACAGACAATAACCACAGGTTATCCGTTTGAGCAGAGCTACCACTTTTGAAACAATCGAGTAGCTCGCTGATATTATCTTTAGTAAAACGACCACCGCCAAGAACAGAATCATCAGGAATGTCATCAGAACTTTTGAAAGCGTTATCATCTACTGCTGTAAAGAAGGTTACATCCATAATCTATTCTCTATGTATTTATAATGCCTAGTTATGAGCTAAGTGATAGTTGACTAAAATGTGTAAGGAGATAGATCCAATCAACTGAACCATATTATTTCTTGTTTAGCCGCTTGTTACTACCTTTTTTAATACTAAAACGGTTAAAGCCGATGTGATAAAGGTTAGTCCTGCGCCAATATTTAATATATTAATAAGATGAGTTTTTTATTGAAGTAAATTAGTGGTTTTTATATAAAACACTTTATTAACATGGGTTTATAGCTATTAAGAGAGTAAAGTATGCGTCATGAATTATCATTTGTATTGTCACTGTCCTCAGGATTAAAAAATATTATAAGAAAAAGGCTATCTCTAGACGTTTGTATTATTAATATTAGTTCAAAAGTAGTGGTGAGGATACGAAATAAAATACTAAAACTATGCCTTTTTACTAAAAGTAAACACGCTAAGGTATAATTTTTTCAAACTTCCATTGCAAAGATAGATCTTCCTTGACCACTACAAACGTCCTAGTAGTATGGAGATCATTAGATAATATACTGATCAACAAAGGCAGTTGATTATTTTTTTATCTTCTTCTTAATAAACATACACAGTTATCTAGCGTTTTATATTCCATTAGCGAACAGTAATTAGTACCTGATAAAGCAAGAACGACTAAACTTGAATTGTACCTTTTAAATACTGTACGGCTTTACCTAAAAGAGAAACTTTATTATCCTCAACGTCACATATTATATTACCGCCACGTTTAGAAGACTGATATGCAATTAACTTAGACTTATTGAGCTTCCCAGCCCAATAAGGTGCTAAACCAGTATGAATAGAACCCGTAACGGGATCTTCATCACCACCATTCGCAGGCCAGAAATAACGAGAAACAAAGTCATAATCGTTTGATTTAGCGGTTACAACAACATCATATGGGGCGAGCTGTTTTAATAACTCATTATTTGGAACGACAGAAGTCACATCAACTTCGTTTTCATACACAACAAAGTATGCTTGATTGTTCAATAATACTTCCTTTGGGGCAATTGAAAGACCATTTAATAATGCTAATGGTATATCGCTAATATTTTCAGGTGGTCTACTCGGGAAATCCATTTTAATATAACCGTTATCCATTTTCGTAATAGATAAATTACCTACTGCTTTAGCGTAAAAACTAATATTTTTCACATCATGATTTTTAGAAAAAATAACAAATGAAGATGCTAATGTGGCATGACCACAAAAGTCAATTTCAGTTATTGGAGAAAACCAACGAATTTCATAGTTATGAATATCGAGTTTTTTAACATACGCAGTTTCTGATAAATTATTTTCAATAGCAATGGACTGCATAAGCTCATCAGAAAGCCAATCCTTGGTAATAATTACTGCAGCTGAGTTTCCTTTAAACACCGCATCTGTGAATGCGTCAACAATATTGATTTCTAATTCCATTTGAGAATATATCTCCAAAGATATATTTACTTTATAACGCCAAATTAAGCGGTGTAAAGCAGTTAGTTAAAATTTATGATAAATGAAATATAGCCAACTATGTGGACTTCCCTAGGTTAACAACAAGACTCTATTACAAAGAAATAAATACGAACTTATGAACGAGTTTAGACTCTGATATTTATACAAACTAGTTGTCAAATCTTTAAAAAATAGCACTGAGCGCTTAGTTAGCTACTGACTAAACTAGCTGGTTTTATCTTTGTTTTTACCCTTTTTGTTGTATAACTGAAACCAGTTTAATTGAAATTAAACTGGTTTCATGACCTGCATGAGTTGCTTTTATTTCCTGTAATTCGATGACAAGCCTCAAATATGATCGTTATGGGTTTACTATTGATAAGCCAGTAAAGGAATTCGTTTGGTGTCATCCCAATATTTGATTACACCTTTTTGTTTCTATAAATGCAAACTTGAATAACTTATTTTGTTAAATCAACAGCAACCTTAGAACAATACATATCAGGATCCTTTATAATATATTTGTGTGATAACTTTTATATTATCTCACTCTTTAGGGAGTCTAATTATCTGCTTAGCGTTGGTTTTAGTAACTTGTGATGAATTTTTATTTCGCATAAAGAACTATCTGGGTACAGCGAAAGATAGCAATTGTTTTTCCCGAGTCTTTATTTGAGACAGTAGCATCCCAAACCTGAGTTGTTTTTCCAACATGAATCGCTTGTGCAATACACTCCACCATCCCTTCTCGTGCTGTACCTAGATGATTCGATTTTAACTCAATAGTAGTAAACCCTGTTGCATTATCAGGAAGATTGGCGAAACAACCATACCCAGCACATGTATCTGCTAAAGATACTACACTACCAGCATGAAAATATCCGTTTGCGGAAAGTAACGATTTTTGAACTTGTAATTATGCTCTAAGTTCTCCAGGAAGTACATCAGTAACAACAATCCCAAGGTGCCCAGGCAGATTTTCAAGACCAAATTTATTGAAGAACTCAGGAGTAAATTTTGAAGAGTTCATAATATTCCTTACGCTTACATAAGCTGAAAATTATAGTTGGCTATAAGATTTGAGGAACGAAATACAGCTAACTGTAATTTTTACATTTAATGTTCTTGTATGGATAATATATCCACATTCAATGTTCTTTTTAAAACTATTTTAGGTAAAGTGAAGCCCAAGCTTTGGCTGCAACCAAAGTCTTTTTATACGGTAGTTCGATTGATTGCTGGCTCCTCTATTGAGAGACCGATAACAAGGTGGAACACCGTATAAAACGCCAAGCACTAAACTCGAATAGTCAAATGGGCCTCGAGCTCGAATAGTAGACAAAGTCAGTTTATTATCAATACGTAAATTAATCAAAATGAAATTAACGTTGGTGTTGACACAGATAAAGTACAATTCGACATTTACATACGCCCATTAGATATTTATTTCGTCGTAAGTAACGATAAAATTGTTATAAAAGAACCCATTACTGAAATCAAAAAGCTAAAACAGATAAATTGGATGTACAATTAATCACGTATTATGCAGAGGCTATTAAGCCAAGACTATCTCAGCTAAAACCGGAGCAGATATGGCTGATGAGTAATTCACTCTCTTGCAGAAGTCAGTTAATAGGTATACCAACAATGGAGAAAAGCGTCTAAAATTATGCCTAAAGCAATAATATCATCCATTAAACTGGTACTTACGGTATTAAAAATCAGTTGGATAAAATTACAAAAAAATATAGAAACATATTGAAAGCTGTTACGAATATAAAATTAAAAATGACAAAATATAGAGCGTTTCTGGTGTTAGAAATGTTGTCGCGTTTAACTTGATGAATGAAATGCCAGAGCTAGGCTATATTACTAATAAAGAAGCGTCATCCTTGCTTGATGTTGTCTCATCTAATCGTGAAAGTGGCTAGTATAAAGGTAAGCGAATAATGAGTGGACAAATTCGAACCGCGATACACATGGTAATGATATCAGCTATTCAAGGTGATCTAACATTTAAAACACTATATTAACGATTAGTTACGGCTTTAAACCCCAAAAAAATAGCGATAATTTCTGCATTAGGATGCTAGTTATTACGCTAAATTTTATAGCAAGAGATGGTATCTATTAGGATCCTAAAATGAATTAAAAGTTAGGATTTGATCCCATAGTCACTTGTTATATTACAAATGCAACGATAATTGCTGTTACCGCTAATATACTGTACTCCGGCGTTCCAGTTGGTACTTTAGTCATCAGTAAAAAACAAACAAAAGCTAACGCAAATAATATAGCACTGCCAACGAATACCCCAATTAATGTATGTCCCATAATTAAACCAATAATGGCTAAAGGAATACTAAATAGTAAGGCTGAAAAGTAAGGTTCCTTCTTCACTAAATATAATTTATATGACAGAGCTAACATCAAAAGTTTGATAATGAAAAAGAGCATGAATATACCTTGTAATATAACACCCTAATAAGAGGCAAATTGTAGTTGTCTATAATGTGAGCAGAGCGAAACAGCCAACTGTAATTTGTCTCGCTTAAACAGCTTATTATAGATAAATTAACGCCAAATTTAATATTTGTGTAATGATGATATGTCACAATCTATTATCTGTATATAAATATTACGTTCATTTCAAATTTTCTCTAGATCGTATAAGCAGAAATAGTAGTTTGTAGGGTCTTCTGCCCATTAGCCTTCAGTTTTTACCTATACAGAAGTCAATAACTGGTTGTCATTCTAACACCAAACTAAAACTAAATAATCGTAACTAGCACCATCATTAAAAATAATAAAAGAAGGCGTACATAACCAGTCAATGTCACGTTCAGATTTTAAGTTATTAAGGTACTGTAAATATTTTGATTTTACTAGTTGTTCAACTCAGGGCGTATTTCTATACATCAACTTCTTGGATATATCTACACTTAGGGAAGCTACTATACGCTAAAAAATTGTTTCCCTTATTCTTGCCTTTTTGCGCAGTTTTAACAGTCAATTCAGACGAACACTTAGGACATGTTTTACTATTATCTTTTGCAGAGATAGTTAACTCTACTAAAACTTAGGGAGTAGAAAATAATTAATTTTTAATTTCATCCACTGCATAGTTAGCTAACGCCTTGAATCGATGTAGTTTTAAACGTGCAGTTTCACATGCCGATTCAACGAATTGTCATGTTTAATTTGTTTTTGCTGAGTGTGACTTTTATCATCAAGCTCAATGACTCCGATAACGGAAAGATCTTTAGGGTTGCATAGGACAAAATCAAAATGTTTGGCTGATATTTTATTAAATGTAATTTGCCACTGGCTTCGGTTAAGTCCTTTTCTTGGTTTAAGGATATCGGCGATTCTTACTTTACCAACTACAACTACTTTATCTTCACAAGCAAGTTTTAATACCCCATAAAAATATCGTTCGGCTAGTGTAAATAGTGATCCACATAATTCATATGGTGTTACCATTTTTTTAGAACTTTTGTTCTTAGATAGGAATATGAATAATAAAATTATAACAATGATAAAGAGTACAATAAATTCCATTTGATCACCTTGAAATATAACGCCTCACAAGAGGCAAATAATAGTTGGTTAAAATAAGTGACGAAGGAGCAAAAACCAACTGTTATTTGTTCAACTTTAAAACCCTTGTTAGCTGTTTTTACAGCAAACCAATTTATTAATAAAGTCCTGATATGCTTTTATTGCTTTGTCTTTTCTCATTGTTTCGCCATGCTCAGTATCGGGTATGATAGCCAAAACCTTAATCTGATTTGAAGAAATATTGTAAAGTTCTTTCGAGTTTTCCTCTGGAGTAGTTGAATCATCTTCACCAATTAAGAACAGTAATGGTTCTCTATATTCTTTAATGAAATCATCATTATTTATTTCTGCTAATTCAGGTGATAAATTAACTGAATAAAATAGTTTTGACCAACTAGGTATCAAATTATTAACTAACACCAGAACTGTGCTAATGGCACCATCAAGATTTAACGCATCTATTTTTTTATTAGCTACAACATAACTTGCAACTAAAGATCCCATTGATAAACCATGGATAGTTGTTGGTAAATTAGTAGGGAATTCACTTTTTTAAAAATCAAAAAATTCTTAATACATCAGCTCGTAAGCTAATAAGAGATAAGTTCTCTTTTTTATCACTTACTCCCATACCTCTATAATCAAACCAAATCACATTTGCGGGTAATAATGAAAACTTATTTAATATTTTTGATGAAGCGCTAATTTTCATACCGTTAGCACTGAAAAAAACAATATTCACCAAAGCATCCTTGTTTATTAATTTAACAGGCTCTAAGCGTAATACCATCCTCAGTAGTTAAACTTACAGCTGCTACAACCGCCGAAATCTTCGCTTCAGTTAGGTCTGTTTGAATTTAAGTGATATTGAGTTTCTTCTGGTTATTCATCTTTATAAATAAATGATTCAGCTGTATTTTTTCCGTTTGAAGCGCTTGTTATAAACCTTTAAACACTACAGTCATCTTTGACATATAGTTCTTCATAATCGTTACTATCGGGTGCAGTAAAATCTATGTTCTCGGCAATTTTTTCATTCGCTTTATCAATAGTAAACACATGTATATTTCACATCGGATCGACACATAGCCGAGGAGAATAAAGTTCGTCGATACGACCGCAACTTTCGGATTTAATTTCTATATTTGCGTCTAACAAATAACTTCTAGTTTCTAAAATAGTTAAAGTATTTCCCTGACACATTATCTCACCTGTACTTATATATATTTCGACATCATTATTTACATCAGATTTATCACAACCACTGAGAATAATGAATAGTAGTAAAATTAAATAAGTTATTTTCATTGAGTCTTCCATAACTTTATTAAGGTTTATAACAGTTTAATATGAGGAAAAATTCCTTCTTTATACAAGGTGAGATTAATCGTCCATAATTTGATAACATCAAGAGGTTACTTTATTATTATTTTATAATCAAAAAGTTAAAAATAAATAATAAAGTGGTTGATGTATTAAAGAAGGAGATTTTCCTGCTTTCTTGTAGAAATAAGGGATTTAACAATTACTGTGTATAAATACAGTAATTGTAGGGCGGATATTAATACTACTTTTTTATTAAAAAGCTTTTAGTTAAAATCATTATTACTGACATAGTGGATTTCGCTTAGTCTTCTTGTGAGATAGCTTCATTACTCGTCTTCATTTACATAATAAGTAATCACAGTATAATTACGGCCATATTATTAATAGTATTTAATCAAAGGCATTTACTCTTCAGCATGGCAGAGCAAAAAAATCATCCAGAACTAACTATCACCCAAGTTCCTCATACTGAAGGCAATACTCCTATTTCAATAACATCTAAGCTAATGAAGTCATATTCAGTAAAGCCTGAGCTAATAAATAAGGATACACAGCTTATACATCAAAGTGGTGATGAAAGTGAAGTGATCACTCCTAAAATTGTGCTCGCGACACTTAATGCAAGGTACTTTCACACCAGTTTTGGTTTACGTTATCTTTATGCGAATTTAAAAGAATTACAGGATGTTTGTGAAATAAAAGAGTTTATTATCCAAACACGCGCCATGGATATTGTTGAACAAATTTTAGCAGTAAAACCAAGTATTATTGGTTTTGGTGTTTATATCTGGAACATTGTTGAAACGACAGCTGTTGTTAATTTATTAAAAGTTATCGCACCAGAAGTTAATATTGTTTTAGGTGGGCCTGAGGTCAGTTATGAAACTGAGCAACAAGCGATTGTCCAGTGTGCCGATTATGTATTAACGGGGCCGGCAGATTTAAGTTTCTATCAACTGTGTAAAGATATTATAAGCAATACGCCGCCAGATAAAAAAATCGTTCACTCAAAGCCGGTAGAGCTAAGCGACTTAGAGTTACCTTATCAATATTATACCGATGAAGATTTAACGCACCGTTTACTGTACGTTGAAGCGTCGCGTGGTTGCCCCTTTAAATGTGAATTTTGTTTATCATCTTTGGACAAAACATCGGTACCCTTTGCGTTAGACTTATTTCTTGAACAAATGGAAATACTCTACCAACGTGGAGCGAGAAACTTTAAATTTATCGATCGAACCTTTAATTTAAATATTAAAACTACCATGCAAATCATGCAGTTTTTCTTAGACAAAATGACAGACGATCTTTATCTTCATTTTGAAGTGGTACCCGATCACCTACCTAGAAAATTAAAGGAGTTGTTAGCGCAGTTTCCTAAAGGTAGTTTACAATTTGAAATTGGTATACAAACCTTTAATATCGAAGTACAAAAGAATATCAGTAGAAAGCAAAATAACGCAAAATCAAAAGAGAATTTAATCTGGCTAAAAGATAATACCCATGCACATATTCATGCAGATCTCATTTTTGGTTTACCCGGTGAGACGTTAGACACCTTTAAAGATAGTTTCAATCAACTTTATCATTGCCGACCGCATGAAATTCAAATGGGTATTTTGAAACGTTTGAGAGGTAGTCCAATCATTCGACATACCAAAGCATTCGACTTACGTTTTAATCCCTTACCGCCCTTTAATATATTAAGTACTGACAGGGTCAGTTTTGCTACCATGCAACGTATTAATCGCTTTGCACGTTATTGGGACATGATTGGGAATTCAGGGCGTTTTAAATACGCTTTACCCCATATATTGTCGGATAAACCGTTTGATGATTTTATGGCGATTACCGAGTGGATTTTTAACAAAACAGGACAAATCCATAAAATTAGTCTGAAAAAGTTATTTGAGTTAATTTCACAAGCGGTAGAAGCCTTATTTCCAGAAAAACATCAACTCGTGATTGAGACAATTGAACAAGACTACGATGCAGCACAATTGAAAAGCTTATTTAGTGGACTCAAACTTTATGCCGTCCCTGAGATAGAAACGGTAAGCAAAAATAAAGCATTAAAACGCCAACAACAACACATGAGTTAATGGTTGGGAGCCAAATATCTACTTACATTACTCACAAGAATAGACAAAGTCGCTAATCGAAAGCGTAACGGTATTTTTCATAATAATAAACATAATCATTACTGATATTATTACTGGTATCAGTAATGATTTTATCATTTTTTAAGTGGCAACAATCATTAAATATTTTCAGTAATCCTCTTTTTACACGCGGCATTTAAGCGTTGAGTAACTTAGCCCTAACTGCTTGGCGTATTTCTTTTATGACTAATTATTTAAATAGATCGCCGTTAATACATTTCTGTATTTATCTAGTAGGCTTCAAAAAGGGGAGTTGTAGTTTGATAAATCAATATTGCTCTGGGGTGAAATTTTGTGAGGGAATAACGCTTATTAGTTGCAGCTTAAGCACGGGCTTTTTTTCGGTAGTAATGAATAATAGTGTTATTGGTGATTTGAAATAACCACGATTTATCGCTTTATAAACAAACTGACTGATGAGGGAAAATCTAAACACACATTGGCTCAAACAGTTACAGAATTGAATCAACAAGCTAATCACTATCAATGTTATCAATATCAAGACATTCCAACAAAATTTAATGCGTCTAAAACAAACCGTATTGGTGATATTACTTGTTTAACGGATAAAAATTGGTCAATTGGTTTTACCGGAAAAACTAATAAGGGAAATCATGGTTGGAGCCAGTTTAATACAAGAGATATGGATGGAATATTCTATGCAACAGTACTCGCGTTTAAGAAAAACTTCCAATTAGATACTGTTAAGAATATAAATATTATGCCGTTACTTGCTCAAATTTTAGGGTTACATATTACTACGCTAATTGATGGTAAATTAGACATAATGAAACCATTACTTAAATAAAGACATAAATAAATTTTTGAATTTTAGTTTAATTATTTTTGGATGTATATTGTTATTCACAAGTGAGCGAGATCAAGCTTGTGAATAACAAAGTCAGTGATTTATTAGGATCATTTTATACGGGTGACTTTACTTGTTTAGTTTTACCTTGGTAATAACGAGATAAAAAAGCTCATCTCTAAGGCTTTTTCTTTTAAGCTTTTAAAACGTCCTGATGCTCCGCCATGTCCCGCTTCCATATCAGTTTTAAAAAGTAGTAGGTTATCATCTGTTTTAAACTCTCTCAATTTTGCTACCCACTTCATTGGTTCAAAGTACTGAACTTGAGAGTCGTGAAGGCCAGTAGTCACAAGAATATTGGGATAGTCTTGTTCGGTGATATTATCAATAGGTGAATACGCTAAAATATCTGAATAGGCCTGTGCTTCGTTTGGATTACCCCATTCGTCATATTCATTAGTCGTTAGTGGTATCGTTTCATCTAGCATTGTCGTCAGCACATCTAAAAATGGCACATGTGCACCAATGCCTAAATACAGTTCAGGTGCTTGATTGACTACTGCACCCATTAACAAACCGCCAGCACTGCCTCCAGAGGCGAATATTTTATCTTTAGCGCCATAACCTTGTTCAACTAAAGCCTTGGTAACATCAATGAAATCATTAAAGGTATTTTGTTTATGTGCCATTTTACCTTTTTCGTACCATTCTCGGCCTAACATTTCTGAGCCACGAACATGGGCGATAACGTAAACAAAACCTCGGTCGAGTAAGCTTAACGTTTGACTAGAAAAATCAGGGTCTATGGTAATACCGTAAGCACCATAACCGTATTGTAGTAGTGGGTTGGTACCATCTTTTTTAAATTGGTCACTACGATACACAATGGACACTGGTACTTCTATACCATCGCGGGCGGTAATGAATAAGCGCTGTGATTGATAATTTTCTTTGGTAAAGTCACCTAATATTTTTTGCTGTTTAAGTAGTTTTCGCTCACCAGTAGCTAAGTCGAACTCATATAAAGAGCTAGGTGTTGTTAAGCTTGAATAATATAATCTCGCAGTCGTACTTTTGGGCTCTGGGTTATCACCAAGGCAAGCAAAATAACACGGATCATTAAAAGATAGAGGATAGTGATGACCTATATTTTCGCCATTCGTTGCGTTGGTGGTATGTACAATAAAACGGATTTGGCCATGTTCTCGTTCGGTGGCTACAATGAAGTTTTGAAATAATTCAATGCCTTCTAGTAATACCTCTTTTCTGTGTGGGATCACTTCTTGCCAGTTATTTATATCATGAACCTGACCAACAGTGGCTTTCATTAATCTAAAGTTTTTAGCTTGATAATTGGTGACAATATAAAAGTGTTCACCCATTTTATCAGCATGGTATTCGTGTTGTTCTTGATAAGGGAATAGTTCATCAAACTCACTATTAGGCTCATCAGCACTGAGCGCTAAATAATGGGTTGATTCCGTAGCATGTAAACAGATATAAATTTGTGAATCATCTCTGCTCTTATCTAAACTCATATAAAAACTGTGATCGTCTGCTTCATAAACAAGCAGATCATCAGCTTGTTGTGTGCCTAACTTATGACGATAAACTTGCGTACCTAATAAGGTTTCTAAATCTTTTTTTACATAAAATACGGTTTTATTATCATTGGCCCAGACAATTTGTCCTTCAGTTTCAATGAGCGTGTCTGGTAAATAATAGTCTGTTAAATAAGTGTTTTGTGCGTCAGTTAACTTGCTGTTTAAGTTACCGTTTAAGTTACGTAAGTCTTTAAAATAAATGGTATAAATACGGCGACTGTCAGTATCTTCTGATATTGTCATTAATTGATCATTAGGACTTATCGATAAATCACCTAAATCATAAAATTCATGATCTATGGCTCGATCATTAACATCTAATAACAGGGTTTTGTTCTCACCAGTAAAGCTGGTTGAACGGTAATAATTTGAATATTCTTGCTCGCCATTTATTTCGCTGTGATACCAATATTTACCGTCTTTTTCTGGCACGGTATTATCGTCTTTCACTATACGTGCTTTAAGTTCTTGAAACAGAGACTCTTGCAACGTTTTTTGATCGGACAACATAGCATCAGCATAGTTATTTTCATCATTTAGGTGTGCTAATATTTCTTCATCGCTACGCTGGTCATCACGCATCCAATAATAATTATCAATACGTTGATGATTATGCATTTCTATTTTATGGGGAATTTTTTTGGCTATTGGTGCGGTAATACTTTTGTCCGACGTATCTGATATAATTGAAGATGTTGGCACTAAGTGCTCCTATTAAATGATGTAGTATTTAGAATGACGAGAAACTATCGAAGGACAAGTTTATCGATATTTCAGCAATTAAGTAACTTAAAAGTAAGTTAATTATTTAATAACCAATGCTCCAATTACCATTAATTTGTCGCCTAATTAGTATTGATAAATATTCGTCATTATTTTAGTTTGTAAGACTTAACAATCATGAGATATTAATGCTAATCAAATTGTGAGAAAGTTATAAATTTTGTAGGGCCTGTATTAAAAATATATATCCTTTAAGAAGCGTTTAATTATTATTTTGGAAAATTAATGGAAAAACTAAATAAACAATTAGATTTTATTATTGAATTAGATAAGCTCAAAGGGATTTATCGACAAGCACTGGTAAAGTCTGATAAGAATAGGTTTGAGAATAGTGCGGAGCATAGTTGGCATATTTCATTAACAGCTCAAATACTTCAAGAATATATAGTAGAAAAAATCAATGTTTCACGTGTCATGAGTATGTTACTTATACATGACATTGTCGAAATTGATGCTGGTGATATGTTTGCCTTTTCAACTGAGAAAAATATTGCAGAGCAGGAAGATAAAGAAATTGCTGCAGCAAGCCGTATTTTTGGCTTATTACCTGAAAAACAGTTTCAACATTATAAAGCACTATGGCTAGAGTTTGAAAATGCTGAAACCATTGATGCTCGATTTGCTAAAGCAATAGATCGTATTTTACCTTTATTACAAAACATGAGAAATAAAGGTGGTAGCTGGGCTAGACACAATATTACAAAATCACAGGTAATGGAACGTAATAAATATCTTGAGGATTTAGCACCACAATTATGGGCATACGTTTGCAAACAAATTGACTTTGCCGTAACAAAAGGTTGGTTAAAAAATGAGTAGTACTTAGTAAATGAATGCTAAAAAATTATCTAGTGTTTGTGCTCATTTTTTATTAATTAATAAAAGCAGCTTTGAAAAATTGCAGTAAATTAATATTGTACTCGCTAGGTTTAATACAGCAATCAATTTCGTCTTTTTGCTTGGCTTGGCTGAGATTTATCTCTTCCATTGCAATGGCTTGATTTAGTCTAGTGTTATAAAATACTCGAACAAAAGGTTGCAATGGTCGACTTTTATTAAGACAACTTATCAGGCCAAGTTTACCACTAGTAAGTTTGACTAAAGTGCCTATAGGATAGATACCAAGACAGTTAATAAATTGTTCAACTAAAGTCTTGTCATAACTATTTGGCGTTTCTTTCATTAAAATATTGAAGGCATTGATAGGGTGCATTGCGTCCTTATAAGGACGCTCACCGGTCATAGCATCATAACTGTCAACAATTGCTATCATACGTCCATATTGAGTGATTTGTTGTTCATTTAGTTGATTGGGGTAACCTTTACCATCAAGACGTTCGTGATGTTGTTGTACTATTTCTATCACGAGTTTAGGTAAGTCAGGGCTTTGCTTTAGCAGTTCGATGCCCAAGTTTACATGACTTTTCATCACTTCATACTCTTGAGGATCGAGTTTACTGGGTTTGTGTAATATTTCTGGTGGGACTAAGACCTTACCGATGTCATGTAAAAATGCACCGAGGGCTAGTTGTTCAATAATTTTACGGTCAAAGGCTAAATGTTTTGCAAATAAAGTCATTAAGATAGAAACATTGAGGGAATGCTCGACTAAGTATTCATCTTTAATACGCAGGCGTGTCATGCAGACTAAGGCATCTTGATTTCGAAATATAGAGTCGACAATGGCATCGGTAGACTCTTTTGCTTGTAATACATTAATCGTTTTGTGTTCGGTAAGACTGTTAAGTATTTTATGCTGTAAACTTTTTGCACCATCATAGAGTTTACTGGCTTTGATCATCTCTTGGTCAAATGAAATCCCATTACTTTCTTTTTTCGATTTAACTGGCGTTATTTTTGTATTAATTTGAGGTAGGATTTTATCAATTTTCTCTACTTTTTTTTGTTTTTTAGGGTCAACGGTTAAGTCGGTAATACCGGCTTTAATGAGCTTTTGGATACTTTCTTTAGAATTTATATACCCTTCAGATTTTATACCAACAGCTTTACCTTTGATACGAACAGACAAAACATACATGCCAGGCTCAAGTCGATCGACTGTTATTTTTTGGATAGGGGACTCAGGGATAATACTCATAAGATATTACTCAAAATTTTGTCCTTCAGAGAAGTAAATTATAAAAACATCAAAAATGCTTTTAATAATTATAGTCAAAGAAACTATCATCCCACCTTTTATTAGCTAATAGGTAGTTATAAACAAAAGAATTTGTATCATGTCGAATTTGATAAAAATAGTCTGACAGCATAATCACAGATTTCATCAATTTTACTGTTATCAGTGTATATACCATCAATAAATAGCTTAGCGATACCGTGCACTGTGCCCCACAAGATTTGAGATACCCGCAAGGCATTATCATCGATATTGAACAGCCCTTGTTTTTGCCATTCTTGAGTCATATCTACTTGAAATTGAAAGCAAGGATAGGCTGAGTCACGCAGTTCAAGGGTGCTACTTTTATCTTTCCATATAGTTCGGCCAAACATTAGCTCGTAAAGTTCAGGATTGTTATTAGCAAATTGAATGTAATCATGAATAAAACGATAAAAACGTTCTTTTACTGATATTTCTTCAAGTTTAGAACCACATTTGTTGATTTGGTGTAGTTGTTCAAAACCCTTTTCGGCTATACCACAGAGCAGGGCGTTTTTATCTTTGAAGTGATGGTAAGGTGCTGTTCTAGAAACCCCTACACGGGAAGCAAGTTTACGTAAGGAAACTTCTTTTATACCACTTTCTTGCAACATTTCAGTTGCCACTAGTAGTAGTGTTTCGCGTAGATCACCGTGGTGATATTTTGATTTTTCTTCAGTATTTTTCATAACAAGCAATTTAGCAACAAACTGATAAACAAGCAATCTTGACAGTGTCATATTTAAGGTGTATCTTTTATCCGTGATAACTAGACAGTGTCAACTTTGAGGCGTTCAGTATTTTACCACCTCATTTTTTAACATAGGATTCTAACATAAGTAGTAAAAGTCCTAACGTTTCATACCCGTAATAAAAGAGAGCCGCTATGTCCCAGCAAAAATTTTTAAAGTTGTTTGAACCACTTGATCTTGGTTTTACTGTGCTAAAAAACCGAATTTTAATGGGTTCAATGCACACGGGTTTAGAAGAGCATCCTGATGGAACCAAACGCATGGCAGCCTTTTTTGGCGAGCGCGCTAAAGGTGGTTGTGGACTGATTGTAACGGGTGGTTATGGTCCAACAAAACGTGGTGCTACTCACCCCGATACTAAGTTGATTGAAAGTGCTGAAGATATTGCCAAACACCGAGCGATTACTGACGAAGTACATAAGTATAACAGTAAAATTTGTATGCAAATATTACATACTGGTCGTTATGCTTTTAATCAAAAACCTATTGCACCATCAGCTATACAAGCGCCAATTAATCCATTTAAACCTGAAGCTGCTACAGCTGAAATGTTAGAAGAAGAGCTACAAGGGTTCATTAATCTTGCTTTAAAAGCAAAAGAAGCGAATTACGATGGTGTTGAAGTGATGGGCTCTGAAGGTTACTTTATTAATCAATTTACTGCTTTAAGAACCAACCAACGTGATGATGAGTGGGGTGGAGCCTATGAAAATCGTATAAAATTTGGTGTTGATGTGGTTCGTCGTATTCGTGAAGCTGTGGGTAAAAAATTTATTATTATATTCCGCTTGTCTATGATGGATCTTGTTGAGGGCGGTAGTACTTTCGAAGAAGCAGTGCAGTTTGGTCAGGCGATTGAAAAAGCTGGAGCCACAATTATAAATACCGGTATTGGCTGGCATGAAGCGCGTATACCAACTATTCAAACTAAGGTGCCACGTGCAGCATTTACCTGGGTGACGGCTAAATATAAAGAACATTTTAGTATTCCAGTGATTACGTCAAATCGTATTAATACGCCAGAAGTTGCTGAAGAAGTTTTACAAAATGGTGACGCTGACATGATTTCAATGGCACGACCTTTTTTAGCGGATGCCGAGTTTGTTAATAAAGCGGCGGAAGGTCGTAGTGATGAAATAAATACCTGTATTGGTTGTAATCAAGCGTGTTTAGATCATGTGTTCTTAGGAAAAATGGCCAGTTGTTTAGTTAATCCTCGTGCTTGCTTTGAAACAGAAATAAATATTATTCCAACAAAAAGAGTAAAGAAAATTGCAGTAGTGGGTGCAGGTCCTGCAGGTTTGTCTGCCTCTACTGCGCTTGCTGAAGCAGGCCATGAAGTAACACTTTTTGATGGAGCACATGAATTAGGCGGACAGTTTAATATCGCCAAACAAGTGCCAGGGAAAGAAGAGTTTTCTGAAACAATTCGTTATTTTTCTCGTCAACTTGAGCTAACGGGTGTGACCATTAAATTAAATACTAAGGTAACTGCGGCTGAGCTAAATACCAGTGATTTTGATGACGTCGTTATTGCTACCGGTATCAATCCTCGTACACCACCTATTGAGGGGATTGAGCACGAAAAAGTTTTAAATTATATTGATGTGCTTCGACATAAAAAGCCGGTAGGCAAAAAAGTTGCGGTGATTGGTGCCGGTGGTATTGGCTTTGATGTCTCTGAATACTTAGTTCATTCAGGCGAATCAACAAGTCAAAATATTGAAGCGTATATGAAAGAGTGGGGCGTTGATATGACACTCCAAGCCCGCGCTGGTATTGAAGGAGTTAAAGCCGAAATATCAGCTCCCGCACGTGAGGTGTTTTTACTACAACGTAAAGAGACTAAAGTCGGCGCTGATTTAGGTAAAACTACTGGTTGGATTCACCGTATGGGTCTTAAAAACAAGCAAGTAAAAATGATTGCTTCTTGCCAGTACCACAAAATTGATGACGCAGGTTTACATTTAAGTATCGCAGGAGAAAAACAGTTACTCGATGTTGATAATATTATTATTTGTGCTGGTCAATATCCTGCTAGAGAATTAGTAGAGGGTTTGAATAAGCCATACCATTTAATTGGTGGTGCTGATGTGGCGGCAGAGCTTGATGCGAAGCGTGCGATTAAACAAGGTCTGTTATTAGCAACTCAACTGTAGATTGTCTTGCGTTCTCTAAAGCTATTGATGAGACTGAGGTAACTTAACATTGGATGTTATTAGAGGTTATTGGTACGGTTGGTAATATATTTATCGCTCTGCAATAGTTTGACATTAAAATGCGTATATTTTAATATTTATGGTATGACATCGGGCCTAATAGAGTGCTGTCAACAGCGCTCTATTCAGTAAAATGGTTCGAAGATAAGAGTAATCAACAAGTGACTAATACCTTCGTTCCTGATGTTATGCTTTACGTTTAAAACTTGCTCTACAAATTTAATGTCATTGTTGAATCTATTTCTATGGCAGCATCTAGCGCATGTAATATTTCTTTTCGCTCTCTTAATTTAGTACCGTGATGTGCGGTCATATTGAGCGTAAGCATTTGTTTAGCGACCGCCATTGCTGTCAGCATCAATTGTTCAGGTTGAACAACAGTATCGAGAAATCCAGCGGCTATTGCTGTTTCTGGGCTGAATAGTTCAGCATTGATTACTGAACGTGTTAAATAATTAATAGGCACGCGATTACGCGCTAATTCAATACCTGCTTGGTGCATAGTCATGCCAATAGCGACTTCATTTAATCCTAATTTAAATGCACCTATGCTCCCTATACGAAAATCGCAACTGAGTAATAAAAATGCGCCTTTAGCAATAGCGTGACCGGTACAAGCAGCAATTATAGGAAATGGGAATGACAACATACGACGCGTTAAGGTCGATCCAGCGGTAACTAGTGCAACAGCTGAAGCTGAGCTTTCTTTCATGGTTTTTAGATCATAACCACCTGAAAATATACCTTGCTGTCCTGTTATAATTACCACAGCTCCTGCTATTTCTGCTTGATCTAATGCGCTATTTATTTCTGTTATTACTTGAGACGAAATAGCATTAACTTTGCCATTTTTTAAGGTAATGACTGCAATTTTTTCATTTATCGAAAAATCGATTAATTTCATGATTATTCCTCAGGGTTATTTTATGGTTATGCGTAAGCTCCATGAGCTATTACAACAGCGAATTTAATATTTTATTATCCGTAATTTGCTGCAGTTTGGTAGGCGCTACGTTGTTGCATAGTCGTTAGGTAAGCGTTGGTCTTTATTTTGTTTTTCAGTAAGCCCAGATTATCAGCAATTTCTAATATTATTGTCATCATGATATCTGCTGCACTAAAATTATCACCTGAAAAATAGCGGCGTTCATTTAATGTACTTTCGATATAAGATAAGTCGAGTTGTATTTCTTTAGCGATGTAGCCATCTAATGGTTTTGTCCCATCCCGATCTTCCATAGACATTAGTAATGTTGTAATCACAGGTAAACTTAACGAGCCCTCTGCAAAATGTAACCACTCTAGATAATAATAATATTCGGGACTATTAATCGCGGGTCTTAATTTATCAGTAGTTGCTTGATTTAAAACATATTCCATTATCGCGCCAGATTCACATAAGGTGATTGTACCATCAACAATTATTGGTGCTTTAGCCAATGGGTGTATCAATTTTAAACTTTCTGGCGCTAAATTACTTTTAGAATCACGCTGATGTTCTACTATTGTATAGGCTATTTTAAGTTCTTCTAATAACCAAATAACGCGTTTCGATCTTGATTTATTAAGATGATGAATAGTAATCATAATATTTTTACCTTTTATAGTGTAATTTTCTTATTATAAAATAAAAACACACAATTAAAACGATTGTTTTATTATTCTGTTTTTACTAGCATTTATTGGTGTTACTATTTCGTTCCCAAATGCGTTAAAGATAAAGACGGTGAACTAAATACTGTTATCTTTTATCCAGACAAGCATAAATAATCAGCTAATATATACTGACAAATTTAAATCGATAAAAGTTGTCATCTGAGTAACGTTTTAATCGGATCTCAATAGACTCTAAATAGGTAATAACATGTTTAAAAGTACAGAGAATTATATTGCGTCAGACGATCTTCGCTTAGCAGTAAATGCCGCTATCACATTGGAAAAACCTTTATTAATTAAAGGTGAGCCAGGAACGGGTAAAACACAATTAGCTGAAGAGTTAGCCAAATCACTCAATTGTAAGTTGTATCAATGGCACATTAAATCGACCACTAAAGCACAACAAGGTTTATATGAGTATGACGCAGTATCACGATTGCGAGATAGCCAACTAGGTGATGAACGTGTCAATGATATTGGTAACTACATTGTCAAAGGTAAGTTGTGGCAGGCGTTTGAAGAAGAACAAAGACCGATATTACTCATTGATGAAATTGATAAAGCGGATATTGAATTTCCTAATGATTTACTACAAGAACTTGATAAAATGGAGTTTTTTGTATATGAAACTCAACAGGTAATTAAAGCAAAACAAAGACCAATAATCATTATCACCTCAAATAACGAGAAAGAATTACCTGATGCTTTTTTAAGACGCTGCTTTTTTCACTACATCAAGTTCCCAACTAAAGTTGAAATGCAGAAAATTATAGATGTGCATCATCCTCATGTTAAACAAGACCTTTTAACACAAACACTAGAAGTGTTTTTTGAATTAAGAGAATTAAAGGGGATTAAGAAAAAGCCTTCTACCTCTGAATTAATTGACTGGCTAAAACTACTCATGGCTGATGACATCTCTCAAGATGTTTTAATGGATAATAAATCAGACATTATTCCGCTATTTGGTGCCTTATTGAAAAATGAGCAAGATGTTACGTTATTGGAAAAGCTCGCCTTTATGAGCCGAAGAAACAGGTGATATAACCGTGTTTATTGATTTTTTTCTGGCACTAAAAAAACACAAAGTGCCGTGCAGCTTACGTGAGCTGTTAGATTTAATCGCACTATTAAAAAAAGGTGTGATTTTTGCTGATGTCGATGATTTTTATAACCTTGCTAAAATAGTGATGGTTAAAGATGAAATTCACTACGATAAGTATGACCGTGCCTTTGCTGAATATTTTAAAGGTATTGAACAGATAGATATTTTTGACCGACTGTTACCTGAAGATTGGTTAAGAAAAGAGTTTGAAAAGAACTTAAGCCTCGAAGAAAAAGAAAAGCTTAAGTCGTTAGGTGGTCTTGAAGAATTGATGAAGGCCTTAAAAGAGCGTCTTGAAGAGCAGAAAAAACGCCATGCTGGCGGAAGTAAATGGGTTGGCACCGGCGGTACTTCTCCTTTTGGTGCCTATGGTTATAATCCCGAAGGTATTAGAGTAGGGCAGGACAAAAACCGAAATAATAGCGCGGTAAAAGTTTGGGATAAACGAGAGTTTAAAAACTTTGACCAAGACCGAGAGTTAGGCTCTAGAAATATAAAGCTAGCATTGAAAAAATTAAGAAAATTTGCTCGTACTGGTGCTAGTGAAAAGCTTGATATCAATACTACCATAATATCAACGGCGAAAAATGGTGGCTTGTTAGATGTCCATATGGAGCCAGAACGTCATAACGCAGTAAAAGTGTTAATGTTTTTTGATATTGGTGGCTCTATGGATGAATACATTCATACTTGTGAAGAACTATTCTCAGCGGCGCACAGTGAATTTAAATATTTAGAATTCTTTTATTTTCATAACTGCGTTTATGAAAAAGTATGGCGAGACAATGAAAGACGCTACACCGAAACTATTGATATAGAAGAAATCATAAGAACTTTTGGCTCGGATTATAAAGTAATATTTGTTGGTGATGCGACCATGGGACCCTACGAAATAATTGCGCCAGGCGGAAGTGTTGAGCACTGGAATGAAAAACCAGGAAGTGACTATATGAATAGAATAACCAGTCATTTTACTAAAGTTGCTTGGTTAAACCCACAACCTGAGCCGCAATGGTCATATTATCAATCTATATCACTGATCAATCAGTTGATTGATAGCAAGATGTTTCCTTTAACGGTAGATGGAATAGGACGGGCAATAAAAGAAATCAGCTAAGCAAAAAATTATAAAAATCGCACATTGTAAGAGTAATTGAAAGTTATAAATTAACCAGTGTATGGGAAGGAATATGAGATGTTTTAGTATTATCTGTGTTGTATTATTTATCAGTGCTTGTTCGAATACTGATTGGCGCACAGCGAGTAGACAGCCTGCAGGTATTGCAACGGCGCCAAGTGAAGACAACAGAGCAATCATTGAATTTTATGCGGCGGATGCTTTTAGTTGGCGCGGCTGGTTTGCTGTTCATCCTTGGGTAGCAATTAAAACAGAGCAAGCGACTGAATATAGTGTTTATGAGGTTATAGGCTGGCAAGTAAAACGCGGGTTACCTGCAATTAGGCAATATCAAACCCTTACACCAGATAGGTACTGGTATGGATCAAAACCTGATTTATTACTTTCGATTAAAGGTGATAAAGCCTCAATACTTATTCCTAAGATTCAGCAGGCTATCGCTCTTTACCCTTGGATAAATGAGTACAGTGTTTTCCCTGGTCCTAATAGCAATACTTTTGTCGCTTGGATAGGTCTTCAAGTACCTGAGCTTGGATTAGAGCTTCCCTTTAGTGCCATTGGCAGCGGCTACGTGGATTAATTGCCGTTTGAGTAAACCAGCGTGCCTGTTTATGATGTTATATATAATTATCTCATAAGTAGGCACCATAAAAATCGAAGACGGACAGTTCTTATGTAGAATAAAAGTGGCCTAGAAGTAAACTGTGTAATGTCATCTAGAGAATATAAAATTAGAAATAATGTACCTAAAGCACTAAGTACTATATCTTAGCGGCATTAGCACCCTTGGATTACAAAAAGATGGCGTTAAAAGTAAAATTAACACAATTTCTTGACGAAGAAGGTAATAACTTAGAACTCACAGAACAAGCAAAAACGGTTTTTAAATTTCTTACTAAAATAGTATTATTGGTTTCTGAAAATATCGAAAAACCACTCATTGATGTTGATTTAAAATGTAATAGCCGTGCGGATTCAATATTGTGTGAGGGTGACGTTAAAGCCGAAAGTATCGCAATTGATATTATTGAGTGGCATTGTGATACCTGTGAAGCTGTTGGAACTATATTGAACTGGCAAGGAAGTAAGTGGGACCAGCAAAAACGCATTATTCACTAGTGCTTATTTGAGTACTAACCAGTGTCGTATTTCGATAATATCGGCTATGCAGTATAACAATATGACTGGTTTTCTGATTGACTAAGCGCCATGTTACTATGTGGTTTTTACTGCGTTATGTATTCATTCAATTTAGAATCAGGTATATATCTTTTGTGAGCAGCATCGGATTGGAAATTATTGACTATAAAGTATCTACAGTATGGTGAAAATATGATACTAATACTTAACCTTTTGGCAATGATTTTGGTGTCAACTTTATCGTTAGTGATGTTTTAAAATCTAAAGCAGAAGCGCTGATAAGCCCTGTTTTAGTCTTTATTTTCTAATCCGGGTTATGGTAGATAAATTCTTCTCTGATGTATCTTATCTTTAAGTTAAAGAGAAATACTTTAAAGAGTCAGTTAAGCTAGTTACAACGATTTTAACACATGAAAAAAACGCTAAATAATAAAATACGTAAGCGCTTATTATGTTTACTTCGTATAAGTTTACACTAGTAATTTTAGGTGCTCAGTAACATGTTATATGTTTTTTATGAGATTAATAGAGTAAATATTGAAGGTGAGTAGGATGACAAAAAGATATAAAAAATTTGCCGATTTTTACCCATTTTATCTCAGTCAGCATACTAACTTGATATGTCGCCGACTTCATTTTGTTGGCTCTTCTCTTATTATTTCACTGTTTTTTTATGTTGTAGTATTCGGTGGCTTATACTTATTGTTGATTATACCCTTTATTGGTTATGGTTTCGCTTGGGTAGGGCATTTTATATTTGAAAAGAATAGACCCGCTACTTTTACATATCCACTTTATAGTTTGATAGGAGATTGGGTTATGTTTAAAGACATGGTAATCGGTAAAATTAAATTCTAATGAGATAAATAAATCGTATATAGTAGGCTCTGTTGATCTTTCGCGATTAAATTTTGTTCGAGATAAAAGCGTTTTAATCGTGGTAGCTAGTATGTAGCCTAGTTACTCTAAGCAAATACTACTTAACAAAAAATAAAACGCTTTTAGCTGAATCCTTCGGACAGTCTTTGTTGGCCATTTATACCGCGTTATCGCCTTTTTATGTGGAATAACCATATTACCAAGGCTCTGGCTTGTATAAATACTCAACGAATAGCTGCAAAAAAAATCTCGAGAGATCAACAGACACTAATATTTCATTTTTAAATTCAAATAATAAAAACTAAAATATCTTTATAAACGTATAAAGATAAAGACCCAACTAAATGGTAATTAAAAATGTTTTCAATATTTAAAAGAGATCCAATCAAAAAATTAAATAAACGCTATGAAGCCATGCTAGAACAAGCTATGCATGCACAAAGAAATGGAGATATTAAATCTTATTCGTTGATTACTGCTGAAGCTGAAAAAATAACAGTAGAAATACAAGCATTAGAAAGTTTAGCTAAAAGCTAATAAATAAGAGGTGTCGTGTAGGTGACACCTCTTATTATTTATTACATGCCATAGTTAGCGTCTACAAGTTTTCCAATATTAAATTCTGCTACTATATTTTGCTCTTTTAACCAATGAGTGATACTTGATATATCAGCTTCAGTAACTGAACCATAACGTTCTTGAGAAGAAATAAAACCGGCAAAGGAGCTTAAATCGCCACCACCACCTATACATAAGTTTAGTGTTCCAGTATAAGCGTAAAAATCGTCCATTATTATTTCTAAGTCAGACTCATTCTTGCAGGTTAAATTACAATCTAATTCAACGCCCATGGTAGCGAATTCGTCTAAAAACAGCTTTTTTCTTAATCTACGAGATTTTTTAGAGTACATAATGATTCCTTGATATAACAGTGTTTTATAGGGCGTTTCAGTAATGTCCGCTCCATAGGCCCTATTTAATTGGCGCTAATATCCCATACTTTAACTACTCTATAAACTAAAAATATTTTATTTTTATTATCATGATGAACTTGATGAAATAGCTGTGAAATATCGAATACAAAATAAAGAATGATCTACTTTAATATCAAAGAGTTACTTGTTAATCTACTAATCGAAGATTTATTAATGAGACTTATCTATTTTTTGATACGAGTATTTTAAAGAATAGATACCATAGTTTTATTTAGATGGATGCTTTATTATTTAAATTTTTACAGAGTTCAAAACCCTATATCACTAAGTTATTCTAAAAATCTACGTTAACGAGTAGCTGTTTATTTTTTCTTTAATATAACTCTCTTAAAAATATAGAGTTTTTACTTTATTGTTGATAATTATTATCAATTTGTAGTACTAAAGAAATAATCCATTATATGAATGGACAATATTTTTAATAAAAATAACAAATAGTCTTAATGAGCTGGTGCAAAAGAGTTTAAGGTATCCTTTAGAGTAAACACTAGTAATTTTTGATAATTATTTATTCATTTATATATTCAAATAATCAGTATATATATTCATAAAATATTTGACTCAGAGCCATTTTACGGGTATTTTTTCCGACCGCATTAAATAATGATTTTCATTAATGGCAGTTCGTCCAATAAAGACTTAGTAGAAGTCTGACGTTCAAGGTTCAAGAAATTCTAAATAATATTCTGAAGGATCAGTCGCGCACACTTTGAGCAATAAAAATATATGCCTTAATTAGTAAGTAAAGTTTAGCTAATAGAAATAGGTTGATGAAATAGGAACAAGCAATGAACAATATAAGTAAAAAATCCCAAGGCCTTTATCGCGCCGAATTCGAACATGACAGTTGTGGTATTGGTTTTGTCGCCAACCTCAAGGGTAAAAAATCACACGATATTATTGAGAATGCACTCACCATGTTGAGTTGTATGGAACATCGTGGTGGTACTGGTTTTGACGTCAAAAGTGGTGACGGTGCTGGTATTCTTATTCAAATTCCTCATGATTTTTTTAGTGAAGAAACCAGTAAATTAGGTTTTAATTTACCCGATGCTGGAAGTTACGGTGTTGGCATGATTTTCTTTCCACGTGAACAAGCACAAAGCAACGCGTGTAAAGACATTTTAAACGAAAATATTACTGAACTGGGTTTAACTTTACTTGGTTATCGTGATGTCCCAGGTGATAACTCTATGTTGGGCGCGGCTTCCTTTGACAGCGAACCGAATATTGAGCAAGTATTTATTGCTAAGCCAGCAGAATTATCTATACAAGAGTTTGAGCGTAAGTTGTTTGTGTTACGAAAGTACACTTCACATAAAATTAATGGCAGCATTGCTAAAGAGCGTGACGAGTTTTATGTCACCTCAATGTCATCGACTAAGATCGTCTATAAAGGACAGTTTACTACCCAGCAAGTTCGTCAATATTATCTTGATCTTCAAGACGAACGTACTATTTCTGGTATGGCGATGTTCCACTCACGCTTCTCAACGAATACTTTCCCAGCTTGGCGACGAGCACAACCGTTTCGTTATATCGCCCATAACGGCGAAATTAATACAGTACGCGGTAACATCAACTGGATGAATGCACGTGAAGCATTGTTTAGTTCAGTAAACTTTAGTGATGCTGAATTGAAAATGTTGAATCCGATTTGTAATAATGACAACTCTGATTCTGCTAACCTTGATATGGCTATTGAGTTATTAGTACTTAGCGGACGTTCGCTAGCCCAAGTGATGATGATGATGGTACCTGAAGCTTGGCAAACTCAAGCAGACATGGACCCAACCAAACGTGCATTTTATGAGTATTATGCGTGTATTATGGAGCCATGGGATGGTCCTGCTTCGTTATCCTTTACCGATGGCAATGTTATCGGCGCAACACTTGATCGCAACGGTTTACGTCCATCTCGTTACTTACTAACCGAAGATGGTACCTTAGTGATGGGCTCTGAAACCGGTACTTTGTGTGTTGACCAGTCAACAGTTGTTGAAAAAGGTCGCCTGCAGCCTGGTAAAATATTCATTGCTGATTTGAAGCAAGGTCGCATAATTAGTGACGATGAAGTTAAAACCCAAGTGAGTTCCGCGCAGCCTTACGCTCAGTGGTTAGAAGAAAACAAAATTGAATTAGAGCAATTACCTGTACCAACAGCTTCTATTGCTCAACCACCACTAACTGAATTGCGTAAAATACAAAAAGCTTTTGGTTATACCAGTGAAGACCTTAATTTGGTACTTGCTGGCATGGTAGGTACGTCAAAAGAGCCATTAGGTGCTATGGGTACAGATACGCCTTTAGCCGTCTTATCGCATCGTCCACAGCAATTATCACATTACTTTAAGCAGTTGTTTGCCCAGGTTACTAACCCACCAATCGATCCAATTCGTGAAGAGTTGGTTATGTCGTTACGTGGTTATGTCGGTAAGTCACTTAACTTACTTGATGAAACTGCAGCACATTGTCATAAAGTTGAAATTGATCAACCAGTACTAACAAACGAGCAATTACGTAAGTTGCAGCATATTGATAATGACCACTTACAATCAAAAACGATTAGTATCACCTTTAAAGCAAATGGTGAAGCTGGATCGCTTAAAAAAGCGCTTGACCGTGTTTGTTTATACGCAAAAAATGCGGTTGAAGACGGTTATGCCTTATTAATATTAAGTGATCGTGAAGTAGACAGTGACCATGTGGCTATTCCGTCGGTATTAGCAACAGCAGCGGTTCATCATTATTTAATTCGCGAAAAATTACGTTCTCATGCTGATATTATTCTTGAGTCCGCTGATATTCGTGAAACGCATCATTTTGCTACGGTTATTGGTTATGGAGCAGCCGCGGTAAACCCATACTTAGCACTAGAGAGTATGTATGGTTTACGTGATGAAGGTGTACTTGATAATAAATTGTCAAATGACCAAATCATAGCTAAATATACGGCAGCGGTAGGCAGTGGTTTATTGAAAACGTTCTCTAAAATGGGAATTTCGACTTTACAGTCCTATTTAGGCGCGCAAATATTTGAAGCGCTCGGTATTAACTCGGATGTAGTTAGTGAGTATTTTACCGGTACAGTGAGTCGAATCCAAGGGTTAAGCTTAGATCAAATCGCGCAAGAAGCTTTGTTACGTCATCGTGAAGGTTTCCCAGAAGCGAGTCGTATTGCTATTGAAAATTTATTGCCAACGGGTGGTGAGTATTCATGGCGTCATGATGGAGAGCGTCACTTATTTAGTCCAACAGTTATCCGTTTACTCCAGCATTCAACGGCAAGTAACGATACTAATCAATTCAAGCAATACGCAAAAACAGTTGATGATCAAAGTAAAGATGCTTTTACTCTTCGAGGTTTACTTGATTTCACTAGCGACCGTACTTCAATTCCATTAAGTGACGTTGAACCAATAGAAAATATCTTTAAACGTTTTGCTTCAGGTGCTATGTCATTTGGATCAATCTCGTGGGAAGCTCACACTACATTAGCTATTGCTATGAATCGTATTGGTGGTAAGAGTAATAGCGGTGAGGGTGGTGAAGATCCAATTCGTTTTACCCCACTTGAAAATGGCGATTCAATGAATTCGCGCATTAAGCAAGTTGCTTCGGGTCGTTTTGGTGTGACTAGTCATTACTTAGCGAATGCCGATGAGCTACAAATTAAAATGGCGCAGGGCGCTAAACCTGGTGAAGGAGGGCAATTACCGGGAGATAAAGTTGATGCATGGATTGGTAAAACCCGTGGTTCTACGCCAGGAGTTGGTTTGATTTCACCACCACCACATCATGATATTTACTCGATTGAAGATTTGTCTCAGCTTATTTTTGATCTTAAAAATGCTAACCGTGAAGCACGTGTTAACGTTAAATTAGTATCAGAAGCAGGTGTTGGTACTATCGCATCGGGTGTAACTAAAGCTTACGCTGATGTAGTACTTATTGCTGGTCATGATGGCGGCACTGGTGCTTCACCGCTTAGCTCAATTAAACATACTGGCTTACCGTGGGAACTTGGTTTGGCTGAAACTCATCAAACACTGGTGCGTAATAAACTGCGTAGCCGTATTACTGTTCAGACTGATGGTCAGCTTAAAACGCCTCGTGATTTAGCGATTGCAACCCTACTTGGCGCCGAAGAATATGGTATGGCTACTGCCGCTTTAGTTGTTGAAGGTTGTATCATGATGCGTAAGTGTCATCTAAATACTTGTCCGGTTGGTATCGCCACGCAAGATAAAGGATTACGTGATAAATTTACTGGCCGTGCTGATATTTTAGTAAATTTCTTTACCCTAATGGCTGAAGGATTACGAGAAATTATGGCTGAGTTAGGCTTTTGTAGTATTGATGAAATGGTAGGTCAAACACAATGTCTTAAACAGCGTAGTGATGTCGACCATTGGAAATATAAGGGAGTAGATTTATCGCCGCTATTGCATAAAGAAGAATGTGGTGAGAATGAAACACTTTATAAATCAATAGATCAAAAGCATCTGATTGACGATATTATTGACCGTAAGATGATTAAAGATGCGCAAGTGGCACTTGATTTAGCGCAAAGCGTTGAACTTGAATATGACGTTATCAATACAGACAGAACCATTGGTGCGATGATTTCGAATGAAATATCTAAAAAGTACCAAGATAAAGGTTTACCAGAAAATACTATCAAGGTTAAGTTTAACGGTTCTGCCGGTCAGAGCTTTGGTTGTTTCTCTGCTAAAGGTTTACGTTTTGAACTTGAAGGTGATTCGAATGATTACTTTGGTAAAGGGCTGTCGGGTGCAAACTTGGTTGTTTACCCAAGTAAACAGGCTAAATTCTCGCCACGTGATAATATCCTCATTGGTAACGTTGCCTTTTTTGGTGCTACTTCTGGTACTGCATTTATACGCGGTATTGCTGGCGAACGTTTCTGTGTTCGTAATTCAGGAGCGACAACGGTTGTTGAAGGTATTGGTGATCACGGTTGCGAATATATGACCGGTGGTAAAGCAGTAATACTTGGCGCAACAGGACGTAACTTCGCTGCAGGTATGTCTGGTGGTGTTGCTTATGTACTTGATGTTAACAATGATTTCGCATCTAAATGCAACATGGAAATGGTTGCATTAGAATCGATTGATACTGATGCTGAAAGTCACGAATTAAAAGCCTTAATTACTGAACATTTTGACGCAACAGGCTCAGATGTTGCTAGTGAGTTATTAAGTGATTGGGATAATAGTATTAAACGTTTTATTAAAGTAATGCCAGTTGATTTTAAGCGTATGCAAGGTTACATGAATGAGGTACGTCAAAGCGGTAAATTCGAATCAGAATATGACATTGCCGTACAAGCATTCGATATTCATTTAAACAAACTAGCAAGCGCGAAAGCCTAAGCTGCCAAGGAGAATATATTATGGGAAATCCAACAGGGTTTATCAACGTAGGTCGTGCCTTGCCAACTGAACGCAACGCAGGAGAACGTTTAATTGATTGGCTTGAAGTATATGAAGAAATTCCACAAGCCGATGTAGAGAAGCAAGCTTCTCGCTGTATGGACTGTGGTGTACCATTTTGTCAGTCGGCAAAGTCAGATTTTGCACCGGTCGTTGCCGGTTGTCCTGTGAACAATGTTATTCCTGAATGGAATGATTTGATTTACCGAGGTCGTTGGAAAGATGCTATAGAATTATTACATAAAACTAATAACTTCCCTGAGTTCACTGGTCGAGTATGTCCTGCGCCTTGTGAAGGCGCTTGTGTACTTGGTATAAATGCTGATCCTGTTGCTATTAAGTTGCATGAAAAAGAAATTATCGATCATGCTTTTAAAGAAGGTTGGGTTGTTGCTTTACCACCATCAGGGCGTACCGGTAAAAATGTTGCTGTAATTGGTTCAGGGCCTGCAGGTCTTGCTGCTGCTGCGCAACTTAATAAAGCGGGTCATATGGTTACTGTCTATGAGCGTGCCGATCGTATTGGTGGTTTGCTAATGTACGGTATTCCAAACATGAAATTGCAAAAAGAGTTAGTGCAGCGTCGTGTTGACATTTTAGCGGAAGAGGGTATTGTTTTTGTTACGAATACTGAAGTGGGTAGTGATATTAGTGTCGAACAACTTGAAAACGATTTTGATTCGGTAGTACTGTGTATTGGCGCAACCGTGCCACGAGATTTACCCGTTGAAGGTCGAGAACTTAATGGTGTTCATTTCGCTATGGATTTCTTGAAGGCAAATACTAAAAGCCTACTCGATAGCGAACATAAAGATGGTCAGTACATTAATGCTCAAGGTAAAAATGTGGTAGTTATTGGTGGTGGTGATACTGGTACCGATTGTATTGGTACCTCATTACGACATCAGTGTAGTAGCGCTATTCAGCTAGAAATTATGCCGTGCCCTCCAGAGAAACGAGAAGAGAAAAGTAATCCATGGCCACAATGGCCAAAACGTTTATTGGTTGATTATGGCCAAAAGGAAGCTGTTGCAATTCAAGGACATGATCCTCGTCAATACTTGGTGATGACTAAGAAAATTGAAAGTGACGACCAAGGTAATGTTAAAGCTGTTCATACAGTTGATATTACTTGGGAGCGAAATGATAAGGGGCAAATTTCCCCGCAGGAGGTCGCAGGTAGTGAAAAAGTGATTCCAGCAGATATAGTACTTATCGCTATGGGATTCATGGGGCCTGAAGGTGGCTTAATTGAGCAATTTGGCCTTGAGCAAGATAACCGCTCTAATATTGCCGCAGAATATGATAAGTTTGCTACTAGTAAACAAGGTGTTTTCGCTGCTGGTGATGGTCGTCGTGGTCAAAGTTTGATTGTTTGGGCAATTGATGAAGGTCGACGTTGTGCACGTGAAGTTGACAGTTATTTAATGGGTAAGAGCTATTTGCCATAAACAGATAGTTGTCACTGCTTTACCTTAAAGAGTATTCCTTAAAAACCCTACTGTATTAAATACAGTGGGGTTTTTTAGTAATGTCGCTTATTCGATAAAAGTTATTATTATAAATACATTATTCAAATAAATAAGATTATCTCAATATAATTTAATATCTTATAGACAAAGTGTTTTATTGATGTAATCTAAAATGACACTTTAATTTAATAAGAATAAAAAATATGGAAAGATTAAAAGAATCTCAAAAAGCGTTAACGCTTATCTATAATGCTTATAATGAAGTAACACCGACTCCTCTAACCGCCTTAGATATTGATGATGAGGCGGGACTGAAGATATTACTTAATACCGTGATGAATCGAGAATCGGTCTCGCATATGCAAAATAAAAAAGCACTTAAAGAGAGTATCGAACTGCGTAGCTCTATAGCCGATGTACTATTGTTGCTTGATAACTGTGACATTAAGGAAATTAAAGCTAACATGAAAAAAGCGACAGCTGTGGAAGCTACTAACTAAATTTTAGTATGCTATTGAAGTCCTAACCTGACTTATATTATATAAACCTTTCGTATTGGTAAGGAGCATTATGTAAGGCCGGTAAGGTTTACGGTTGGTTTTGAATGAACAGAGAGAATTGTTCCTCATGTTCCTTACTGATCTCTAGTAACTTATCTATATGACTTTGCTCAATGACAGTACCTTTTGTTAATAATATATTTGATGAGCTATTTACTACATCTTGCGTCAATATTAAGCCCTTAGATAGCTGTAATAAGTCAATTGGAAATTCTAGTTTGTTCGCGGTACTACTATCAGAAAACCCTGATAACATATTAAGATAAATTGAGAGTAATTTAGGGTCAAATCGACTTCCAGCTAATTTCGCCAACCTTTGTTTTGCTTCAGTGACGGATACGGGTGTTATTTGTTGCCGACCAATCACTAAATTATCAAAGCTAGTAACAATCGCTAGAATTCGGGATCCAAGGGGAATGTCGTCACCGATTAAGTGTTCTGGTAAGCCAGTGCCATTAATATGTTCAGGGATATGTTTGATTATTTCAATAACAAAGGAGAGTTCATCGACACCACTTAATAAATCAGCGCTTGTTTGATAAAAACTATCAAAAAGAGTCTGCTCCTGATGATTAAGTTGTTCGTAAGGCTGTCTAAGAAGCTTTTGCGGTAATGATATTTTTCCAGCTTCATATAATAATCCAGCGATATATATTTGATAACTGAGTAACTTATCACAGCCTTGTAGTTCAGCAATATAACGGGCATGAGAGGCAATTCTATAATTATGTTGTCTATACTCTTCATTATGTAATGCAATACTGTTGGCATAAATACAGACAAAGGTATTAAAGGTTTTCTTTAAACGCGCAAAACTTTTTGCTTCTTTTGTCGAAATTAGATCAAGTTTTTTTTTACTTTTATTAATTTCAAGCTCCATCGAGCTATTTAATAAAGAAAGCTTAGCATTCTTTTCTTTATTCACCCTGAGTAACTTCTTGGTACTTAACTCAGACAAATAGACAGTAAAAGCATCTTTTAGCTCTGCAATAAGCTCTATATTGTCCCATGGTTTAGTAAAGTAGTGGCTGATTTTTCCTTCATTAACAGCGGCAACGGTAAGATTAATATCAGCATAACCTGATAATAAAAATCGTTTTGAGCTAGGATTTATTTCACTAATATGGCCTAATAGTGCGGCACCATCCATTTCAGGCATTCTCATATCAGACAATACTAACGGCGTTGGTTTCTCGCGATAAAATTCTAGCGCTGCAATAGGGTCAGAAAATAGAAACAATTCAAATTCCAATCTTAATGCTCTATTTAGCGCACTTAGAACTTCCTTATCATCATCAATAACCAATAAAGCTGGCTTACTCATTTCTTCTTCCTTAGGTTTTACAACTATCTAACCCTAATATAATACTTTTATACGAAAAAAGAAGATTTTCTTTATAAATTGATTGGTTATTATACTATATTCTTATATTACAAAGGATTTTTAGCAGAATGCGAAAAATGTTCTAGACTTAAACTTACCGAATGTAAGATAAGTAATTTATATGAATATAGTCAATGAAGCTCAAAATACCTATTTACCATTACTTGTATTGGTTGATGATGAACAAGATATCCTTACAGCCTTGGAAAGGGTTTTACGTGGCCTACATATCAATATTCAAAGTTTTAGCTCTGCGCTTGCTGCCTTAGAGTTCTGTCACCACAACCAACCTGAAATTGTTATTTCGGATCAACAGATGCCTGAAATAGAAGGTTGTACTTTTTTAAATGAAATAAAAGCGTTATGGCCAAAATCTCAGCGAATTATTTTGTCAGCACATCAAGATTTTGACAAAATATCGAAGGCGTTTAATTCTGGGACCGTCGACAGGTTCATATGTAAACCATGGAACAACAAAGAGTTAAAATTTATTATTACTAAAGCATTAGATAATACTCCTTTGAAAAGTACGGAAGTCGCTGAAAAAGGTTTCATCAATGAACCGATAAATTTTCATGGTATGGTCGCCGCTGATGAGGCGATGAAAGAGCTCTTTGTTAGTATTCGTCATGCGGCGACTACTAATGCACCTATTTTTATCACCGGTGAAACGGGTACTGGTAAAGAGTTAGTAGCTAAAGCGTGTCACAAAGAAAGTTATCAGCAAAGTCAGCCTTTTATCGCGGTTAATTGCGCTAACTTTACGAAGCACTTAATGGAGTCTCAGTTATTTGGCCATACAAAAGGTGCATTTACTGGCGCTACCACCTCGCAAGAAGGATTATTTGCTGCAGCTAAATCTGGCATGTTGTTTTTAGATGAAATAACGACTTTATCAACAACACTACAAGCTAAGTTACTGCGGGTTGTGCAAGAACGAGAATTTACGCCATTGGGCACCAATAAAGTAGAAAAGTTTCATGCTCAACTTATCTCAGCGTCTTCAAATTCAATAAGACAAGCAGTGTTAGATGGTAATTTTCGAGAAGATCTCTATTACCGCTTAAACGTGATTACTTTTTGTCTACCACCATTAAGGGATCGCGGTGGAGATATTGTATTAATTGCTCGTTACTTTCTTAAAAAATACAGTAAAATTGAAAATAAATTGTTTGTTCGTTTTTCAAAAGGTTGCCTTCAAATTATTTGCCAATATGATTGGCCGGGTAATATTAGACAACTAGAAAATATTATTCATGGTATGGTGATATTAAATACTGGCGATAAGTTAACCAGTGAAATGATTATTAAGGCTTTATCTAGTACGATTGGTTTATCTGATAATATTTTACCAGTATCAAATCGAGTAACCAGACCTGCAATTCGGTCTGAAGAGCGGTCTGAAACACCTATTGAACAAACGTCAAATCCGTTAGCGACTAATACTAATACTGAAATAATACCATTATGGTTGACAGAGAAAAATGCTATTGAAAATGCGATAAATTATTGCCAAGGAAATATTCCTCAAGCAGCAGCATTACTTGAAGTAAGTCCATCGACACTGTATCGAAAAAAACTCAGTTGGTAGTACACGACTATTCTAGAGCCCCCTAAAAATCATTATTAATTACTGAATGATATACATGTTTTAGCTGTTAACACATCACTAAGTAGCGTTGAACATCTATTGCTCTACTTTCCCATGATTCATTAATGACTGATGATTTTCTTATATTTTTAATGTCAGTAATGGCTAGTAAATCAGTTATCTTTTCAAGTTTATCAAAATTAATGGCAGGTGTTATTTCAGCATTTGCTAGCAATATTGCTTGATGAAAAGGGGTGACCTTACTAGCAATTTGTAGGTATTTTCGATACCCCTTTAATGCATTGAAATCTGTGGTGACTATCGGTGTGCCACTAGCTAGATACTCTCTTAATTTCAGAGGGTTACACATTTTTATTTGTTTGTTGTTTACAAAGGGTAACATCGCTACATTCCAGTTCTGTATATATTTAGGTAAGTCATTATGTGGTCTAGTCCCTAAAAAATAGACATTAGAAAATTGTTGTAGTTTATCCACATTACAGGCAACTTTACCGATAAAAACAAAATGCCAATGCGGCAATGCTTTAATAGTTTCCACTAATAAATTTTGATCTAACCAAGCTGAAATACTGCCATAAAAACCAGCGATAGGTTTGCCTTGCGGTAAATCATTTGGTGTATGCATTACCTGCTTACTAAAGAGTTTAAAATCAACACCATGGGGAATATTGACTGTCTTTTCATGAGGAAATCTTTCTAACATTTTTTCACTAGCGGTAAAGATATAGTTTGATTTTTCAACTAACAACGCTTCTTTGTCTGATACAAAATTGTGATCAACACCTGCAAGGCTATTAAAGTCATCTCCGCAATAATAAATGCAAGGAGCATTGTCAAAGAGTTCTAAATAATCAACGGCGGTAGGTAAAGATGACCAAATAATAGGATCTTTTATCGTAAGTTTTTTATAGGCTAAGTTGAGTTGCCATTTCAAGATAACTTTACTTAGTTTTAAAGAAAACCAACTATTAGCACAGGGCATAACTAACGGGTTTATGATGAGGAAATGACTGCTGGTGTCAATATGAGTGACTTCATTGGTATTATTACCTTTTTCACTGTTAGTGGACTGATTAACAAAGAACGACTTAACTTTGTTAAAAAGTCGCTTCAAGTCATGTGGTGTTACCTTTGGCTTTCTTAGTCCAATTGAATTAAGCCAAATAACCGGTCTTGTTTTACAGAGCACTTTCACTATATGCTGAGTTGAGCTAGGATGAGCGCCCCAGTCCTCGCCAAAAACGATGATAGGCTTATTTTTAATTGATGGTAGTGACGCCTTTGAAGGTTTTGAATTGCTTATCATACTAGTCATGACTATCCTCCTCGATTGAATTAATAACCCTTGCTGGTACGCCAGCAGCGAGTACAAAACAGGGTAAGTCTTTGGTGACTACACTACCCGCTGCGACGATAGTGCCACGACCAATTGTTACCCCTGGCATTACTTTTACCCCTGTGGCTAGCCAAACGTCGTCATCCAATATAATGTCACCGACTTGTGAGTCTTCATCAGGTTTACCTAAAGCGCGTAACTTAGCATTAATAGGATGTCCCGGATAACCAGCTAGATAACAATCACCAGCAATACGTACATTATTACCAAGGATAATGGTATTACCGACTGATATTGAGGTACGCCAACCAATGCCAACATTATCACCAATAATTAACTGCGGAATGTTATCTCCAACAGCACGCCCACTGATTGTTGTCATAGCCGCTAATCTTACTTTATCTCCCATGATAATATCTAAGCTGCCTATTACTACAGGCAAGCCACCATATAAATATAAGCCTTGAGGATTATTCTTTAGCCTAGACTTAAGTAAAGGCGTGTAATAAATAATGCGTAGTACATCTGAAATCGTTTGCTTTAAAATTACATGTACTAAATAAAGTAGTTTAAATACAACAGGGATGTTCGGCATCGCTAGAACTTTAATTTTAAACCATACTGTTTTTATAAGTAGGGCTAAAAAACTATCACTATTTTTAGCCCACTGCTTTGCGTGGTCTACATTAAAGGAATTCATTCTACTGTTACCGATTTTGCTAAGTTTCTGGGTTGGTCAACATTTTTTCCTAATATTTGAGCTGTGTATAAGGCCAGTAATTGCATGGGGATAACACTGATTATCGGTAGTATTGATTCTGGTATTTCTGGTAGTTCAAAAAATTCATTTTCTTGTAAGCTGATATGCTGCTTAATGCTACTATCGCCAATAATAAACAGCGGGGCATTTCGTGCTTGTGCTTCTTGAATATTTGAAAGTAATTTATCTGTCAGCGTATTTTTAGGCGCAATAACCAGTACTGGCATGTGTTCATCAAGTAAAGCTATAGGGCCATGTTTTAACTCACCCGCAGCATAGGCTTCAGCATGAATGTAACTAATTTCTTTTAATTTTAACGCGCCTTCTTGCGCTATAGCGGTTAGTGCACCACGACCAAGGAAAAGAGCATTTGAATAGTTTGCTAATTTTTTCGCTATTTTTTTCATATCAGTACAGCGTTGTAATACTGTCTCCATGATATAAGGCAATTTCATAAAATTAAGCGCTAACTGCTTTACTTCAACATTTTTGATAAAGGCTCTTTGTTTGGCGGCCTCAATAGCCATCTTATAAAAGATTGCTAACTGACAGGTAAATGCTTTTGTTGAAGCAACCCCAATTTCTGGACCAGCAAAAATTTCAAAGGTGAAATTAGCTTCTCGCGCTATGCTACTGTTTGCAACATTGACTAAAGCGAGTGTTTGACAATTTTTATTTTTTGCATAACGCAAGGCTGCTAACGTATCTGCGGTTTCACCAGACTGAGAGACAAAAATAACCAATTCATTGTCTATGATGATAGGTGAACGATAACGGTATTCTGAGGCGATATCTATTTCTACTAGGATATTGGCGTACTTTTCAAACCAAGATTTTGCTACTGAGGCTGCATAATATGAGGTGCCGCAAGCTATAATAGTGATCTTATTTAAGTTTTTAAAATTTATAGTTGAATACTCGCCAGTATGGTTATTAACTGACAACCTTTTAAGGAGATCTACTTGTTCAAAAATTTCTTTTTCCATGAAAGAGCTATAATCGCCTTTTGATATTACCTTTACACAATGTTTGTTATTAATATAATGAATTTTTTTATTGGCTGAACCACTGCATAATTTTATTTCATTGGTATTTAATTTGATTAATTCATTGTCTTTAGGGTAATAGATCTTACCACTATCAGGACCTAATGCCATCGCATCTGAAGCCATATAAGCACCATTATTACCTTCGGATATGACTAAGGGACTACCTTGCTTAATGGCATAGAGGTTTTTGCTAGCGCCATTAATTAACACACCAAGGGCATAGCTACCTTTTAATTGGTTGATAGCTTGTTCAATAGCTTCTTCTTGCGACATTTGCTGAGCAAGGTAATGGTTTATTAAATGTGGGATCACTTCACTATCCGTTGAACTATTAAAGTGATGACCCCATTGCATTAATTGCTGCTTTAACTGCAAGTAGTTTTCAATAATGCCATTGTGTACAACAGATACTTGACCACATTGATGAGGGTGAGCATTAGTGACATTGGCTTTACCGTGTGTTGCCCATCGGGTATGACCTATGCAACAGTCACCCTCTATTGGTTGCATCGACAATCGTTGTTTTAGATTATTAAGTTTACCTTGTGCTTTGATGGTTTGAATTTCGTTATTTGATAATATTGAAATACCTGAAGAATCATAACCTCGATATTCAAGTTTACCCAAACCTTCTAATACAGGATTTATTGCTGATTCTGCTACTGCTCCAATAATTCCACACATAACAATTACCTCTTAATATTATTAGTTTATTTATATTGTGAGTTGATTATTATTACTGTTGCAGTTATTGAGCCATAATATAATGGTATTATAATCAATGGTATACTTATGGAAATATATTTCATTTGCATTTTGCAATGTGATATTTTGCTAATTAGGAATACATTTAATAATCTGAGAATAGCAATCTAGATGACAATATTGTTGTGCTGAATTTCTAGCTTGATGAGAAACTTCCTGTAAAAAGTTAGGTTCTTCTATTAATCGAGTTAATGCTTGAACTAAACTTTTTATGCTATTAGGATCATATTTTACACAGTCGAAACCGTCGGTTAAGTGTTGATCCCAATAAGCATTATCAGCAGGAATTACAATGGCAAGTCCAGCAACCATTGATTCTAAAATTGATAGACCAAAAGGCTCATTTTGTGAAGTAGAGATAAATACAGATGAGTTTGCTCTAATATCATTTAAATTCTTAGGATCTACATACCAGTGAATATTTTTTGCCTCATCAAAACTATCAATATTTACATAGGTCTTAGTTTGTGGCTTGATATAACAAACATTAGCAAAATATTTATCTACGTCATTAGAAATACTATTGAGCTCTGAAATAGCGGCTAAAAAGAGCTCTATACGTTTCCATTCTAATAAAGAAGCAGCCCATAAAAAGCCAATTTTATTCCGGGTAATTTTCGCTTTTATCGTTGAACAGTCAATACCATTAACAAAAGGTATATACTTGTTGTCTGCCATTGTCATATTGTCATTCAGCAGGTCGTTATTACTGTAGGATTTTAGTGCATCTAAAATGGAAGCATGAGCAGAGGGTAGGTAAAACACTTTTTTTGCTCTTGCTAAACCAAAACCCGCAACTTTTGAGTTAGCAATATCACCTTGAATAAGTTGAATAATTTCTATGTTAATTAGTTCAGTAAGTAGATATAAAGAAAAGTCTACATTCGGGCCAGAAAAACCAATTATTTTTGTAAAACGCTTAAGTTTTATTATATTGAATATCAACGAAAATAAATAAATAAGGTGCTTAAAAAAGTAAAGTATTCCGGTCGTTTTATCCTGCAAAAAATGAGGAGAAAACAACGGCACAAAGTGTAGATTATTATCGCAACTGTTATACCACGAGTCGTTATCGTTAGAAATAACCCATACCTCAATATCTAGGGGTAATTCAGCGAGGATTGTTTTCATCACTTTTTTAGATCCGCCTTTAAAAGGTACAGGATCATAAATTAATACGCGATTAATCATGATTTTTACTCCCAGTAAGATTCAATACTAAGTGCTTAAAGTTGTGTGTTAAAAATTTGGGTAAGACTTTTGTTAAGGTTTTAATTAAAATAGCTATACATAGTGTTTTAACATGTAATAACAACATTTTTGTCATACCATATTTAGTTTTACGCTTTAACAAAGTTTGATAAGCACGATTGAACGCTACCCATTGCTGCTTTAAAGAGAATTTTTTTACTATGTGTTTTTCTGCATTCTCAGCAAGACTCTTTCTTAACAGTGGCTTATCAATTAAAGACTTTATTGCCACAACCAGTTCATCGGTATTATTAGGAGGAACTAATAGTGCGTGTTTTTTATCGGTATATATTTCATTAATACCTGCAATATTACTGGTGATGACAGGAAGATTAGCAATACTTGCTTCGGCCAGCGTTAAGCCAAAAACTTCTTCCGAAGGCACTGAAATAAAACAATCTGCATTGCTTGAATACATTTCAGCAACTTTATCGCAAGCTGAAAAAAATTTAACCTTGTTATGTAAATTAAGCTTATTAACCAAATGTATTAATTTAGCCTTTTCACTACCAGAGCCAACAATAGCAAGTTTTATTTGATAACCTTGTTTTAAGTTATCTATGGCATACAGTAATTGATGCACTAATTTTCTTGGGATTAATGAGCCAATATACAAGATGACAAAATCAGTCGCTTTTGCTGATAGTTCTTCTCTAATATCTCTAGGCTTAAGGCAAAGCACTCTATTTGGGTCAATACCATTATAGATAACTTCTACTTTCTGATGGCTAAATTCATTATTTTTAAATATTCTAGTGACTGATTGGCTGACACCTACGATGCTATCCGCGCCGTGAAACAATAAGGTTAATCTGTCTCTAAACATGTAACGCGCATGTAAATGCAGTAATAGCGCAGTCCTGGTAAATTTACAAATGGGTACCATCCATTGGCAGGGTGCTCCATTATTACAATGTACTAGACAAATTTTATACGTTTTTATTATTTTTTCAGCTTTAAGTAATAGTCGGAAAAACTGTAAAAAATTCCATCTAGGCAAGGTCCAGTAACCTAAGCACACAAAGTCATCGACAATAACTTCAACACCTAAATCAGTCGCTTTTTTGGCTAAAACATTACTATTGCACCAAAGTAATGGCGAGTAATTATTTTCTTTAGCTGACTTGAGTAAATCTAATAAAACAATTTCGCTACCTCTGATCCAATTATCACCGTAGTGAACATATAAAACCGTTGGCCTAATTTCTCTATCTAGTACGATAGTTTTAGACATATTCACTACTCCTGTTACTGGCTATAGTTTATGGTCGTTTTGAATTGACGTTTATTATTGAGTTGTTTTTAGATGTTAAATAACGGTTTAACGCTATTACTAAAGCGACTTGTAAGTAAATTGCCCAGATAAAGCCTTGGGTTAAAAATGTGCCAGAAACAATAAAACCAATAATACCAGCTGGGGCTGCATTAAGCGCAACACGTATACCTGGGGTGTGGTGTTCATCATTGGCTGTTTTCAACATTTTTAAAGACATCAATAAAGTACTGACAATCAAAGACACGAATAATATAAGACCAACGAAACCAGATTCAGCCAACACACCAAACCAAGTAGAATGAACGGCATGATTTAATCCATCCCAGTGAGGGCTATAGTAAAAATAATTATAATAAAAATTATTAATACCAACACCTAATATAGGATTATCTAGTGCCATATTCCATGCTGCTTCCCATGCATACAAACGGCCCATTGCTGATTCATCTATACCTGATTCTGCAGCGCCTCCAGAAGATCGTTCACTAATACCTGCCACGATAAATAAAATAATTACCAAAATTATACTACCTGAAAATAGTAAAATTTTAGAGCGTATGCGTTTATAGGCAAATAGGCTTACTACCGCTAAAAATCCTAATAAACCACCACGGCTTTGAGTAGCCAATATCGCATAAAGTAGAATACTAAAAGTAGTAAAGCTAAAAAATCGTTCGAACTTAGAAAGAGATTTTTCTAGAAAAGAGGCTATAGCGAACGCCATGGGATACAAAAGTACCAGCGCTAAATCATTGGGATCGCCAAGTAAAGATCCTATGCTTCGACCTATAGTGACCCGAGTTCCTTCAACTAAACCAATATTATTAAACTTGTTATACAAGGCAACTAAGCCAACACAAGCACCAGCAAAGATAAATACTCTACTTGTGGTAATAAAGTGGATTTCTTTACGCATCATCCAAGCAACAATAAAGGTAATTAATATAATTTTGCTATACGTTCCTGACCAAGACTTTACTGCTACGGCGACATTGGTAGCAAAAGGTATCGCAATAGTCACCACAATAAAAAATAGTAATAAATAGGTAAATTGTCGACACCAGTAAGGCTGGAGATTTTTACTGATGGTAGCGCGTAAACAAACGACAAATATTGCTGCTAACGCTAATAACAAAGGTAATTTTAACGGCTCTAAAAACGGAAATACTTCATGGATACGGAAAAAAGAAAAAACGACGAATGCTAAGACTATATAAAATGAGAAATTAACTATTCCCCAAAGCGCAAAGGGAAACAATCCTATAACAATGAGAATAAATGGATGAGGGAAAAAGCATAACGCTAATGTCGTTAGCGTTAATACCACCACCATACTTACTATTACTAAAGGAGAATAAGTCATGTTTAGCTCACTTGTCCAAACCAGGTGGCGACAACAGCAGCGCCAATTGCTGGATATAAATAACTAAATTTGTACGGCAGGTAGATCTTTTTTTGACTGAAATAAAAGAAAAGTCCAAACCGGATAATACCGGCAACTATCAGCGCTATTAGTGCACCATCGATCATAAATAATGGTACCAACAGTATTAGTAATAACCCACCAATGGTACTGGCTACTAAATTAATATTCATTTGTACTTTTGAGCTTTTTTCTATAAAACAACCTAAGTTTAATAGATCAGACAGCATCTTTAATAAGGTAAAAAGTAATAACCAAGGTAAAATACTAATAGCGCCGTGGTAAGCGATAGGTGTTAAATAATGAATGAGTAGCGGCCCTAGTAAGCCTAAACCACCACATATAAGTACTGATATGATGGCGCCAACCATAGCAAAGTGTGCGTTAATGCTTTTGCCATCATGTTCTTTAAGCACAGAAAACCGTTTAGGAAACCACCATAAGGTGAAAGGTTGAATAAGTAGGGTAGGGACTAAGGCAAACTTGATTGCGATAGCATAGGCAGCAATTTGGGTAGTACCAAAATAGTCAGTGAGTAACCATCTGTCCATGCCTGATAAAGTAAATGTCGCTGCACCCCCTATAAATATTGGACCTGCATAAGTGATTATGCTTTTAAGATTTTTTAGCGAAAAGCTAATTTTTGTTTCTTTTAATTGAATGATACATAAAATAATTGCAACAATAACTGAGGATATAGCGCCTGCAGCTAAAATACTGGTGATTCCCCAGCCATTGATCAACCAGTAAAAAGTGAGCGAAACTTGCAGTACTACCTTTAGTATCGAAATGGTGAAGAATAATCCAGCTCGTTCAGTAATTCGTAACCAGGCTAATGGGATATTAATTAGTCCCCCTACAGACAATGCTACGCCAAGTAAATAAAGCTCATTTTCTGTGATATCTCCCGGTAAGAAAGGCAATAACTCTTTAGAATAAAAATGGAAAAATCCATAAGAAATAAGGGCTATTACACCCGCTACTAATAAACATTCAGCGGCATGACGTTGCTTTTTTTCAATACCATCAGCTAAACCGACAAACCGATATAGTGCTTCGACTAAACCAAATCCTAAGACGATAGAAACAATATTAGAAAATACTACTAACAGCTCCAATCTACCGTAATCTGATGGCATTAAGTAGCTGGTATAAATAGGCAGCATCACTAAAGAAATACCTTTCATTAGGAAAATACTAAGGCCATAAAGTGCCGATTGGTTTAATAGGTTTTTATATCGACTATTTAGCATGAGAGGCTTCTATTAACGCTTTACTGTAAACATTAAAAATTTTAGGTATAACTGCATTAGTTGAAAAATTATTTTTAATATACGAATACGAAAATGAAGTTATTTTTCTTCGTTGTTTAGCGGTTAACCTTTGTCCTATTTTGATTGACTCTAGAAAAGCTGCTTCATTATAGGGTGCTATCAACCAGCCATTTACGTTATTTATTACTACTGAGGCAATGCCACCAATATCAAAACTGATAACAGGGATCCCCCTTACAAGCGCTTCAATAGCAACCAGTGGTAAGCCTTCTTCTCGACTGGTAATACATAACAAGCTTATTTTTGACCAGTGGGAGTTCATTGACTTAACATGCCCCTCTAGAGTCACGTTACTCGTTGCAGCAGTACTGATATCTTCTAACATAGGACCACTGCCGTATATTGAAAAATCGTACTCGGGTAACTGCTTAGCTAAGCGGATAAATACATCAGGACCCTTTTCATAACTTAAGCGACCAACAAAAGCGACTTGTGTTGCTGGTGCGGTTGTTTTAAATAACTTGGTAGGTAATACAACAAAATTTTCAATAACATCTGCGGATAAATTAGCCGATTGTTTAATTTGTTCAGAGACACAAATACAAGGGAATGAATGTGCCGTTATGCGATCAATCCAAGCATATAATCTCAACTTAATATTACCTTTCTCACCAGAATGAAAGGTAGAAACGACCGATTTTTTTGCTAACTTACAAGTGAGCCGTCCTATAATTCCTGCTTTATAACCATGGGTGTGAACAAGATGAATATTCGATTCTTTTAGTAAGGTAAAGAGTGCGGTAAGACTACCATCTAATTTTATCAGTATTGAGCGAAGGAATTCTTCGGACTCAAAAACTGGATGTTCACCATAGTTGTTTAATAATATAATTTGTACGATATGTCCTGATGAATGAAGGCCTTTGGCAAGGTTAGCAACATGAGTTTCAATACCGCCATAATCTTTACTATCAATCAGTAAAGCTATGTTTATATCTTTAGTTGTCATAATAAACCTATTTTAAAATAAGGAGGATTAAGCTATCACTCAATTGTTATACGTTGATAATGCATAAAATGATAATGCATAAAATAGGCCAGTTGAAATAAAGGCTTTAATAGCGCTTAAAGGGCCATTTTATCTAAGTTTCATATTTTATATTCGCAAATTGCATAAAACACTCTAGCTTTGCAAAGAACATTAGCAATAAGAGATAATTGACTATACCTGTGTTTATTTAAAGTATATTCTGAGGCATTTATCTTGATTAGTGACGAGTATATATTTTTGAACTAAGATTTAAAGATAAGAGACTAAGTTATTGTGGTGGTTTGATAAAGTATGGAGATAAAACATTTCATACCCTTAGCACTGATGTTTATATTGGGGATAATATCAAGTATTATTTGGCTATTATTGAAACAAATTCACTCGACTTGGTGGCTAGAAAATTCTTTATCAACACCCTTTACAGTCTTAATTATTCACAATGTATTGATGCTGACACTGATTCACATTGTTTCATCTATTTAATGTGTAGGTTACTTTTTCATTAACTTTATTTTAGCCGTTTTGTTAAATAACAACACTAGCTTTAATAATGTAGTCCCTTAAATGACAAAACCTGTATTAATCCCGTTAGTTTTTTATCAATTCAATATAAAAATATACCCATAATAAAGATGGGCTCGATGAATTTATAGAATACCTTATCGTAGGACAATATCATTTAATTACCTTACAAGGCGTCAGTCAGCAATCAAAAAAATATAATATTAAAAAATTAAGTCCTTATTATCCCTATTTTATTCGAGGTGAAAATAAACATAAGGATGTTGTAAGTGATCAGCTATTATTTAGTAAATATGCATTTACTAAGATTAAATATTATAAAAAGAGCGTTGGCTCATTTTTAATATCGAGTGTATGGCAAATGCCTTCTAGTGAAATAAGTTTATACTCATTACATCCGCCATCACCACGTAATAAAAATCTGTGGCAAACCAGAAATAAAACCTTATACCAATTAAAGCATGCACTTAAATATTCATCAGTAAGTAAATCAATAGTCATAGGAGATTTAAATCTTTCAAAGCATTCAGGGCGAATAAATATATTAAAATAAAAGATGAATACAACGTTTGTCAATTCATGGCCAAAAAATAGTTATGCGTTACCTATTATAGGGTTGGCGATTGATCATTTTTGGATATCAAAATCGGCGGTTATTTGCTCTAGACAACGTATTAAAAATTCAACTGGTCAGATCATTATGCAATCAAAACAGGTAGACTTTAAATAATAATTATATCTACAGATCTATTTAAGGATCAGTAAAGTTAATTGATAAATGTCATTAGTTAATCTTTATAGTGTTACAAATAAGTAAATTTGAACAAGTGTAACTTTGACATGTCTAGTGTTGAATTTATGGCGCTTATTGCTAAATTTGTGCTGTTTAATACCTAATAATTAATAAAACCTAATTGACTCTATTGTTATCACTGGTTATTTTATTATTTATTATTTAAAATGACTTTAATAGATCGTTATATCCCTAAGGAAAATTATGAACAGTGTTAAGAATCGTAGATTACGTAAAAAACTATATTTAGATGAATTTGCTATGCTAGGTTTTGAATTTTCATGTACATTAAATGCAAAAGATTCAAATGACTTTGATTCATTATTAAGTCAATTGGTAGAGTTTGTTGAAAGCCGTGAACTTTCTATGGGAGGAGGTGGAGACAATACGCTTTTTAGCGCATTTATCTGTTCAGATCATCGTTATAAATCAGTAACTGATGAAGATCGAGCTGCTATTACAGCTTGGCTTGATGAGAACACAGCCATTGACAATGTTATTATAGGCGAATTGATTGACGCAAATTACGGTATATAATAATGGATAGTGGTGTCAAACAAACACCAGTAGTGAATGTCATCATTATTAAGAAAAAATTAATGAGTTAACGAGATACTTAAACGTAGTATCCCGTTAACTAGCGTTATGACATAAGCAATACCAAAAACTAGAGTATTCACCATGAATACTCTGCAGGGGTTGTACGGCACTGGTTAAGAAAGACAAGTGTTCGTATGCTTTTGGCATAACTTGGATAAAATAGTATTCTGCGGTTTTAATCATTTCCCCCCAAGATAATTCCTGTTGATATAACCTGAATGCATTAATCATTACAAAGACGTTAGATCAATTTCATCAATATTAACTTGCTATCACGGCAATATTTTTAGTCACTTCTGCTTAAAGCTCTATGTAGTCAACCAATATATAAGAAGCTAATGAAACCATAGCTGTAGCAATTGTTTTTAATGACGTTCTAGGGCTGGTCTTGCCTAGGTAATTAAGTTACCACCGCATTAAAACTCTAAGAATTAGCCGTATTGCTTTAGATTTTTATAAGCACAACTTATAATAAGAACAGTGTTTTCTTGACGTGACTGAAGGCTTATAGTGACTGGCATTTATGCCAGTATCATCACACTTGTTGGTATGAGTAGTATTTTTTTATTTGTGGCGCCACGAAAACCATCTCTATGATTTGTTGTGTGGTTTGTCACAGATGGGCTTTTTTTAGCTGCCATAGCAAATGGTGTTATTGACTGGTTTTGGATCTATGGGAATAACAGTATAGGATTCTATCACACTGAAAAATATGTAAATTAGTTTTTATATATTAGTTTACAGTGTATGATAATTAATTTTATACGAGTGACTTTGTGGTATGAAAATAGCTTGTATAAGCCTGTGACTGAATAAACCACCTAACCATATTTTTTGGTTAATATAGCTTTATGTGTTCGAGTGGGGTAGCGATATCGTATTGATCGGTATACTTAGGTTAAGATATGTACCGTTGATATTATGAAGAGCGCAATCTATGGTAAAATACCGTATTATAAAGGCTTCAATCTTGAAGTTATCTAGAGGAGAGTACAAGTGGCTAAGCAAAATTACAGTTTTGAAAAACGTCAGAAAGAAATAGCAAAAAAGAAAAAAAAGGAAGATAAGCGTTTGAAAAAATCAGCTGTAGAGGAAAGTCCGTCGCAGGAAGTTGACCCTATAGCTGAAACAGATGCAGAATAACTAACAATAGGCGAGATAAAATACCTTAATCAGTAAGGACAAAAAAATAGTTGGCTGCATTTGCTTCCTCAACAAATTTAGTCAACTCAAACCTCCCCATTAGTAGGGCGTTAGCTGCTAGCCAAAATGTCATCAGAATGCATAATATTTATGAGCATTTATGAACTTAAATTTTGAGCTTAGGATTTTTTGAATAACACTAAGGTAGTTGCCATTAGTGGTGTGTCAGGTGCAGGTAAAACCACCCTAGTGAAGCAATTAGCTCAAGAATTTAGTTGTCCTTTTTTACTTTTTGATGATCATACCGATAAAGAAACCTATCCTCAGAACATGAAATATTGGTTCGAGAGTGGGACAAGTTTTTCTCTAATTAAAACACCAAAATTTGTTTATTTATTAGAGAAATTACTTAATAAAAATAGCAGTGTTTATTTTTTATTGAGGAGCCTTTTGGTAAAGAACGCGATGTTATGTCTACCTAATCGATTATGTTATTTTGTTAGACCAACCGTTAGAATTATGTTTAAGTCGTATTATAAAAAGATATATTGATCACCCACATTCAGATTCTATTGCTAGTTACTTAAATAAATACGATGATCACTTGAGAGAAATTTATATATGCAGCAAATAAAGTTAGGAATAACTGTAATTTAAACATTAAACAAGTGACTTCAATAAAAATCACAAGTAATATAATTAATAGCTGGTTGAAAAATAAACAAAAAAGGGGGCTTAAGTAGATTAACTCTCGATTAATAGTTTTTATAAAAGTAGCATTATTTATCTTACTGGTTCTAGCATAAAACAGTTATATGAATCTATCCAGCCAAAATCTAATGGTCATGAGTGCAGAAACCAACCGCCGATGAATATGACGATGCATGTAGTATTAAACAAAATCATATGAACAATATAAAAAAGAGCCGAGGCTATTAACAAATAACCTTAACTGTAAACGAGCAATATGACTGAAGGAGAATATATTGAGCTTGGTGAAAAATTTTATAATGATGTCTCTGTATAATCAACGGATTAATGTGCAATTAATGGAAAGTTGTCTAAAACTTCCAAATCATATACTTAAGAAAGAAACACATTCATTTTTTCCTAATATCATTAGTTATTGGAACCACTTACTTTTCGGTGATTTAATTTTAGTAGGACGATTAGCGTTAAATGAAATAGCTAATCTTTCACCACAAGATTTATTAGTATTCCCCACACCACAAGCACCTAAAGATATTTACTTTAGTACGTTGTTAGATATAGCAGTAATAAGAGCACAGCTTGATAAGTTAATAATACAATATTGTTCAAATTTAACTGAAGCTGATTGTGATAAATTTATTACTTATACAACAACCGAAGGTATTGAGATAACTAGGGCTGTTGCTGATGTAACCCAGCATATTTTCAATCATCAGGCTCATCATCGAGGACAATTGACCTGCGTATTAAGTCAGTTTGGTGTAGATTATGCTTGTATGGATTTACCTGTAATTGTTGCAGAAGGTAGTCGAAAATAATCGAGTAACAGAGCGTTTTTTAATAGGAATGAATATGAATAAAGTGAGAGGGTTTGCTGTTTCAATTTTAATAGTTATTATTGCTTTTTTAGTTTCTGCTATAACGGCGGGGATACTTGCTGATTTGGCGGGTGTTTGGAAAAAACCATTTATTGGTTCAAGTGCTGCCTTTTTCGTAGTGCTCACTGGATATGTAACGGCACCAACCCATAAACAAATAGCCTCAATCATTTGGTTAATTGTAGGCGCTGTTTCTGCTTGGATTTTAGCTGGTAATTCATACTACCCAGAAGATTATGCACAGGCGTATCAACCGACTTTGATACCTATGTTAGCAACTTATCTGAGTGGCCTGATTGCATTATTGATATGCATGATATGGCATAAAAAATATAACAAAAAATAAACGTTGTTACTTAGCATTAACTACCTGCACTTTAAGCTTATGACCCTTGACGGGTATTAACTGTAAATCGGTTAGTAAATTTTTACTGTCGTAGTGTAAATGAAAATAAGTTTGTCAGAATCTTTGAGCTTGATTCGGTTGTAAATACTTTATGCTTAAAGAGCTTTAGCTTAAAACTTGGGTGACTTTACTATTTCGTTTATAAAGCGATTTAATAACTAATTCCAGATCTCCGAAGGCTATTTTTAATGAGGTATTGTGACTAAATATGTCTTGGTATTTTTGTAAGGCTGAGGGCGATGAATTAGCTAAGCACCATCGCTTAGTGGGCTTTGCTGTAATATATTATTTCTTCTCGCTGCCTATTGAACACCTTCGTTCAGATATTTTGCTGACCATTTTGGTTGTTTTGTAATAAGTGGCGTTGTTTTATAGTTGTTTCGCGAGGCAAGTATTTGTCATGGTTATTCTTTTTCGGTATTGCGAGTACAAGCTTATTTCGCGTAATATACGGTTAGCAAAAAATTCAAAGGGAAAAAGTACTATTGACCATACTTTTATCTATCATCAATTTTAGTAAACATTATCTTGCCCTTAACCTGGGTTTTATCTTTTTGGAGTATTTTTAAGTGAAGAGTATTGATCTATTTGTACAAAACTGGGGGACTAAAAATGCAATGGCCCCGATAGATAGTGACGATATTGTAGAACTTGAAACAAAATTTAATGCTTTTTTACCAGAGTCATATAAATATTTACTCTCTACCTATGGCTTGGTTCATACGCCAAATGTCTTAACTAAAATCTGTGACTTAAATGTCCCTATTTCTGAGGTACAAGACTTTCTAAGCTTAGACGATGTATTTTCACTATCAAAGTTATATGAAATGAGTGGTATGCCTAAAGGGCACGTTTTATTTGCCTCAGATTGTAAAGGTAACATGTTTTGTTTCAAGCTTGCTGATTGTGAAGATAAGCAAGTAGATGCGTCGGTATGGTTTTATAATCACGGCTTATGCACGGTTGATAAAGTCTCTGATTCCTTTAGCGAATGGCTAGAGCAGTTTAATAAACTTGAAGAAAGCTAGAGGTTTGAAAGTGAAAAATTCAACTATTGAAGCTGAAATAAGGTTCCGATTCCTTAGTTTAGATAAATTTCAGGCCTATTCGTTAGTACGAGAGATTTTAGGTGCTACCCATAAAGAAGACGAAGCAAGTAATCGTTATGTGGCTTATGTACCGTTAACAAAACATAACTTTGAAGACATCAATGATTATTTCGTACGTCAAAGAGTTGAGGTTGAAGCCTGTGATATTTTTGTTTCAGTAAACGCTGATGCCAAAGGGGCTAATGTAAATGTTCCTACTATCGTAAATCGTATGCTCAAGTATATTGATTGTAAGTTAACTTTTTCTTTTACTGTTGGGTGAAAGTGTTAATAATTTAATATACTAATAGTGCTCGTTGAACTCGAGAAAAGAGCCTATATAGAGTATGCTAGCGGCCATTAAATTTTTTGTTGTTATTTATGTCTATTAAAGTAAAAAACTTACCTGTTAACGAAATCACTTGTTCAAATTGTGAAGCCTGTTGTTGTAGTTTAGAAGTTATGCTTCTAACCGATACAGGCGTCCCTGATAGGCATGTTTATGTTGATAAACACGGTAAAGAAACTATGTTGCGCTTTGATGATGGTTGGTGTTCAGCATTAGATCGAGATACCTTAATGTGCTCTATTTATGAGAACAGACCTTGGGTTTGTCGAATCTTTGAGATGGGTTCTAATGAATGCATAGAAGAACGTGTAGAAAAGATGTAATGTCTTCTTCAATGTCAGTTTATATTTTGTAAATTTCATTATTAAAATCAGGACTGTTCATATTGCTTTCCTGAATCACAACATTTTTATATTAATAAACGTCTAACTGAGTAATCCTATTCTATTTACTCAGTTTTTTTCACTGTATAATATCCTTCAAACAGGATGCATTTTTTGCATCATCAGCTAATCCTATAAGAGCCAAGTAACTTCATGAATCCATATACAGATATTGCCGATTTAATTGTAACACTAGAATCAGAAATTAAAACACTTACCGAGACAATTCATACCTTGAAGCAAGAGCCTCAGGGATTTAATGAACAAATAATTTTTAAATATATTGATACCGCTAGTACAGGTAAAACGAAAGATTATGTTAGGTCATTGGGCATAAAATCTGAGCGTGGTTCACTATTTTCGTCAGGCGATGTTAGTAAGTTAATCAAAAGTGGTGCTGAAGATATTTCTCCTGAGTTACTTGCTATAGCACGTGATGTAGTTAGTATGAAAAAGAAAAAACGCTAAATACAGTTAACCTGTAAATACACTAGATGACACCATTAACTTAACTATCGGTAGGCTTTGCTCTATGAATAAACGTATTACTTCTGTGATCTCAGGACTGCTTTTTGCTGCACTAAGCGTGAATTTTTCACTTGCACAAGCGAAATCAGATAACTTTTCAACGCAACAATTAACACAAATTGCAGATATTAAACAACAGGCACTTGAAAGCGACTTAGCTTGGGATCTTGTTGAGTCGTTAACAACCGAAGTAGGACCGAGAATGCCAGGTACCCCTGGAGACAAAGCGGGGGTTTTATGGGCAGTAGCTAAGTTTAAAGCGATGGGATTTGACAAAGTATGGACAGAGCCAGCTACGTTTCCAAAATGGATCCGCTATTCTGAGTCTGCCGCTATTATTAGCCCAGCACCACAAAAGCTACATATTACAGCATTAGGTAATAGTATAAGTACTCCTAAAGAGGGGATACAAGCACAAGTCATTGAATTTAAAGACTTAGCTGAATTAGAAAAATCACCTGAAAACTCCGCTAAAGGAAAAATAGTTTTTATAAATTATCGTATGGACCGAGATCGCGATGGTAATGGTTACGGACCTGCTGTTCAGGCCCGTAGACGTGGCGCTGTTGTCGCAGCACAAAAAGGTGCGGTAGGTTATGTTATGCGTTCAGTAAGTACTGCTTATCATCGTTTTGCACATACTGGAGGCAGTCACTATAAAGAAGGTGTGACTAAAATAGTTTCTTCTGCTATTTCTAATGCGGATGCAGATCAATTACACCGTTTAGTTGCTCTTACAAAACCCGTAACTATTAATATTAACGTGCAAGCAAAATCAATGGGCGAGGGGACTTCTTACAATGTTATTGCTGAATATACAGGTAGTGAATTTCCAGAGCAGCACGTACTTATTGGTGGACATTTGGATTCATGGGATTTAGGTACGGGTGCGCTAGATGATGGTGCAGGTGTCGCTCTAACTATGGCAGCGGCCAAACTAGCTACTACTTATGGTAAACCTAAACGTAGCATTCGCGTAGTATTATTTGCTGCAGAAGAGTTTGGTTTATGGGGTGCTAAAGCCTATGTTAAAGCCCACCAAAATAGCTTGTCAAATATTGTTGCTGCCGCCGAATCTGATTTTGGCGCAGACAAAGTTTGGGCATTTGATGCTAACGTTCATGCTAGTGCATTACCTTTGGTGAGTGAAATTGCAGTAATGATGAAATCATTAGGTATAGAATATATTAATAAAAACTCAGCCCGTGGTGGCCCAGATCTAATCCCATTTCGTCCGTTTAATATTCCGGCGTTTGCTTTATCGCAAGATGGTACTGACTACTTTGATTACCATCACACAGCTGATGATACGTTAGACAAAATAGACCCTGAAAAATTACGCCAAAATGTTTCAGCCTATGCGGTATTTACTTTCATGGCAGCTAACGCTAACACACGTATACTTGGTAAATAGATAGTTTATAATTTTGATGATTATTGACGAGTTTGAAGGTAACATTGAAGATAATAAAGCACTGAGTATTACTTAGTGCTTTTTTATTGGTCTTGAAAAAGATTATATAATCATATAGATAAATGTTTTAGTTTGAAGTGTAATGGTTTAATGAAACTGGAAGGATTTATAGCTTAAAATAAGTAAAATCTTA
>CAJWZC010000002.1 GCA_913049915.1 uncultured Colwellia sp.
TTCATTAGTTACCAAGAATAGGGACTTGAAAAAAAAAAGCGGTCAATAATCGGACGTTTTGGGCATAAAAACATCTGTTTTACTTGATGTCATTCTCTTAGGTAATGGTTAATAATTTTTATAACAATACGGATAACTTAATTAATAGTCAGCCAATACTTTTTACGAATATATATAACAATATAAGTTAGACGAATACTATTATCAATTTACCACCATACTAGTATAATTTTTATTTTTAAGTAAATTTTATAAAATAAAAAAGCCAATAATAGTCATTATCGGCTTTTTTATTTTACGGCTATTAAGTAATGTTCTTACTAGATAAAGTTAGTAACTTTCGTTATGAACACTTAGCACAGCACGACCTGATGGGTCAGCATTATTTTGAAAACTCTCATCCCAAGCAAGTGCTTCTTCTGTACTACAAGCAACGGATTTTCCGCCAATAACACAGTCAGCGGCAGACGCTAACGGGAATCTTTCTTCAAATATACTACGATAGTAATAGCCTTCCTTACTATCTGGTGTATTTACTGGAAATCTAAAGCTAGCACTTTCAAGTTGTTGATCAGTGACTTGCGCTTCAACATGAACTTTCAAGCCATCAATCCACGAATAACCAACACCATCAGAAAATTGCTCTTTTTGACGCCACAAAATTTCTTTAGGTAAATAGCCTTCAAATGATTCGCGTAAAATTGCTTTTTCCATTTTTCCATTACCACAGAGTTTATCTTCAGGATTGATGCGCATAGCAACATCCATAAAGTTTTTATCTAAAAATGGAACTCTCGCTTCAATACCCCAGGCAGACATAGACTTATTAGCGCGTAAACAATCAAATTTATGCAGTCTATCTAACTTACGGTTTAACTCTTCATGAAACTCTTGTGCATTTGGCGCTTTATGGAAGTATAAGTAGCCACCAAATATTTCATCGGCACCTTCACCTGAAAGAACCATTTTAATACCCATTGCTTTGATTTTACGTGCCATTAAGTACATTGGCGTTGAAGCACGGATAGTTGTTACATCATAGGTTTCTAAATGGTAAATAACTTCTTTAAGCGCGTCTATACCTTCTTGCTCAGTAAAGACAATGCTGTGATGGATAGTACCAATACTATCAGCAACGGTTTTAGCCGCAATTAAATCAGGAGCACCTTCGAGACCACAGGCAAATGAATGAACTTTTGGCCACCATGCTTCTGCTAAATCGTTATCTTCAATTCTACGAGCTGCAAATTTTTGAGTAATAGCCGAAATTAATGAGGAATCTAAACCACCAGATAGCAATACACCGTATGGTACATCTGTCATCAAATGACTTTTAACAGACTCTTCTAAAGCTTCACGAATCTTAGTTGTACTGGTTGTATTGTCTTTAATTGCTGCATAATCTTGCCAGTTACGCTTATAATATTGTTGCAATTCGCCAACACGACTATCTAGAATATGGCCAGGAGGAAATTCAGAGACAGTTTTACAAATCGGCATCAATGCTTTCATTTCTGAAGCAACATAAAAGTTACCATCACTATCGTAGCCAGTATATAAAGGAATAATACCAATATGGTCACGAGCAATTAAATAACTATTGTCGGCGGAGTTATATAGACAAAAGGCAAACATACCTTGAAGTTTATCAACAAATTCAACACCAAATTCTTCATATAAAGGTAGGATAACTTCACAATCTGACGCGGTTTGAAAAGCATAATCAACGTTTAGATTAGCGGCTAACGCTTTATGGTTATAAATTTCACCATTAACGGCAAGTACGTTGCTTTCATCACTATTATATAATGGCTGAGCGCCATGCTCAGTGTCAACAATGGATAAGCGTTCATGCACTAATATTGCATTGTCGTTGTGATAAATTCCTGACCAATCAGGGCCACGGTGACGTAAAAGACGAGAATATTCTAACGCTTTTGGACGAAGTGCATCAGCACCTGTTTTTATATCTAATATACCAAAGATTGAACACATTGAAGCGCTACTCCTTTAATTATTGTTTGAATTGAATTGTGGTCTGAATATAATATTACCACTAATGAGTAATGTTTAATAACTATTCAGCTTGTACACAGTGCCATATTCTCGAAAAAAAAAATACCTTTAAGTAAAGTTTTTACACTAATTGGAACAAGTAACGATAATATCATTGACGTTGGTTAATTTTGTTGGTCAAAATTAGTATCTAGGATGATTTGAGACCAATTGCTGATAACGTAGAGAGTATGATTCGTTAGAACTAATAAGTTTTATACTGCTTGGTAAAGTCAGTCTATCAACGATCAATTTACTGAAGAATATACCCTAATTATGACATACCAGGTAGAGTAAAAATTTATGACTGTGAGTTATTATACGCTGAGTGAAGTTTACGCTTATTAGTAGTGAAAAGTATTATTTGTCAAAGAGGTTTTACTTGTAATAATTCCTGCCAGTGTGCAGTAACGTTATCTATTGTTTTTATAATATACTGTGTATAGGCTTCACTATTTTACTATTGCTAATGACAATTAAACTATTCAAACATTGTGTTTTCTTATTATTTGATTAATATGCGAGACCACTGCTGTTTAAGATATATTAATGGACTTTAGGCAATAGATACCTTCCTATATTATTGAAGGCAACAGTAATGACCTGGTCAACTAAATTCAGACAACCCAGTTAAGCGGCTTTTTTCAATTTCATTATTTCACTTTCATAATCATTTGGGCTTTTGTAATCCAGATAAGAATACAAACGATGACTGTTATAGAATATCGCTATGTAATTCAAAATATCTTGTTGTGCTTCAGGTCGTGTTTGGTAATTTTTCCATTGAACTCGTTCTTGTTTCAAGCTACCAAAAAAACTTTCTACTACGGCATTATCCCAACAATTTCCTTTACGGCTCATACTGACCTTAATCTCATTGACCAACAATAATTCTCTGTAAACTAAACTGGCATATTGAGAGCCTCTGTCTGTGTGGACAATTAACCCTGTACTTGGTCTACGTTGCCAAATAGCCATCGTTAGCGCATCACAAACTAGCTGAGCTTTCATCCGTGAACCAATGCTTCAACCAACGACTTTTCTTGAAAACAAATCAATGACTATGGCTAGATATAACCAGCCTTCTTGTATCCAAATGTAGGTGATATCTGCTACATAAGCTTGATCTGGCTGAGCCACATCAAATTCACGTTTAAATAAGTTATCGAAGACGGGTTGCTTGTGGTCGCTGTTGGTTGTTACTTTATATTTCTTTTTACTTCGAACCCAAACACCAGCTTCTTTCATCAATTTCGCGACTTTATAATGGCTCATTGGAAAACTCAAAGCATCTAATGCTGGTTCAATGCGCCTTTCGCCATAAGTGTAGCCACTAAACTTGGCGATATCTTGGATGTATCCAATAATATCATCATGCTCTGGGTCATCAATTTTGTCCGATTTTCTCTTGTGATAACTGTAATAACTGCTGCTGTTAACCTCTAACTGCTCTGGTGTCAGCTTGCCATTTCCTCTAAAAGCATGACCATCATCTTCTTTAAATTCATTAACCAACGACCTAAAAGATTAGGATTAACGTCAAGGCTTCGAGACACAGCTGCTTTTGTATAATTTTGCTCAAGAACCAAGTTGACTGCATCTAATTTAAATTCTTTTGAATATTTCTTTTTACGTGTCATTTTACTTTCTCCAATTAAGAACATTATCTCTTATCTGGGGTGTCTCGATCCATTAAACCATGTCAGGTTTTGCTGCCTGAAATAAATATATTTTATTTATGTATTTAGTTAAGCAGTTAATAAAAATGTACGGAATAATATGACGATATTATACAAAGGCTACTTTAGAGTTTACCTGATATAAAGTAATATAGAGTAGCGCTTCGAGTTAAAATGCTAACAAAGGACTTAATAGCTATTAACTTGATATTTAAGTTTATTTCACGCATGGTGATAGGCATATAATTTGACGTACTGTAGGATTAAAATTAAATGAAAAAATTAAAGAATGAAGCTGAATTATTAAAGAAAGCATTAACCATCGGTGAAAAGTACGCGGTCAATCGTGGTTACAATAGTTTTTCAGCAACAAATTCAGCCAAAGATAAGATAGAAAGCCTTTATCGTTTATTGGTTAATGATAAACTTATTCAACCATTAGCACTAGATAATGAAGATCACCAGAACATGAAGCATAAACTGGCACTGTGGATCGCAAAGCAACTTCCAGCAGGTCATGAATTACTTAAGTAATGGTATAGATGAGGTATCAAAAAAAGGTAAAAATGAAATAAATATGACCTTAATATTCACTTCATTTTACCGATTATTACCCAGTTAGAATAAATGTTCTAAAAACTAGCCTCTAACCTCAATTATCCATGGTATTCAACCACCAACACTGCTAGATTAATATTGGGATTCTAATTAGGAATTAATAATAAGGTACTTAACACCGCATTAATTAATGTAATGGGTATAAAGTTAGTTAACTCGTCGTAAAAGAAAACGTAAAGTAAAACTAACTTCAATAAGTATCGTCAACATTCATGCGAATAATGAATTAATCATTTATTAGTAATGAATAAACAACGAAATAGCGGTAGAGAGCCAACTATGTACCAAACTGACGATGTACGCATCAATAAAATTAAAGATCTTTTACCTCCAATAGCCTTATTGGAACGATTTCCTGCGTCAGAGCAAGCAACTAAATCAGTCGTTACGGGTAGAACTGCTATTCATAATATTCTTAAAGGCAAAGATGATCGCTTATTAGTAGTTATTGGTCCTTGTTCGATTCACGACCCTAAAGCCGCGCTTGAATATGGTCAGCGTTTAGTTCAATTACGTAACAAGTATAAAGATAGTCTAGAGATTGTTATGCGTGTTTATTTTGAAAAGCCACGCACTACGGTTGGTTGGAAGGGATTAATTAATGACCCGTACATGGATAACAGCTTTAAACTCAATGATGGCTTACGCTTAGGCCGAAAGTTATTAGTTGAGCTAAATGATCTTGGTTTACCTACTGCGGGTGAATTCTTAGATATGATCACGCCGCAATATATGGCTGATCTTATGTGTTGGGGAGCCATTGGTGCTCGAACTACTGAATCACAAGTTCACCGTGAATTAGCGTCAGGTCTTTCATGTCCTGTAGGATTTAAAAATGGTACAGACGGCACCATAAAAATTGCGATTGATGCTATTGGCTCAGCGGCAGCATCACATAACTTTTTATCAGTAACAAAGTTTGGTCATGCTGCAATTGTTGAAACCACAGGTAATGGTGATTGTCATATCATTTTACGTGGTGGTAGAAAGACTAACTTTGATGCGGATAGTGTTAAAGCGGTAACTGAGCAATTAATAACTTCTGATTTGAATAGCAAGATTATGATTGATTTTAGCCACGCTAACTCGAGTAAAAAATTCGAGAACCAAATGTTAGTCTCTACGGATGTTAGCGGGCAAATAAGCGAAGGTAATGACAATATTTTTGGTGTTATGGTTGAAAGTCATTTAGTTGAAGGTAATCAAAGTCTAGTTAATGGTAAAGCAGAAGTCTATGGACAAAGTATTACCGATGCTTGTATTGGTTGGACTGATACTGAAAAATTATTAAGTCAGTTAAATGAAGCAGTTGTTAGCCGACGATATATTTAAAACGAATAAGGACTAACAATTCCTTTTATTCCTGATTCATGATAAAACGTCTAATTAACTCTTTATAATTAGACGTTTTTTTATGTCCCAAACGCCGTCCATTGTCGATACAGTTCAAGCCAGTCAACAGTCCATTAATGCTATTTTAAATAAAATTGAATCTGTGGTCTTAGGTAAACCTAAAGAGTGTCGATTAGCACTTGCCTGTATACTCGCCCAAGGTCATTTATTAATAGAAGATTTACCAGGTATGGGTAAAACGACGCTTGCCCATGTATTGTCGACCACATTAGGCTTGAGCTATCAACGTACTCAGTTTACCAATGATTTATTACCAGCAGATGTTGTTGGTTTTTCTATTTTTGATAAAGAGACAAATCGTTTTGAACTTCACAAAGGTCCTATTTTTAACCAAGTAGTGCTTGCCGATGAAATTAACCGAGCAAGTCCAAAAACACAAAGTGCATTGCTTGAAGCAATGGCCGAACAGCAAGTGAGTATTGATGGTATTACCCATGAATTACCCATGCCATTTTTTGTTATTGCTACTCAAAACCCATTATTCCATGCGGGGACATATCCTTTACCAGAATCACAACTTGATCGCTTTATGATGCGTTTATCCTTGGGTTTCCCTGATTTAAAAGCTGAAAAGAAAATATTATTAAATACTTCACAACGAACAAATATAACGCTAGCAGATAATAAAATCGATAATGAGGGGGTCATCAAACAAGAAGAGTTGATAGCCATGCAGAACGCTGTTACTCAAATTAACGTATCCAATGATATTATTGAATATATTATTGCCTTAAGTCATGTCAGTAGACGTGCTTACAGCAGTCACAGTAACCTAACCAACACTACTCAAGCTAATTCACAGATGAATGAGCCTGAGATTAGTTGTAAGCCCTTATCACCAAGAGCGTCAAAAGCACTATTACAAGCAGCTAAAGCAATGGCTTTTATTGATAACCGAGATTATGTTTTACCTGATGATGTGCAAGCTGTGTTTTATGTAGTCTGTCAGCACAGATTAGAAATGCAACCTAGTCAGCAGTTAGGGTCTAGTCATGCCAACGATACGAATGTAGCTAATAAAATACTTAAATGTGTTGATGTGCTAAATCCTCTTGGTCATTCCTAGGAGTGAGTGATGGGAATAATGTCAGTATTTTCATTACCTAAGTCGATTAGTAGATTCTTTAATAGAAATTTTGAGCGTTGGCTTTCAAAAAGGGTGCCAACGAGGAATGAACATCAGCTAAATAGCCGTAACATCATGATTTATCCAACTCGGTTTGGCTTGTCGTATCTAGGTTTTGTGGTCTTGGTGTTTTTATTGGGGACTAACTACCAAAATAATATTATTTTACTGTTTAGTTACCTATTAGCGAGTTTGTTTATTAGTGTGATGTTACATAGTTTTTATAATTTTTCTCAATTGCGTTTTTATAGTCGGCCAAAACAGCGAGGTTACGTCGATGATCTGATCTATTTTGCGATTAAAATCACCACTGATAAAACACATTATGATATTAATGCTCATTTCACTGACCGTACCCTAATTAGCCAGTCTGCACATCTCGCTCAGTGCGTACAAGGCAGTGAAGAAATAAAGTTAACATATAAATCGTCTAAACGAGGCAGGCACTATTTAGGCCGAGTTACCGTTTTTAGTGAATATTCGTTAGGTCTTTTCAAAAGTAAGACAGTATTAGACTTCGGGCATTACGCTATTATTTACCCAAAAGCCAAAAGCTTAATTACCAGCCAATTTCAGTTTTCGTCTCAACCAGAAGAGCCAAATATAGAAAGTTATCAAACAACTAACAGTATTGGCACCGATGATTTTTCTGAACTAAAAAGTTTTGTTCGTGGCGAATCAAGAGCAAGAACGGCCTGGAAGCAGTTAGCAAAAGGGCAAGGGCATTATTCAAAACATTATCAAGCAAGTCAGGGGCAATTACAGTGGTTAAAACTTCAAGATATGCCAAGTAATGATGTTGAAACACAACTGGCCTATTTAAGCTTTCTTATTGGCGAATTAACAGCAACTAATCAAGTATTTGGTTTATCGCTTTCTGCTGATATTAGCAATAAGTCAATGAACATAGCACCTAACGTTGGCTTTGAACATCAACAAGCCTGTTTAACCGCATTGGCTTTATATTGATGATATTTTTCAATAAAAAAACCTTATCAGGCTCTATAGGGACAGCTAAAGTAAATTTTTGTTTAAGTAGACAAAATGCTTGGCTACTCTGGTTGTGTCAATGCTTAAATATTGCTGTGATTGCCTTAGAATTAAGTACTTGGATGCTTGCTATTATTCTATTATCACTGGCGTGGCAGGCACTTTTATTACATAACAGCCGAGATCGTGAAAAAACGAGAAAGAAAGAAACTACGGTTAAACACTCAAGTCAACGACAACACAATCACCTTCAAAAACAAAAACAAAAACAAAAACAGGCAACTATTGTTTCACCTATCATTCTAGGAATATTTGCGCTAATAGGCTGCCTAGTCATTGCTATTACTGCCAGAGAAGTAGGGATTCTCGCAAGTATGGTACATTTACTTTGTTTCTCTTATGTACTGAAAGCGTTTGAGTTAAAGGCACGAAGGGACTTCTATCAACTACTACTATTAGGGCTTTTTGTTTTAGTATCATCACTTATTTTTAGACAAGACTTACTTTTTAGCTTCATTACACTCACTTTATTAGTTATTAATTTATCGGTTTTGTTACAGTTTTTTTCATCGGAGAAAAATTTTGCCAGAGATATTAAAGTGATGACTATTATACTGGGGCAAAGTGCGATGTTAGCCGTAGTACTTTTTTTAGTTTTTCCTCGATTATCACCTTTTTGGCAAATGCCGCGAGCAAAGTCAGCGGAAACTGGCTTATCCGGTACAGTTAAGCCCGGAGATATCGCCAATTTATCTCGATCAACGAAATTAGCATTTCGCGCTGATTTTGGTCAACAAAGTATACCTAATTATTCCCAGCTATATTGGCGTGCAATGGTGTTAGAGGATTACGATGGTAGACAATGGACTAGGATAAAAGCGGCGCATAAGAATACAGGTAAACAAGCAACGAGTAGCACCTTTAGTGTTAATATCAATGACAGTGATATTGTCCCCTTGAACTATCAAGTTACCATAGAGCCGAGCTTTCAAAAGTATTTATTTGCTTTAGCTCCGGCTATTAATTCGACTGAGGGCTATGGCATTAGGGCAAAAAATGATTATACCTTTATGAGTTCAAAAATTATCACACAAGCGAAATCCTACCGACTAAGTAGTTTTTTATCACTACCATTATCGCTTGTGTTATCTGAGCACAGTAGAACAGTTAATTTAAATTATCCACAGGGTAGTAACCCTCGATTAGAACAAATGGCGCTGCAGTTAAAGCATATTTATCCTGACTCTCAAGCACGTGCACAAGCGGTACTGTCACGTATAAATAAACAAAATTATTCCTATACTTTACAACCGCCATTATTGCTCAATAATAGCTTAGACCAGTTCTTCTTTGATACTCAAGCGGGTTTTTGTGTTCATTATGCCAGTGCTTTTACCTTTATTATGCGTGCATCAGGCATTCCTGCTCGTTTGGTAACTGGCTATTTAGGTGGTGAATATAATGGTAGTAATAATGAGGATGAATATTCAGAGAAGGGGCATTTAAGTATTTATCAATATGACGCTCATGCTTGGTCTGAAATATGGGTACAAGATAAGGGGTGGGTTCGTGTTGATCCTACGGGTGCCGTAGACCCAGAACGTGTGAATTCAGGATGGTCGAATGAATTATTGCAAGAACAATCCAAGCTAAACAATGAGCTGTTTAGCTTGTATCAGATGAAGAATATTGCCTGGCTCAATAGCTTACGCTTACAATTCGATATTCTTGATTATCAATGGACCCGATGGGTCATTGGTTTTAATAGTAAGCAGCAACATAACATATTAAAACAATGGTTTGGCAATATGGCTAGTTGGAAATTCGCTTTAATTATTGCTATAGCACTGGTCATAAGCATGGTTATGCTTATGTTATTTCTCCACTTTTTTAATCGTTCGACGTTAAAAAAGCAACCCCTATCGAAATGGCAGTTAGTTTATCAAAAAGTGTTAGGTAAATTAGCAAAGCAGGGCATAGTTAAACCTGTTGCCATGACGGTTAACGATTTTTCTAGACAGGTAAGAGAACAATATCCTGAGTTAGCTATTGTTTTTACTCGATTAAGTGTGAGTTATAGTTATTTATCTTATCAAGTATTATCGACGGATGAACAACTAAAACACACAATAAAAATACAACAACAATATCGTGAATTTCTTCAAATATTAAAAAAACAGCCATAAAAATATTTTATGATTATATGTCATATAATTGAAACATTTAGCCGTTAGTCTAATTAGCGTATAAAAAATGTCTTGTTGAATGATATTAATTTTCCTAACTTTAAAGTAAGCCTAAGTTAAAACTTACGTTAAATGTTGACCTTATATAACTTAGGTGAATTTCTTCTTAATATTGACTATGGAGTGTCTGTTATGTCAAATACCCCAAGTGATTATGATAATATTTTTGAAAAGCAATTGAGTCACGCTGAACAATATAAAATGGCGATCTTAGTTGCTGTTATAAGTTATTTTACCCTTATTGGTTGGATAGTGGCCATGATAATTTATGATAAACATCAATCATCACTGGCGAGCTTTCACTTACGCCAGTCGCTCGTTTTAATTATTACCTGTGCAATGCTTTCGTTAATTCCCTTAGTAGGCTGGGGGCTAAACCTTATTGTTATTCTGGCCTGGGCGATCGGGCTTTGTGCTGCTATCCAAGGTAAAGAATATAAGGTACCTTTATTAGGTGATTTTTATCAAAAGCATTTAGACTTAACAGAATAATAAGTTCCATTGAGAATCAAATTAGAGCTAAGTAATAACCAAATATGGCTCTAATTATCTCCCCTTATTATAATAACCCTGTAGTACTTTCGTAATTACATATTAGCTCACTGATTTTACTAGTGTTCATCTTCGCCTTGTGGTTAAATTTACCTATACATTTTGTATTCAAAATTTAGCTGAATTCTAGCTCACTAAGGCGTTATCTTGATCCATCTTTATCCAGCCAACAAAATGGAAAACTTGTTACTTCTACTCAACAAAATTTCACAGCTTTCTCCCCTAGGTGTATTCAATCAAGAAGTCATTGTTGTACAAAATGCTGGTATGCAGCATTGGCTCAATTTAGCGATTGCTAAAGAACGTGGTATTAGTATGAATATGCGTTACGCGTTACCGGCTCAGTTTTTATGGAAGTTAATAAGAACAATTGCTAGCGATGATAAAGTACCCGATCAGTCACCTTACTCAAGAGAAGTACTTTGTTGGCGTATTCATGAAATATTAGCACGTGATTCAGTAGTAGAAGATGCTGACTTTAGTCAAGCGACCCGCTATTGGCGTGGTGAAGAAGTGCTAGGCGAAGGTGATATAAATGCTCATCAGGAAGGTAAACATGCACAGTTAAAACGCTATCAATTGGCGACTCAATTAGCTGATTTATATGAGCAGTATTTGATATTTAGACCACAGTGGTTAGACGATTGGCAACAAGGTAAATTTGACCTTAAAGGTTTAGAAAATATTACAACTAGCGAGTATAAATGGCAGGGGAAACTCTGGTGTTTGTTAATTGACCAATTGGCTTATAATCCGGTTGAATTAATGCATGATGCTATTGCTAATATCAAAGACAAAAAAGATCTCATTCCACCACGTATTAGTTTTTTCGGTCTTAATACCATGGCGCCGATGTGGTTAGATTTTATTAATGCCTTAAGTGAGCATGTTGAAGTGCATTTCTTTCATCTCAATCCTTGCTTTTCTTATTGGGGTGATATTCGTACGGAGAAACAAGAAGTTAAAGAAAAACATGCTTTAACACAAGCCATAGGTAAATTATCGAAATGGTCGGATGGTGTTTCAGCGGATGAGTTGGATGTGCAAAGTTTTGTTGGTAATCCTTTGTTAGCCAATTTAGGACAACAAGGACGTGAGTTTATCTCAATGTTACAAGATTACAGTACTATCGATGTTGAGTTGTTTGAACAAGCTAAAGTTGAGCAAGCTAAAAGTGACCAACCAGTAAATGATTATAGCGAAATAATTAACGGCGACTTAATTACCGGTGAAGTAAGTAGTGTTTTACATCAGCTACAAAATGATATTCTTGAGCTGTCTGATGCAAGAGCTCCCAACGAGCTTAATAACGAAGATGAAGTAACTATCCCTAAAGAAGCCCAGCATGATGATTCAATTATTATCACCAGTTGCCATAGCGCATTACGAGAAGTTCAAGCGCTACATGACTACTTATTGCATCAATTTAATCAAGACAAAAGCTTAACACCAAAAGATATCTTGGTTATGTGTCCGCAAATCGAAGAATATGCTCCTTATGTTAATGCTGTGTTTACCCGTGGCTGGCAAGATATAGCTGGCGAAGTACCACCGCTGCCTTGCTCTATTGCTGATCGTAGTGTAAAAGATAGTGATCCTTTAGTTGCGGCTTTTACGGAATTACTGACCTTACCGGATAGTCGATTTGGCGTATCACAACTGTTAGCATTTTTACGTTTACCTGCCGTGGCGCATAACTTTGCTATTAACAGCGAAGACTTAGTTAAAATTTCTGCTTGGTTAGAGCAAGCCACAGTCCACTGGGGCTTAGATTTAACGCATAAGCAATCATTGTTAGGACAACAAGCCAACGCTTCATTTACTTGGCAACAAGGCTTATCACGCTTATTGCGTGGCTTTGCTTATGCTGATAGTGAGCAAGTTTATCAACAACAGTTGTTATTGAGTAATGTTGAAGGTAGTGATGGCATTTTACTCGGTCAATTAATGCTATTTATCGAACAATTACATTATTTTAGTGAAAACCTACAACGTTCACGCACGGCAGTTCAATGGCAAAGCTTTTTACTTGAGCAGTTAGGGAATTTATTTAGTCGAGTTGATGCCGATAACGTCAGTAATGAAAATAGTCTGATGGTAATTGAACAAGCCATTACTGGCTTAGTTGAACATTGCCACCATGCGAATTTTGAAGATGATATTTCCCTACTAATTGTTGTTGATTATTTAAGCCAACACTTTAGTCAAGGTGACGCCAGTAAGCAGTTTATGGTAGGGCAGGTAACTTTTTGCTCTATGTTACCGATGCGTAGCATTCCTTTTAAAGTGATAGCAGTATTGGGGTTAAATGATGGCCAATTCCCGCGTCAACGCCAGCCTTTAGGATTTGATCTTATGTCGCTTTCAAAGCCTGAATTAGGCGATAGATCACGTCGTGGTGATGACAGGTACTTATTTCTTGAAGCAATCATCTCAGCAAGAGATTCGTTATACCTTAGCTATCAAGGTCGAAATATCAAAAACAATAATGAAAAACAACCTTCACTCGTGGTTAAAGAGCTAATGGAATACTTGGCACAAGGTTATGGTTGGAATTTTACTGAAGACCCGCTCGAAAACGATAGTGGTGAAAGTAAAAAATCGGCTATCTATCAGTTAGCGATGCAAGCGTTTAGTGCTAACAACTATCAAGGTAAATGGCCAAGTTTCGATGCAAACTGGTTAGTATTAGGGCAGAGTGCTAATGACGCTAATGAGATAGATGAAGAAAGTTATAGACCATCAGTAAATTCTTCTTTAACCATTGCAGGTGTCAATGCCACAGTAACCGAAACTGATGCGCTGAGTTTATCTTGCCAGCAATTAATACGTTTTTATCAGCATCCAGCTAAGATGTTCGCGCAACAGCAACTTAATTTATATTTTGATAATAACAATACCTTGCTTGAAGATGTTGAGCCCTTTAGCGTTAATCACTTACAAAGCTACTTATTACGACAAGAGTTACTGGGAGCCGCACTCACTGGAATACTTACCAGCGCAGTAACCACAGCAATAGATACGGCATCATATAAAGATGAGTCAGAACAGGTATTAACTCGTGCTCAGTTATCTGGTAAATTCCCAGATCTACCAACAACGACAAATCTGTTTAATAATTATCAGCAAGATGTTGAACAGTTTAGCGAAGAAATAAGCAAATTGAGCTGTGAAAACCCAGAATTGATCGACTGTAACATCTTACTTAATATTGATGGCGTCCATGTCTCACTGAATAGCAAAGTAGCGGTTAAGAATAACTTGCTAGTGCACTATCGTAGCTCAAGCGCCAAAGCCAAAGATAAATTTGTCATGTATTTCCACCAGCTTGTCGTACAGGTATGGCAAGACCAAGCTATTGCCAATGAAGTAAACACTTTCAGTACAGCAAGTAAAGATGATTGCGCGCTTAAACTAAAGCAAGTAACTGAGACGATTGGTTTATATTTTAATACTAAGGCGCAGAAAGTAGAGCAGTTCACTGTGGCAAATATAGCCGATGCTAAATCCAAACTCATTAACCTAATTAAGCTATTTTTTAAAGGTCAACAACAAGTACTACTGCTGAATGGTGAATTAGCAGAGCAGGTATTTGTTAAAAAACGTGGCCAACTCGTTGAGATGACACAAGCGCGATTTGAAGGTTTGTGGTCTGGTGATATGAGCACACGGGGATTAAGTGATGATGATTACCTTAGTTATTTTTGGTCTGAATGCCCGCAGTACCAAGATCACCAAGCTGATATCGAGTTTATCTATCAGGACTTATATCAAGTAGTAGTGAAACAGGTAGCTAAGAAAGCTAGCAGTAAAGCCACTGCTAAAAGCAAGGAGGCTAAATAATGCCTGATACAACAATGGTGTCCCAAAATACGTTCTTAAATACGATAGCAGATCCTAATACAAAGGTTACCTCTGATTATATCCAATTAAAAAACTTAGATGCCGCTACCATTGAATTGAATGGCAAACATCTGATAGAAGCCAGTGCTGGTACCGGAAAAACCTATAATATTACCCGTATCTATTTACGTTTACTGCTTGAACGCGAGTTAACGGTTGAACAAATTTTATTGATGACCTTTACCAAAGATGCCACCCAAGAACTACGAGGCCGTATTGATGTATTTATTCGTTTAGCCTTGAGTGATTGGGATAACCTGTGCGAAGAAGACAGCTACTTTGCCACGCTTGATAAACGTATTGAAAAACCTCAACGAGAGTTTCTTTTAAAACGCGCGTTATTGTTTTTAGATGAAGCGGCCATCTTTACTATTCATGGTTTCTGTCAGCGAGTATTAAATCAATATGCCTTTACCAGTGGTTTACCGTTCAATGCCAATATGGCTGCCAATTCGTCTGAAATAACTCTACAAGTTTGCCAAGATTGGTATCGTAGTTTAGCTAAGTCAGACGATGAAAGTTTTATGCTGCTAGCAAGCTTTTGGGCGACGCCAGATAGTTTTGTCTCTAGCTTTAGTAAGGCGATAGGACACACCAGTGTTTTGTCTGTCGTTGATGTGGAAAGTATTGAAGTGGAGTTTATTGCGCTAGTTCGTCTTGCCTCACAAAGCTTAAGTGCCAATAGTGATCTTTTTGAAAATGCCTTAATATTAGTTAAAAAAGGCGTAGATCAAGAGAAGAGACGTGACGAGCTATTGCAATTAACAGCTTGGCTTGAAAGCATTATCAGCAAAGAATTATCGCTGCTTGATGTTGGCCAGGGTAAGGTCAAAATGCCGGATGGCTTTTTTGATGGTAAACGTTTTGCCAGATCTACTTTTAAAGCAGATTTACTTGAAGCGTTTTCCGCAGTAAAAGAAGTTAAAGAGCAAGTTAAAAAAATAGCGACCAACATTAATAAAGCTAAAGCGTACGGTATTGTTAAGTCGGGTATTTATACTATTCGACAACAAGTCATTGAACAGAAACAGGCGCTGAATTTATTAGATTTTGACGATCTTATTAATACCTTAGCCAATTGTCTTAACGCTGGTGTTTCGAGCGATAAGATATCAAACGAAGACTTTGCCAGTGATGAAAACTCCGTTGATGAAAACTCTAACTTACTAGCACAACAGTTACTGGCGCAATATCCCGTCGCTTTAATAGATGAGTTTCAAGATACCGATCCAAAACAGTTTGGTATTTTACAATCGATTTATTATGGTAGTAAAGCTAAAAAGGCTAAGGCCGGTTTATTCCTCATTGGCGATCCAAAACAAGCTATTTATGGCTTTCGTGGCGGTGACATATTTGCCTATTTAAATGCTCGTAGTGGTTGTGATCACCATTGGTTGATGGATACTAATTGGCGTTCATCAGCTGATATGATTGCAGGTTATAATCAATTTTTTACCTACAAGCGTAATGAGTCTTTGCTTAAAGAGACAGCTACACAGCAATCTACACAAAAAAGTGAGAGTGTTTTTGGTTTTGGTATTCCATATTCACCCGTATTAGCGGGTAAAGGGCTGGCGGGGGAAAAAGCCCAAGGCGTTGATGAGCCAGTTATCGCAGACAGTGATAAAGCGCTGCAATTTATTCATTTCACTGATCATGAAAATGCCGATGATGATACTAACCCGCAAGGTGACAAAGTTAGTCAAGGTAGTCGTCCTATGTTGGCTAACTGGTGTGCTAATGAAATTGTAACCTTATTGTCGTCTAGAGATACTGAAAAAGATGCGTCAGCTAAGGTAAAACCAAAAGACATCGCGATACTTGTTAGAGATGGCGCAGAAGCGCGAGATATAAAACATGCCTTGCAACAAGCAGGACTTGATAGTGTATTTCTATCAGATAGAGCCAACTTATTTCATTCAGAGCAAGCTAAGCAATTATTGGGCTTACTTAAAGGGGTATTATTACCAGAGAATGAGCGATTATTTGTTGCAGCGCTGTCCTGTGGATTATTAGGCTTTGATGCAAATAAACTCCATCAACTGCAGCAAGATGAAATGGCTTATCAAACATTGAAATTTGCTTTTGTCGATTATCGAACACAATGGCAACGACAAGGTTTTATTACCATGGCCATTAATTTGATGCACAAGCTGATGGATGTTCCTCAAAACAATAAAGATCGTTGTTTGACCAATGTGCTGCATTTATTTGAGATTTTACAAGCGGCGAGTGTTCGATTAAGTCAAGGACAAGAACTGTTAAATTGGTTCGAGCAGCAATGTCATCTAGAAACTAATGATGTTGAAGCTGAGCTACGTTTAGAGAGCGACGGCGACCTTATCCGTTTGATAACTCAACATGGCTGTAAAGGCCTTGAATTCCCTTATGTCTTTATTCCTTTTGCTTGTCGTCATAAAGATCCCCTTAAGTTTGGTAATAAGTCAGTCAGTTATCTGGAATATCATGATAGAAATGGTGATTTATGCTTGAGTCTTGATGGGTCAAAAGAAGCTAAAATAGCGATGAGTAATGAAGCATATGCTGAAAGTATTCGTTTATTGTATGTTGCAATTACCAGAGCGGAGCGACGATGTTATGTATTGTGTTGTGCTTTTGATAATTATCATTTATCGCCTTTAGGAAAAACACTGCAGTTTCTAGAGCAAGAGAGCATCATTAAAGCGCTACAAACACTGAGAAAAAGTGCTGAGCATGCCATCGGTATTCGTGAAGTAGCACTTGAATGTTACCTTGATGAAGACAGCGAAAATAAAGCTTCACTGAATCAGCGGAATAACTTAAATGATTTTTCTAATACAGCGGTTAGTAAATTTACAGGTAAAATAGAGCGAGATTGGTGGTTAAGTTCATTCTCAGCCTTAAGTCGTAATATTCGCCATGCTGGCGTTTCTAATCCTGACAGAGATACCTATACATCTAGCACTCAAGTAGCAACATTATCTGTTACAGTGTTCAATTCTCCAGAATTAAACATTGATACTAACGCTGAGCAGATTTGCTTTAAATTAACCAAAGGTGCTCATACGGGTAATTTATTACACGATATTTTAGAAAAAACTGATTTTTCTGAGCCAGACTGGCAAGAAAGTATGGAAAAGCCGTTATTAGCCTATGGCGAACTAAATAGTAATCATACGAATACTAATACTGGCAATAACGGTACTTTATTTACCACGGATGATCTAATTCATTGGTTGGAAGAAGTGCTTAGCGCGCCTTTTATTACTAATAACAAGAGCGATAACAATCGAAATAATAACAGCGGCAATAACACCTCAAAAAATATCAATAATGAAGCATTGGGATGTCTTGCTGATCTTGCTAGTAATGAAACCTTACGTGAAAGTGAATTTTATTTTCCGATGCAAGGCGAGGGCACGGGCGCATTAGCTAATTTGTTAACCGATCACCGAAATAGTGCTGAGCGGAATAATACAGAGCCAACAGCCACATCGTTAAGATACCCAGTAATGTTGCCTAGCTATAAAAAACTATCCGGTATGATGCATGGTTTTATCGATTTAATCTTTGAATACCAAGGTAAATATTACCTATGTGATTATAAATCAAGCCACTTAGGGGATAACTTTCAAGATTATCAGTTTGATGCCTTGCTCGATAATGTTGAGAAAAATTATTATGACTTACAATATCTTATCTATTCATTAGCATTACATCGTTATTTAAAGCAAACCCTAGTGGACTATGATGTTAACCAACATTTTGGTGGCGTGTATTATCTATATCTGCGTGGTCTGACGACAGATCCAGAACATCAAGGGGCAGGAGTTTATTATCGAAAAATAGCCGAGCAAGAAATCAATAATCTAGACGTGCTTTTTTCTAATAAACAAAGTAATGGGGGAGCTTAGTATGGCTAATAATAAACATGGCCTGGTTGAACAAGTGTACAGTCGTTTTAGCCAAGTCAAAGAAGTCATTCAAGGTATTGAAGCCATTGATTATTTCTTTGCTAAAGAAATGCTTAGCGCATTAACCTCTCAAACTAATGCGCAAACATACATAGAAGAAACTGCTGAGTCAGAAGCGGCGACTATTAATCATCGTAATTTATACCACGTATTCTTAGCGTTAAGTGCTAGCTTGCGTTCAGGTCACAGCTGTTTGCCTCTAAGTGAGATTGCCGATCAACATTGGGGCAAAGGCTTTGTCATTTCAGCTAATGCGAATAAAAAAAGCAGACAAAATAGTGATGATATAACTCAGGATCTCAGCCATGCTGGTTTTGTGTTTGCGCCATTAACGCAACTACAAACCATGTTAACAGAGTTAAATATCCAAGCATATGATCAACAGTTATTGGTGCTTGCACATGATAATTTATACTTGCGCCGTTACTTTCAGTTTGAAAGCGATTTAGGCCAAGCTATTAATTCGCGTTTACTGCAACAATGTCAGTATGATAACGACAAAATTAGTCAGTGTATCGCGACGTTATTCCCAGATGAACTTGTTCAAGGGAAAGGTACTGAGGCAATAACCTTAGAAATTGATTGGCAAAAAGTGGCGGTAGCCAATGCTATTAATAAAAACTTCAGTATTATTGCTGGCGGTCCAGGTACAGGAAAAACCTATACGGTTACTAAATTATTAGCCGCATTGGTTATGTTAGAACAGCAAAGTGATCAACCAAAAGAGCAGGGCGCACCTGTTCTTAATATTGCCCTTGTTGCACCTACAGGTAAAGCGGCACAACGTTTGTCAGAATCCATCGTAAACGCAGTATCTGGTTTTAAAGACTTAATTGATGACAAGGTACTTGCCCAAATTCCTACACAAACACAAACACTGCACCGTTTATTAGGAGTATTACCAAACTCACCTAATTTTAGGTACCATGAAGATAATCTATTAGCCTATGATATTGTGCTGATTGATGAAGTGTCTATGGTCGATTTACCCTTAATGACCCGAGTATTTCGCGCATTAAAAGATACCGCGAAAGTTATCTTGTTAGGTGATGCCGATCAACTACCCTCTGTCGCAGCAGGTAGTGTTTTAGCTGACATAGCGCCGCGACCACATGGTGGTTTTAGTCTTGATAATGAACAATATATAACTAAAGTTTGCCAACTCAACACGGATCAACTTAGTAACTTCTTCGCTAATGCTAAATCCAGCGTTAATCATAAAAAGCAAAGTAATGAATTCAGCTTTGATTACTTATCCTTTCTGGTCAAATCAAGACGGTTTGATGGTAAAGGTGGCATAGGTTTATTAGCCAATAGTGTTATTCAAGGTGATGTTAAAAGTAGTTGGCAGCTTTTGAATCAAACACAACAAACACTACAATCTGGACAGTTATCTCTTGCCCAAGGTGATCTTAGCAACTGGCTGGCGCCGTTAGTGAAACAATATTATCAACCGATTGAATCTTGTGCTGATGTGAGTGATGCTTTTGCATTATTATCACAATTTAGAGTGCTGTGTGCTACAAGGCAGGGAGATTACGGTGTTGAGAGTATTAATGAAGTGATTAAAGGTTATTTAGGAAAAAATAACCTACCTTTTCAGCAAAATCAGCAAACGCTCTATCATGGTCAGCCGATTATGATAAATGAAAATGACTACCGCTTGGGTTTATATAATGGTGATATAGGGATTATCTGGCGAGTGGTCGATCAAAAAGGTAAAACACATCTAATGGCGTGTTTTGAAGATAGCTCAGCTGAAAATGAAAAGGTTCAAAGTAAAGATATTGAGAGTGAAGCATCAAAGCAAGTTATTAGACAAATACTGCCATCACGTTTACCTAAATTTGAAAGTGTTTATGCCATGACTATCCACAAAACCCAAGGCAGTGAGTTCTCTCATGTCGCTATGGTACTTTCGGCTACACAAAGTGCAACGCAAATCGGTCAACAAACAAAACAACAAAGTGGCAGCAAGTTATTATGTAGAGAGTTACTTTACACCGGTATTACTCGCGCTAAAAAACAGCTAACCATTGCCGTAAATCAACGTGTTTGGCAACAAGGTGTTACCGCACAAGTTCAACGTCATTCAGGTTTGAATTTATGTCTTAAGCTAAGTTAAAAGGGTCGTAAAGTGATAATATATCGCAGTTACCCACACATTAGTTTTTATTATAGTAAACCTAAGGATTATATTCCCACATGCAGTTGATTGAGATAGATAAAGTACGTTATAGAAAACATTTAAATATTGTTATTGTAGGTTTTATCAGCTCTTTATTAGTACTATCACTACTTTTTGGCACAATACTTATCAGCTTATTTTCAACGGCTAGTGATATTAGTGAGTTAATCAAAGTAGCCAGTGATGCAGTACCAGTTCAGCAAGACTCTAATTTTAGATATAACTTATTAGGTGTTGTATTAGCACTTTTATTGAATGGTGCTGTTTTACATAGTATTAAAAACAGTACGTTTTTTACTGAGATTTATTATGTTTGGCAGATAAAGCAGCTACAAAACCTAGTCTATCGAAAACTAAAAAAGATCAAGTTGGCTGCTAAAGAAGGTGAAGAGAAAGCATTGATTATTTTATCTTTTTATTATCAAAGCCAACTACAAATTTATAAGCTTGATGATAATACGATTACCTTAGAAACCATTGAAAAACATTTTCAACAAGTTAACGATACTATCGCTGAGCATAGGCTGACTATCAGTGCTGAGCAGTTTGAAAAAAGTTTGATAACAACGTATAAATAATAAATACAGAGACAGACTATGCCGCTGTCTCTGCCTTATCTTTAGGCTTTGTACCTATGCTCATAGATTAAAATGTCATCCCCGTGATATTTAAATCGGAGAGCCAAATTTTAATATAGCTCTGGACTAACGAGCGCTTAGCTCTGCATTGCTATCCAAGACTAAAATAAGACTGAGCTCTAAGTTATTCTGGAACTCATATTTCAGGCAATAAAAAACCAGCATTCTAAAAGAGATGCTGGTTTTTAATATTATTGTTTCGACTTCTACAATTAATTAAAAAAGGAAGGCTAAGTCATTAACTGGCTTATCTAGCGCGGAAAATAATGCGACCTTTTGATAAGTCGTATGGCGTTAATTCAACCGTTACTTTATCGCCAGTTAAAATACGAATATAGTTTTTACGCATTTTTCCAGAAATATGTGCAGTTACAACGTGGCCATTCTCAAGTTCAACTCGGAACATAGTGTTTGGTAAAGTATCTAAAACCGTACCTTGCATTTCAATATTTTCTTCTTTCGCCATGGGGCGCTAAACCTCTAATGTTGTGCATATAACCGCTAAATATCCCAGTATTGGTGATATCTATTGGCAGATAAAAAAGCTGCGCGAATAATGCCTAATTGCTTAGCTAATGTAAAGGCTTGTGGCTATTTATTTAGCAATTTTAGCTTTATTAACATTAGCCTTGTCGTTTAATAGCCATTGACCATCAATAAAGCGTTCAAAGGGGAAATAACGGTCTTTATAATTCATCTTTTGGCATTCATCAATCTGATAACCTAAATATAAATAAGGTAAAGCCATTTGCTGGCAAAAACTAAGCTGGGTAAGAATTGAGAATATGCCTAGACTATTTTTTTTATATTCTGGATGATAAAAGGTATAAACAGCAGATAAGCCATTACTCAACACGTCAGTTACCGCTACGCAGACCAGTACCTCGTCGTTGACGCCATTTTCCTCATCTACAGGTGCCCAAGTTTCAATGAATAGTTGTTTAGTTAGGTTACAGCTCAAGAAGCTTTCAAATTGCTTAAAAGTTGCAGGATACATACTCCCGTCTTGATGTAAGGTATTGATATAGTTTTCAAACAAAGGGTAATAGCTATCTTTTAGTTGTGAAGATTGTTTAACAATAAAATGATTATTTCGTTTCTTAGATCTTTTCTGACTTTTAGAGGGGACGAATTCATCTGTTAGCACGCGAATTGACTGACAAGCATTACAATTAGGGCAGTTTGGTCGATAACTCTGCTCGCCACTGCGACGAAAGCCTTGCGTCATTAACCAGCCATAACTTTCACTGTTATGTAAACGTTCATCAACCGCAATCAACAAACACTCTTGTTGTTCGGGTAAATAATTACAGGGAAATATTTTACTTACACCCAATGTATAGGAAGTATCACTCATTGAAAGTTTGCCAATTTCATATAATTCTTATGGTTAATTATAACTAATAACATAAACTAAATCTAAATCGACACTTAAATTTAAACTTATATCTATAATAAAGTTAATGAACGCGGTTGCCAAAAAGTATCGGACATTATCTTAGTTAGTGCATTTTTTTGTTTTTGAAGAAAAGTATCGCGGCTTATTTCTTTAGCGCCCATGTCTTCTAAAAAGGGGTTAAGTAATTGACAATCAATAAAATGAATATCAGCAGTTTTAAGTAACTGACCCAAAGCTATAAGGGCAAATTTTGACGCATTACTTTTTTTATAGAACATTGACTCACCAGAAAAAAAACCATTAATAGCTACGCCATATAAACCACCGACTAATTCTTTATGGTTATGCTCATCTGTATGCCATATTTCAATAGAATGTGCGAATCCCTGTTGATGTAATACTAAATAAGCGGATTCCATCTCAGGTAGTATCCAAGTTTCATCACTGCGAAACGGTGCGTCAGCACATAACTGGGTTACTTGGCTAAAGGCTTGGTTTATCGTAATTTGATAGGGCGTTTTGTTAATAGCTTTACGTAAAGTACGATTTATACGTAATTCATCAATGTCGATGATAGCTCTAGGATTGGGTGACCACCACATTAAGGGGTCATCGTCACTGTACCATGGGAAAATACCCTGACTGTACGCCGTTATTAAACGCTTAGGTGATAAATCACCACCAAGGGCTAATAAACCATTGGGTTCAGTGAGGGCATGTTCTATCGGAGGAAAGGTCAAACTATTATTATCAAGTTGATATAAAATCTGACCCATTAATTTTCGTCTCAATAGTATTTATAATAACGTTATTACGTAGACGCAACAACGTTAGTGCAAGGATTATAAAGCGTCTAAGTAACGCTCAGAATCTAATGCGGCCATACAACCAGCTCCAGCAGAGGTGATTGCTTGGCGATAAATGTGATCTGCAACATCACCTGCAGCAAAAACACCTTCTACACTAGTTTGTGTTGCGTTACCTTGCGTACCACTTTGAATCGTTAAATAACCATCTTTCATATCCAGTTGATCTTTAAATATATCAGTATTTGGCTTATGACCAATAGCGATGAAGACACCTGATACTTCAAGTTCTTCAGTTGCACCTGAATTCATTTCTTTTAAACGCAGGCCAGTAACACCCATGTTATCACCTAATACTTCATCTAAAGTACGGTCAAGGTGTAAAACAATATTACCGTTAGCTACTTTTTCATATAAACGATCCGTTAAGATTTTTTCACTACGGAAAGTGTCACGACGGTGAATTAAATGAACTTCACTCGCAATGTTTGATAAATAAAGCGCTTCTTCAACAGCAGTATTACCACCGCCTACAACAGCAACCTTTTGGTTTTTATAGAAGAAACCGTCACAAGTAGCACATGCTGAAACACCACGTCCCATAAAGGCTTCTTCAGAGGGTAAACCAAGGTATTGCGCTGAAGCACCTGTACAAATAATTAATGCGTCACAGGTATACTCACTGCTACCTTTTATTCTATAAGGCTTAGAAGAAAAATCTACCGAATCAATATGATCGAAAATAATTTCAGTATCAAACTTCTCTGCATGCTTTTGCATACGATCCATTAATGCTGGGCCCGTTAAGTCGTCAGCATCGCCTGGCCAGTTTTCTACATCTGTTGTTGTGGTTAATTGACCACCTTTTTGCATACCAGTGATCATAACAGGCTTTAAGTTTGCGCGGGCAGCATAAACAGCAGCAGTATAACCAGCAGGGCCTGATCCTAAAATTAGTAGGGGACAGTGTCTTACGTCGCTCATGGTTTCTCCAAAAAATTGATTACTTCGAAGCAGTTAACTTTAACTACATATCATTCATTAGTTGGGATGATAAGGAAATAATGCAAGGGGGTAAATAGCTAGTTCGTTATAAGATAAACAAAACGGTAAATAAAAAAGCGCACTTTTGCTTAACTGTAAGCAAAAGTGCGCTATTTACTGTAAATATTTTCTTTTATAGTATGACTTAACGTTTAACACTTAGGCGTTTAAAGCAACACGTGGATCAACATATTCATAACCTAGAATATCAGCAACTGGCTTGTAAGTAATTTTACCTGCAGCAACATTTAATCCAGCCATTAAATGCTCATCATCTAATAACGCTTGCTTAGCACCCTTGTTTGCGATGGTAACAGCAAATGGCATCGTTGCATTTGTTAATGCCATTGTTGAAGTTCGCGCTACGCCACCAGGCATGTTAGCAACACAGTAATGTACAACGCCGTCAACGACATACGTAGGCTCTTGATGCGTCGTTGCTTTTGATGTTTCAAAACAACCCCCTTGATCGATAGCAACATCAACAACAACAGCGCCTTGCTTCATCATTTTGATGTGCTCTCTTGTGACTAATTTAGGTGCAGCAGCACCTGGGATTAATACCGCACCAATAACTAAATCAGCTTCAACAATTAATTGGTCCATGGCATCAGCAGTGGAGTAAACTGTTTTTAATCTGCCATCAAATTCAGTATCTAATTGACGTAAACGCGGTAAAGAACGGTCTAAAATAGTAACGTCTGCGCCCATACCTACAGCCATACGTGAAGCCTGAGTACCAACAACACCACCACCAACAACTAATACTTTAGCTGGAGCAACGCCTGGAACACCGCCTAATAAAGCACCTAAACCACCTTGTGCTTTTTCTAACGCATGAGCACCAGCTTGTATAGACATACGACCTGCAACCTCAGACATAGGCGCTAATAACGGTAAACCACCTGATGCAGCTGTGACCGTTTCATAAGCAATACAAATTGCACCTGAAGCAACTAATAATTCAGTTTGTTTTGGATCTGGTGCCAAATGTAAGTAAGTAAATAAGATTTGACCAGGACGAAGCATATTGCATTCAACAGTCTGCGGCTCTTTTACTTTGATGATCATGTCTGCAGTGGCAAATATTTCTGCAGCACTATCAATTATTTTTGCACCAGCAGCTATATATTGCTCATTATCAAATCCGATTGAAGCACCACCATTATTTTCAACAATCACTTCGTGACCATTTACAGTTAACTCCTTAACACCTGCAGGTGTTAAGCCGATACGGTACTCGTGGTTTTTAATTTCTTTAGGTACACCAATAATCATATTTATCTCTCTTGTAATTAATTTATTATATTTAGTGCAGCTTCATATTGAAAATTTGAAGTGCTTTATTTTAGATACAGCTAGTATATGAGTAAACTTCTAGAGTAACCTGTCGTTATTTTCATAAAGGCGTTATATAATGCTAAAAATAAGTAATAATGCAGAGTTAAATAAATGAGTATTAATAAAACTATTGATCGTATTGACAAAAATATCCTTGTTGAACTGCAAAAGAATGGACGTTTATCTAACGTTGAGTTATCAAAGCGGGTAGGGTTAAGTCCAACGCCTTGTTTAGAAAGAGTTAAGCGTTTAGAGAAAGAGCATTACATTACGGGTTACAAAGCTATTTTAAATCCACATAAACTAGAAGCTGCGCTATTAGTGTTTGTTGAAATCACCTTGACCAAAACCAGTCCAGACGTTTTTGATGATTTTGCTACCGCTGTTGATGAACTTGATGTCATTCAAGAATGTCACCTAGTATCAGGTGATTTTGATTTTTTACTTAAAACCCGCGTTAAAGATATGCTTGCTTATCGTGAACTACTCGGTGATACCTTACTTCGACTACCGGCGGTAAGTGAAAGTAGAACTTATGTAGTGATGGACGAAATTAAATCGACTAATTTACTGGCCATCAAACGTTAGCTTTAAAAATAAGAGCGGTAGAAACAGATTTACGATTGAATTTATAATCAATGGGTTAGGTAAATCGTAGCTGATTTTTGGATCAGCGCGGGAAAGTCATTGTTAGCTTAACCATTGTGGCAAACTCGTCATTGCGCGCGGTGAAAAATACGTTTTAGTTGTGTAATTTACATAGCTGTATAAAAAAACATGCACTAATGACAATTTGTTGCTGCCAATTAAGCGCTAATTTGATACTTTAGCTTTGCTATATGTAACTTTTACGTATTCTTTTCCAATGGTACTTATAATTGTCTTCAGATCTTATAGAAAATTCCGATGCTTCACTTGATGCATTGACCAATAAACAACTTACGGGCGTGCAGCGCTTACTCGAAGCTGGGTTATTGTTTTTCACTGTTTTTGCTATGTTTATGATGTTGGCATTATTTAGCTTTGATCCAGCAGATCCCGGATGGGCTCAAACAGGTTATCAATCACAAGTGCGTAACTTAGGTGGCGCGGTCGGTGCTTACCTTTCTGATTTATTGTTGAACCTTTTTGGGCTTATTGCCTATAGCTTGCCTTTTGTTATCGCTATTGTCGGTTGGCTTCTGTTTCAACGCTTTCATGAGTTGATGAAACTTGACTATTTAACGTTAGGGTTAAAATTGATTGGATTTTTCATGTTCTATCTTGGCGTAACTTCTCTCGCTAGCATGAATTTCGATGATGTTTTTTATTTTTCTGCGGGTGGTATTTTAGGCGATGTACTCAGTAAAACCTTACTACCTTACTTTTCCTTTGTTGGCTCTACCTTATTGTTTCTATTATTTACCTGTTCAGGCTTTGTACTGTTAACTGGTTTTTCTTGGCTTAATTTTATTGATGCTGTTGGTCGTTATGCCATTGCAGGTATGCTTAAATTAGCCAGCTTACCTAAACTGATTAAAACGAACTTTGGTACCAGTGAAGAAAGTGTTAATCATGAAGGCGAGCTTGGAAATATTAAAAGTCGTCTGGTTAAAAACAAACTTAGCAATAAAGTAGAAAAGTCTAAATCAGAACACATGACTCCCGAACCAGAGCTGTCAAATACATTACCTTCAGGAATATTCGCCCAAACCACTATTATTGACTTACCAGAATCTTTCAGTGTTAAAGAAGAACAATTTCCATCGTCAAACAAGGCAGCACCAAAAAATGAACCCTTTATTGATATCTCTGAGTTAATGAATGAACTTTCTGCGGGTAATGTTCAAGAGCACGTTAGTAAAAAAGAAATTACTGCCGCTTTCGCTGAAGTAGATAAACCTGATGTTGCCGATGATTACCAATTTCCAATTCCGGCGCAGTTAGCACCCATTGAGCAAAGTATTTCTGATAAAAATGGTCAGGTTAATCTTGTACCTGTTGAAGAACAGGCTTCTCAAGAAATGCCGTCTATCGATTTACTTGACCGTCCAGATAAAGCAAAAAATCCGATTAACCAAGATGAATTAGACATGGTTAGCCGTTTAGTTGAAGCTAAATTACTCGACTTTGGTGTACAAGCACAAGTGGTTGCGGTTTACCCAGGGCCAGTAATTACCCGGTTTGAATTAGATTTAGCACCTGGCATTAAGGTAAATAAAATAACCAGTTTGTCGAAAGATTTAGCCCGAGCTTTATCTGCTATTAGTGTACGAGTAGTTGAAGTTATCCCAGGAAAATCGGTTATTGGTTTAGAACTCCCTAATAAACACCGTGAAATTGTCTACTTAAGTGAAGTTATTGGTTGTGCGGCTTTTGAAGAATCACCATCACCACTTGCTATGGTGTTAGGTACTGATATTGCTGGTGATCCGGTTGTTGTTGATTTGGGTAAAATGCCACATTTACTGGTTGCTGGTACTACCGGCTCTGGTAAATCGGTTGGTGTAAACACCATGATTGTCAGTTTGTTATATAAATCAACGCCTGAAGATGTGCGTATGATTATGATTGACCCTAAAATGCTTGAGCTTTCGGTTTATGAAGGTATCCCACATTTATTAGCTGAAGTAGTTACGGATATGAAAGATGCGGCTAATGCACTGCGTTGGTGTGTTGGTGAAATGGAGCGTCGCTACAAAGTAATGTCTGCGGTAGGTGTACGTAATTTGAAAGGTTATAACAAAAAAGTACTTGAAGCGATTGCTGCTGGTGAACCGTTAATTGACCCAACTTGGCAACCTAATGATGGTATGGACCAAACACCACCGATGTTAGAGAAATTACCAAGTATTGTTGTAATCGTCGATGAATTTGCCGATATGATGATGATTGTTGGTAAAAAGGTTGAAGAACTTATTGCCCGTATCGCGCAAAAAGCGCGTGCTGCAGGAATTCACTTAATTCTTGCGACACAGCGTCCTTCAGTAGATGTTATTACTGGTTTGATTAAAGCCAATATACCTACGCGTATGGCATTTCAGGTATCATCAGGTTTGAACTCTCGTACCATATTAGATCAACAAGGGGCTGAGCAGTTACTTGGCATGGGCGATATGCTTTATTTACCACCGGGTACTGGCGTACCAACGCGTGTGCATGGTGCTTTTGTTGATGATCATGAAGTGCATGCGGTGGTAAAAGATTGGAAATCTCGTGGTGAGCCTAACTACGTTGAAGAAATTCTATCAGGTGAGCATGACCAAGATATTTTATTACCTGGCGAACAAGCTGAAGGTAGTGAGGCTGAAGAGGTGGATACACTTTACGACGAAGCCGTTAATTTTGTCACTGAAAAGCGCCGCGTTTCAATTTCAAGTGTTCAAAGACAATTTAGAATAGGTTATAACCGCTCAGCACGAATAGTTGAACAAATGGAATTACAAGGTGTCGTATCAACACCAGGTAATAACGGTGCTCGTGAAGTCTTAGCGCCGCCGCCAGTGCGAGATTTTTAACTTATATTATTAACTTATTCTCTGCGATTTACTTATGCCAAGGATTATTTAAAAGTTTAATTCAAGGCAAGGTTATCGCTTATTTTCCTGTATCAGCTATGTGTGGGTACAGTTCATCTCATTAGAAGTAAAGCTATGAAGATCTATTTTAAACAGAAACTATTTTTTCGGTCATTCGCGTTAACGAGTCTATTATTACCCGTATTAAGTTTTTATCAACCGATGGCTTACGCAGACCAAGTACCAGTAAACACCATTGCATCATCGTCACCGACAAGTAAAGCAAAAGAGCACTTAATGGCTAAGCTCGGTAACTTATCTTTTTTTAGCGCTACATTTAGTCAAAAGATTCTTAATAGACAGGGTGAAATTTTGCAGCAAGGTAATGGAAACCTTGCTATTAGCAAACCTAACTTAGTCAATTGGAAAACTATAACACCCGATGCAACATTGATTGTTAGTGATGGTAATACCTTGTGGTTTTATGACCCGTTTATTGAGCAAGCCAGTGCTTTTAGCTTAGCTAAATCAATTCATAATACGCCGATTTTACTACTAACCAGTGATGAACCTAAACTTTGGCAGGAGTACAATGTAATCGAACAGAGCGACGTTGTCGCTTATGGCTGGCGTTTTGTTGTTATGCCAAAAGATACAAGCAGCCAAATTAAAAAACTCACCCTGAGTTTTAACGAAATAAAAGCTAAGGGTATTCAGCTAAGTGAGTTCTCATTTGAAGATGCAACAGGCCAAATAAGCCAAATCAGCTTAAGTAACTTTAATAGCACTGTTAAGCCTGACGCATCACTATTCACATTTAGCTTGCCTGAAGGTGTAAGACTTGAAGACAAACGATAATTCACCTGGTCATAGTCAAAGCAATAATGAGGGTCAGCAAAATTCATTATTTGATCTTACCTCTGAAGAGAGCGGTATAGTAGAGTCAATTAATTCTTCAATGGGTAAAGCTTCGTCGCAGACCAATGCAGTCGCAAATAGCTTTATGCCACTTGCGGCAAAAATGCGCCCAAAAACCTTAACCGACTATGTTGGTCAACAACATATTTTAGGTAGAGATTCACCCTTAGCGCAGTCAATTGAACAAGGTCATTGTCATTCACTTATTTTTTGGGGCCCACCGGGAAGTGGTAAAACCACACTTGCTGAAATTATTGCCCAACATGCTAATGCCGAAATTGAACGTGTATCAGCCGTTACCTCGGGTATTAAAGAGATACGCAGCGCTATTGAAAAAGCAAAATTACGTGCGCAAAGTGAGAGCGCTAATAAACGTCGAACGGTACTCTTTGTTGACGAAGTACATCGCTTTAATAAATCTCAGCAAGATGCTTTTTTACCGCATATTGAAGATGGCACCATTATTTTTATAGGTGCAACAACAGAAAACCCCGCGTTTGAATTAAACCAAGCATTATTATCTCGTACGCGTTTATATACCTTAAAAAAATTAACCCGTGATGATTTAGCCTACGTATTACAACGCGCACTCTCATTATGCGAGACAGAGCAGCAACTGAGAATCGAGTTAAGTGGTGATGCTAAGCAAAGCTTACTTAATCGAAGTGATGGCGATGCTAGACGCCTACTTAACTTATTAGAAAATTGCCTCGATAGTTTACCAACGATACCTACAGCACAAGTTACTGATGCAGAAAGTCAGCAAGTCGACCATGCTGTTACTGGCAATAGTAAAGCTGATGTTAAAACTATTACGGTTGAATTAATAGCCCAAGTCGCTGGTAGTAAAATAGCGCTTTATGATAAAGGTGGCGATGCTTTTTATGACTTAATCAGCGCCTTTCATAAATCAGTTCGCGGCTCTAGCCCTGATGCTGCGCTTTATTGGTATGCAAGAATTCTTACCGCGGGTGGTGATGCTCTGTATGTTGGTAGACGTTTATTAGCTATTGCTAGTGAAGATATAGGTAATGCCGATCCCCGCGCTATGCAACTTGCTATTAACGCATGGGACACCTTTCATCGTGTTGGACCCAGTGAAGGGGAACGCGCCATTGCGCAAGCGACGGTATACATGGCCCTTGCTCCTAAAAGTAATGCGGTTTACCAAGCGTTTAATAAAGCTAAAGTATTAGCACAACAAACCTGTGACTTAGACGTACCCTTACATTTGAAAAATGCTACTAGCAGTATCACCAAAGATCTTGGCCACGGTAGTGAATATCGTTATGCTCATGACGAGGCTAACGCCTTTGCTGCAGGCGAGAACTATTTTCCTGAAGTATTAGCCAAAGGCGATAGTTCGTATACGCGTTTGTATCAGCCCACCGAACGAGGCTTAGAGAAAAAGCTCAAAGAAAAGCTCGATTATTTAAACCAGCTTGATAGGAATAGCCATGACCAACGCTATTAGTAACTTTACTTTATATGTATTTGTAGCACTTGGTGGTGCTTGTGGGGCCAGTTTACGCTTCTATATTTCGCAATTAGTATTAAATTGTCTCGGAAAAGGTTTCCCTTTTGCCACATTGATGGTTAATATCATCGGCTCGTTTACTATGGGTTTGTTATATCAACTAATAGAACATGAAATTATCAATATTAGTGTGCATAGAACCTTAATAGGAATAGGGTTTTTAGGTGCATTTACCACCTTTTCTACATTTTCACTAGACTCCTTGTTACTATTGCAACAAGGAGACGTGTTAAAAGCGGCAATAAATATCTTACTAAATGTTTCACTGTGTATAGGTGCAGCAGCGCTTGGGATGTATATGGTAACTGCTTTAGTAAAATAACCGCCGATTACCTAATCGCGGAGTAGAATACACCTAGTTTATAGATAATAAACGTAAAAATTTTAATAACTTCATTAACAAGAATGTGAACAATTATGCTTGATGCAAAACTGCTTAGAACAGATTTAGATAATATCGCTCAACAACTTGCCAAACGTGGTTTCGAATTAGATACCGTTTCACTAAGTGAGTTAGAAGAACAGCGCAAAGCTGTTCAAGTAAAAACTCAAGAGCTGCAAAATGAACGTAATACCCGTTCAAAGTCTATCGGCCAAGCGAAAGCCCGCGGTGAAGATATTGCACCACTACTTGCTCATGTAAGTCAGCTAGGTAATGACCTTGATGCGGCTAAAACAGAGCAAGATGAAGTGTTAGCTAAGATTGATGCTATTGCTAGTGCTATTCCTAATCTTCTTGATGATTCGGTACCCGCAGGTAAAGATGAAGATGACAACGTTGAACTAAAACGTTGGGGCATACCACGTGAATTCGATTTTGAAGTAAAAGACCACGTAGATTTGGGGTTTGGCGTTGATAAAGGTTTAGATTTTGAAAGTGGTGCTAAATTAGCAGGTACTCGTTTTGCTGTAATGCGTGGCAAAATAGCTAGATTACACCGAGCTATTGCGCAGTTCATGCTTGATACCCACACAGAAGAGCATGGTTACCTAGAAATGTACGTACCGTACTTAGTTAATGCTGATTCTCTATACGGTACGGGTCAATTACCTAAATTTGGTGAAGATTTATTTCATACTGACTTATCAAATAAAAAACTTTCATTAATTCCTACATCAGAAGTACCACTAACTAACTTAGTACGTAATGAAATTGTAGATGAGAAGAATTTACCGATGAAGATGACTGCGCATACTCCATGTTTCAGAAGTGAAGCTGGCTCTGGTGGTCGAGATATTCGTGGACTTATTCGCCAACATCAATTTGATAAAGTTGAAATGGTTCAAATAGTTAAGCCTGAAAATTCAATGACAGCCCTTGACGAACTAACACGCCATGCGGAAGTTATTCTTGAAAAACTTGAACTGCCTTACCGTACAGTACAATTATGTAGTGGTGATGTTGGTTTTAGTGCCGCTAAAACTTTCGATTTAGAAGTATGGTTACCTGCACAAAATACTTACCGTGAAATTTCATCGTGTTCAAGTATGGGGGCTTTCCAAGCTCGTCGAATGCAAGCACGTTATAGAAATAGTGAAACGAACAAATTAGAATTAGTGCATACACTAAACGGATCTGGTTTAGCGGTAGGGCGTACCTTAGTTGCTATTTTAGAGAACTATCAGCAAGCTGATGGAAGTATCAATATTCCTACGGTATTACAGTCTTACATGGGCGGTTTAACTAGCATAGGTTAATTAATTTTTAGTTAAATCTAGTTCAGTATGTATTTTAATATACCGCGACTTAGGCAACTAGGTCGCGTTTTTTGTTTAAGTGAATAATTAATAGAGTTAACTAAAAATTATTAGTAGCAATAGTCTAAATGTCTATCTCAATGGAACTGTTTTTATATACAGTTTAAGCTAATTCCTTCTTTCTACAACAAAGCAGTAATATTCCCTCCTTTCACACATCAATCACTTTGATCTTTATTTTTAACTTGTTGATTTTAAAGTAATAATAAAGTAATCTCTTGAAATTATGAAATTATGAACGATTAATCTCATCTTGTAGAAAGAAGGAATTTTTCCTCATATTAAACTGTTAGTTATCTACTGGTTGTTTAACAGCTTATTAGTTAGAAATCCAAAACCATAAATCAATGTAGTACTTTATTCTCAAATGCTAGATATACGCTACAAATGTAGAGCCTGTGTTTTTACGTGCGAGTTAAGTGATTGTAAATATTAATTTTTATGGCTTTTCTGAAAGTCATCAACAGGGCGTTATAACTCAAAGTCTTGCGCTAGATTCTAATTTTCACAATACTTAGTACAATACTTATAGTACAATACTTAGTACAACTAAGGGTATTGTTATGAGTAGACTTCACTTTGATCAAGATATTCACCCCTTATCAGATTTTAGGGCTGGAGCGGCTTCATTTATACGTCAAATTAATGAAACAACAAGACCCATTGTTATCACCCAAAGATGAAAAGGTGTGGCTGTAGTTATCGATGTCTCTGAATATGAAGCTATGCAAGAAAAGATTGAACTACTTGAAGAAGTACAAAAAGTAGAAGCTCAACTTTCTGCAGGCTCAGGTATATCTAATTCTGATGCTCGCACTCAAATTTTAAAGAGTATAAAAATTAAAAGTAATTTGGTCACCTTTAGCATTAGATAAATTAGAGGCAATAGCTAAGTTTATCGCACTTGATAAGCCATCTGCCGCTGATAAATCGGTGAATGATGTATTCTATCATACAGATTTACTTGGATCTCAACCTGAAATGGGTCGTCCGGTTTCGGAGTTATTAGGTTCAAGTTACCGAGAAATTATATTTGGTAGCTATCGTATTATCTATAAAATTGAAAATGAGATTAGAATTCTAACATTACGAAATAGTCGTCAGTTGTTGATTTTAGCTGGTATTGAGTTATAACAAGCGCTTCAAACGGAAAAATACAGCTGGCTGTTTTTACTCCGTTCAACATTTTAGCCAGCTATATTTTTCAGCTTAAGAGGGCATTATATTCTCCGTGATTCAACGAGGATTGTTGGTCAACTATCAATAAAGTAGAATAATGAAACGAGTATAAAATAGGAATTAGTTATAGTGTATAAAAACGGTTTTACTCTTATTGAATTAGTTATAGTGATTGTTATTCTTGGTATTTTAGCCGCTACAGCAGCACCTAAATATATAAATCTGCAGTCAGACACAAAAGCATCGGTGATCGAAAGTATTGGTGGTTCTATGAAAAGCTTATCTGATATGGTCCACCTAAAGGCTCAAATTGAGAGTGAATTAGATCGAACAGGGTGTGTTAGTACTAATATAGGTTCTATTGAGGTTTGGTATGGTTATCCAGAATCTGTAAGCGAGTCTTCAAGCTGTGGTCCTGAGAGTTATGACATGGCTGAACTTATTAATTTAGAAGAGAATAATGGTATTCAAGTTTTTACAGAAGATAAGTCAAACGGAGATTGTTATAGCTTAAGTGTGGGTTGGGATGAACAAGAATGTTATGCAAGATATACGGAAGCTTGCAGCGCTACAATTCCTGCAAGTGTGAATAATGTAATAACAGGGTGTTAACTTTTTCCTATGTATTAAGTCGTTCTAAAATAATATTATATACAAGTTGCTAAAGGAAAAATAACAGTTGGCCATCGTTTCGCGATTATAGCCAACCATTCTTTTCCGCTTAGCTTAGTGTTATCAAGACAAAATCTAATCCGAATCATTGATTGGCGTTTATTAGCTTAGGTAAGCAATGTGGTATCAGGAGACATTTTGGTGTTATTCTTTAAATAATAAAATTACAAATAAAAACGCTACACATGTGCTATAAATAAACTTCTTTATTTTATGATTTCGCTGTAATTCATTATTTTTATTCTTGTAATTCACTGTTACCAAATTCATTAATAGGGCGTTAGAGCTCAATTAATATAGAGCACACTATAGGATTTAGTATGATAAAAAGAACAAAAAACTTATAATGGTGGCGCTTTATTTATTTACGCGGATACAGACTATTGGGCAAAGCTTTTATTTGAACGGTTTAAGTCTGGAGATAAAGGAATTCCTACACAGTGACTCCCTTAACGGGTGAGGATGCTTACCACTATTTAGTTGAGAAAAATTATCTATACCTTAAAATAGTAAGAAAAAATAATAAATTTACTTTTCTTTATTCAGAAGGTGGTGAACAATGGTCATACCTAAGATCTTTTAGTTTAACATCAACAAAGGCGATCAAGGGTAGGTTAATAGCGCAATCACCAATTAGTAAAAACATAAAGTTGTATATTCTAATATTCTATTTAAGGAATAAAACATTAAAATTTTTGTGGTAGTTTAAAGCTCTAATAACTTGCTCAAACGGACAAATCACAGTTGGCTAGCATTCGCACATTTTAGCCAACTACAATTCTTCCCTTAACAGGGCGTTATATTCATAAAGAGGTTCAATGAAAAACTTAAGCATTCTCGCCTTATTGGCATTTTCTTCTTTCTCATATGCAAACAGCAGTGTGCCCAACAACCGTCATGTTTCAATAGTAGGAACAGCACAACTAAAGGCTATACCAGATATTGTAGTTATTAAACTAGAAGTAAAAAGTTTAAAGACAAAAAGTATAGACGCAAAAAAGGTTGTTGATGACAGGGTTAATAACTTCCTAGATGGTTTAGCTAAATTCAATATCGATGAAGAAAACGTTTCAGCTTCTAGTATAACTACACAGCCTAATTATTCTTATTCAAAGAACAATAAACAAGAGTTAGATGGATATACAGCAAGTAGGAATATAAAAATCACTCTAAATGATATTAAACTTTTAAATTCTTTTATGGATTTTGCTCTAAGTGTAAAAATTGATGAGATCAGTAGCATCGAATTAAAATCATCAAAAGCAGATTCGCTAAAAGATGAGGTTAATGCTTTGGCTGTAAAAAATGCTAAAGAAAAGGGTAAATCATTGGCTAATGCTTTTGATGCTAAATTAGGTAAAATTTATAGTATCAACTCAACATCTAATAATAGCCGCTATCGATATGGAGCAAACAGCGATATAGAGCGTATTAAGGTTACAGGTTCACGAATCAGCAACCCTTCCCGGACAGGTAAATACCTTCAAGAGAATATTGTTTTTTCAGCATCAATTAATGTTGTATTTGACCTAGAAGTAAAGTGAATATAATAAGCAACTCAACAGAACTAAAAACAGTGGGCTGTTCGCTCCGTTCGATTTCATCCCACTATTTTAGCCTCTTAATAGGCCGTTATGTTTTCAATATGATTTTCATACTTATACTCAAAATCGGATTACATATTAATTCTAATAATAAGGATATAAGAGTAATGGGACGTTTATTTATATTAGCGCTAACGTCTCTGACTAGATATTAGGCATTAGGTAATAGCTCTCAATCAAACTATCGTAAGCCTTTCCTGTTATTGTTGGAGTAAGATCTAATCAAGTGATTGATCCTAAAATTCTATTAGCTAAATATCGTTTTCTCTTGCAGTATACCGAGGTGTTTGTGACTCATGCAATAACACTGTGGGAGTGTTTTTTCCTTTAGCGCCAGACTTTACCTATGGCCACTTAACAAAAAAAGAATTTTAAATGGTAGATGTAATGCACTTAAATAATCATCTTCAATAAATAAGTAGTTAACTTTTATTTGTTATTTGCACAAACCATCCCGTTATTAATCTATTTTTAGCTCAATAAAGTAACGACTGAATGGCATCTGATACCGTTAAAAAATGTATTTTAGTCAGACATAACTCAGCTTTACTGAACTCGTTGGCGCGAATTAACTCGGTTACTTCATTGACAGCTAATATTCGCTTTTTTTTGACTAAGGTAAGCTTCCCTAATATTAATTCGATTATATAACTCAAACCACTAGAGTCTATGATGTAATCCTCATCACTAAATATTAATTCGTGACACTCAGCAATAAAGTCTACCTCAGAGCCTAAGTAAATAAGCTCATCATCACCATTAAGTTTTAAAATACATGGCCAATAAACCATAAATCACCTCAATAAATATTACGACCATAGTAGTCGTCATTAGCTGTTGTTATTTTTTTTTATGCTGTGCAGCTCTGGGGTAAGAGTCTTTCTTTGTAAGCAACGTCCTCTGGGCTCATCACTTTCATGAAGTACAGTCTCTGAATGCAGAAATTGAGCTGCGTCGGCTGAATCTTTAACTTTAGAGGCACTACGATTTAACATTTCTGCTTCAAAGTCGGTTAATACACTTTCTCTCACGCCAGCGACTCGCCAATGTGATTTGGGCCTGCATGCTATTGATATCTTTCGGGCTAGTGCTAGAGCATCAAGTAGTGCTTGATTAGCGCCTTGTCCTTTGAATGGACTCATAGGGTGAGCAGCATCGCCAATCAGGGTTACTTGATGTCCTTGCTCTAATAATTCAGGCTCGAGAAGAGCTCGGTCATATACGGGATAACCTGAAACCTGAGCTTCATGGGTTGCTGCTAAAATTTGAGGAATAGGGTCGTGCCACTGACATCTACGATACGCTTCATCTTTTAGCGCTTGTCGGCCTAAACTACTCAAGGCTTTTGCCTCTTTTTCTGGTATGGGGAAACTAAGTTGCCACATTACTGAGTCTGATGCATACGGCATCATATATATTCGCTCATGACCATTAGCGGTTTGAAATACTGTAGCTGAGTCTAGCAAAGAACTTTCAAGGCCATCGAGATCAGCCAAAGGGCAAATACCTAAAATCACAATACAACCAAGATAACGTAAAGGGCTTATCTCCTCACTAATAAGTAATTCTCGTACGGTGCTACGTATACCATCTGCTCCTACTATTATGTCGGCTTTGGCTGTTTTAATCTTCCCATCAACTTGAAAGCTTAAATCTATCGCGTCATTGTTGCAGTCTTTACCACTTTTATTAAAATCGACTAACTTGTGTCCCCATTGTACTGCATTGTGTCCACCAAGTTGCTCAAGCAATGCCAAACGCAAAGATTGTCGGGCGATATGAATATTAGTGCGTTTGGGCGACTTTATTGCTTCTGACTGCAGCCATTTTCTAATACCCCATTCACCAATCACTTTTCCTTCTGTCGTATGAACCACATGTCTTGTTGAGATCAGTCCTTGTTCTAACGATAAAATACCTAATGCCTCAATGGCTTTACTTGCCTGTTGTAGGGTAAGGCCATACCCCTGAGAGCGAGCATCGAAACTACTATCGCGTTCATAAAGTGTAAAAGGGATACCGCGGTGCATACAAGCTACAGCTAAAGCCACTCCGCCAATACCACCACCAATAATAGCAACAAGTGGGTAGCTCTCTTTATCTACTATTGGGCTGTTGTCAGCTTGAATCAAACCTGTTCCACTACAGCTCACGCAATCGTAGAGGTGACCTTTAGGCCTAACGGGTGCTATTCCTTCGCTATTTGTTGCTTCGAATTTGTCTAACTCTCTCTGATAGCTCAGACGAACTTTCTTGCGGAGTCGCATCGTTTTTTTGCCATGGCCCTGACATTCTTGACAAGTAATCCAGTTAATCAGTTTATTTATCAACGCTTCACTACCTTTTTTTTTAACCAGGTTTTAACTTTTTCTATGAGGCTCATTTTAACTGATACAAGCGATACTAGCCTAATAATAAAGTGGTAATTATATCTTTATTACAGTTATGACAATTTATTTTGTCAACGTTATTACTTTTTAAATAAGTCATTTATTGTTTAGCCGTGAAGTTACGTTATTTGTGATGACTTGATTAAAACATGAAGGCTAAAATAAAGTTAATTTAATTGATAGAACGATGTATTAGTGAGTTATTGATTAGCCATTAAATATTGATTGACTCTCTAACTAGGGTAGGCGAATACAAAGAGAGTAACACGGGTCAACATGTCTTACGTGATAGTCAATATGATGATTTTTTTACTGAGACTTTACACTTTTCGTCAAGTTATACTTTTAAATTGAAAAAACGACGCCTTCGTATGACTAAGGGAAAATTGGCTTCTCTAAGACGAAATTATTAAAAAAGTAAAATGATAGAGAAAGAGATGGTGAAAATAGAAGAACAGATAAAAATTAGCGCCAATTTATAAGAAGGTCACGAGTCAATACTCATTAAAATGGCTACTTCAATTTTACTCACTCGACTTTATTAGCGCAGAGGGTCTGTTATTAGTTAACGAATTAGGGTTACGTCAGTTGTTGGAATACAACTACACATTAAAATATAATCATCTTTCATTTCTACTTCGGTTAAACCATCAGTTGATAATTGCTCTACTTGGCCTTTAACAAGTTTTACTTTACAGCGGCCACACATGCCAGCTCTACATGAATAGGGTAGTATCAAACCTGCCTTTTCACCTTGTTCTAATATAGTTTGTTGATTGTCTCCTTTGTGCTTTTTATTCCAAGAATCAAAAATAAGAGAGACCTTTTTCTTACTTTTACGAGATACAATAGTTGGTGTTGCACTTAAGGAGATTAAAAATGTCGGAGGCACTTTTTTCTTAATAATGGTAATAGTGTCTGTCAATTTTATTTGCCCATGATTAAGCGGGACTAAATTTTGTCCAAAAAGAACTTCGCCTTTTAATTCACCTTCTGCGGCTTGTCTGTAAGTCTTTAAGCTTGTTATCGGCTCTTGATGTATGTCTTTGAGCGCTGTTTCTGGGTTTATGGTGGTAAATATACAACGAGTACACGGCTTTCTTAATTCAAACTCTACTTCGCCTATGCGTATATGTTGCCAAGTATCTTCTGCAAAAGCGTCACAATTATCGATGACCAGATTAGGTCGAAATTGATTCATGGTGATTATTGCTGGGCAACGTTTATTTAAATCATCTAATGACGCTTGAGAAATTAGTAATAGTGGGTAGCCGTCTGTAAAAGCCAATTGATTCGTACGATTACTTGTCGATGGGACATTACGTTTAGATAATTCACCAAAATGTAATAATTGACAAGGACGATTTAAATACCGACTAAACCACTGATGATGTTCACTATTACCTTGTTGAGCATTAATATTATCATTCCAAACAAATACAGTTTGATAAAGTTCACTCAGTTGGAGATAATTAATTACCAGTTTTGGCATATCGGGCGCGGTAAGTACTAACCCTGTTGCAGTTATACTGGCTTGTATCAAACAGATTTTCGGCTCAGTGCGTGCGGTAATAAACTGACATTTATCATCAGTCAGTACAAATCTTCGATCAAAGCTAAGACCTAACTCATCGATCCAACTGTTTGATAGTTGAATGCCCGCAGAAGATTTTAAAGGATAAACACTGATTTGTGATAATTGCATGCTAGAAGTCATAGTAGTGTGATAGTTTCAGTAAGTGGATTTAGATAAGTCTGTCTTATTGATAGAATAGTATTACATGAAACAGGTATGTTGTCGTTATACAGTTATGATTTTATAAGCGTAATATTAGCTAAAAAATAACATTAGCGTTATACCACTATAACTATTGAGTATTTTTAATGATTTTATACCGGGTATTAGTTTAATCTAAAAGGCTAAACAGAAATATTAAGTAATACTAAACTGGCAAGTTTTTTTCTAAGCTTGGTCATTATCCGAGGAAATAGTTGGTCAAGGCGATAGGTTAACCTTTGTAATTCTAGTAATAACGAGGGATTGTTTTTGTCATTTATTATTGAGCCAATTAAGTTAACCTTTTTAAGTTTCAGTTTTTCAATACTTTCTTGTATCAAGTTTGCCGGAGTTGATCCTGCTTCAATCACCAGTAACGTACCTTCACATACTTCACAAATAATTTCAGCAGGTATGTTGCTTTGGTTAAGTGATGTTAATGCGGAAGTATCAAAGACAATACAATCAAAATCAACAAGCCATTTTTTAATCGATTCAAGTAATAAGTGGCTTTCTCGGTATTGTAAAACATCACCTATATTTTGTGGGGCAGGGAGTAGGCTATACCCCTTATCCGCCATATTAATAATTTCATTTGGCGATAAGGGACTTGTTAATGACATGCGTAAGGCTTCTGATAAAACAGGATTAAAGGTATTCATTTCAACCAATAATACTTTTTTACCCACCACTTGAGCTCGTTTAACAATTGCTTGTGCAACTGTAGTTTTTCCTTCGGCTGCTTGAGCTGAAGTAATCGCTAAGGTTCTATAACCCGAGCCAATAGTTTGATTATAAATTGCTTCTACTTCAGCATAATGAATAGGTAATTCTTGCATATTATAAACCTCCAACAATGGCTACAAGCGATACGATACTAAGCATATCTTTGACATTAGCCATAAACACATTCCAATTACTTTGAGATACATCAGGTACAAAAATTGTATCACCCACACGTACCATAGGTAATTTTGTAAAATCGGGATACTCAATAAATTTTTCTAAATCAAAAACGTGACTGATATTTTCTTCTGATTGGTTTCGAGAGATATTTACTACCATAATTCGTTCTAAATATGCAGTTTCGGTTGGACCACCTGACTCAGCTAAAATATCTAAAATTGTCATGTCTGAACTGAACTTATAGCGTCCCGGCTTTTCTACTGCGCCTATGATCCGTACTGTTTTTTCTTTTTTATTATCGATCCAAGGCTTATTCCTTTCTGGTATATAAATAGTATCACCAGATTTTACTCTGGGTAATAGGGTTTCATCGCCCGTTTCAAAGTATAAGCCCAAATCAAGGCTACTCACTCTACTGTGAAAACCATTACGGTGAGTAATTTTTATATTATGAATATCTGCGTATTGATTCGGGCCATCAGCTGCTGAAAGTATATCTAAAATATGTAGTTTATTATTAAACGCGTAACGCCCTGGTTGTCCAACTTGCCCAAAAACATAAATTGATGACTCTTGAGATTGGCGTAACCAGCCCGCTTTATTATCGATAACATCACGTGGTCGTTCACTGATAATGATAGTATCTCCTGCGCCAACTCGAGGTAACAACGAGAAGCTTCCCCCTTCTGTAATGAAGCTGTCTAAATCGAAAGGTTCCATACGTTTTGATTCGTCTTTTTTGATTACCCTTACTTGAGACATATCAGCGTCTTGAGTAGGGCCACCAGCATGAGCTAAGATATCAAGGAAGCTCATTTCATCGCCCCATTCATATCTACCTGGTTTTTTCACTGCACCTATAACTCTAATTGCTCTATCAGGGGTAATCTTGAGCCATGATTTTTCATTCATATCGGTTTTTTCAGGAACAAAGATAGCATCCCCTGGTGATACTGTCGGGATAGCGACTTGCGTTAATCCTTCGGTATAAGCTTGTAAGTCAAAAGCATCAACCTTGCCAGTGGTACGTAGTATCCGGATTTTTCTCGACTCAGCAAAGCGAGTAGGGCCACCAGCATTAGCTAAAATGTCAAAAAATTTTGTCCCTATGGGCGCTTCATAGGCACCCGGTTTAATTACCTCGCCCATCACATAAATAGTACGTAAACCGCTTTTAACTTCTTCTTCTTGAATAGGAATAAATAAGGTTGAACCAGGCGTGATTTTTGGCATATGTGAGGTATCACCGGTATCTAAATAGGTTTTTAAATCAAACAATTCAGGTGTACCATTGTTAATTACCCGGATATGCTCAACACCAGCATAGCGAGTGACACCGCCGGCTCGCATTAACATATCGACAACAGTATTTCCTTTTTTAAAAGAGAACACGCCAGGTTTAAGTACTTCACCAAAGACCTTAATTGCTGTTCCTATTTCAGAGCCATCACCACTAGCGGATAAAGTTGCCGCATCAAAGTCCATTTGCACATTACCAATTAATGGCGAGGCGGGTACAAAGATAACATCTAAAGGTTCTATGGTTGGTAAAATAGAAAAGTCACCAGTATCTAAATATTTTTTATAATCGAAGATGGTTACTTTACCTTGTCGATTTAATTGTATTCTATCGAGTTGTGCACCCGCTACAGCACCACCAGCTTTTTGAAGTGCCATTTGTATATTACCGTCTTGTGGTAAATCTATCATTCCTGGGATTTCAACAAAACCTAATACCTGAATGGGAACTCTTCTTTCAACTAAGTAAACTTTAAAATTATTGATGGCGCGATATTCTTCACCTAAAAGCTTGGCTAGATCTTCGTTAACTTGTTTTAGTGTTTTACCAACAATTGAAACGTTGCCTACTTCAGGTAATTTAAGTGTACCGTCACGTTTGACTTGAAAGGTTTTTTCAAAATCTATTTCACCAGGGATTTCGATTTGGAGTACATCACCAGGACGTATTATAATGTCAGCTGATTGGGCATTATTCATAACAAATATAAAACTCAGCATTGCTATTAATAATTTACACATGGTTAAATTTCCTTTTTACCGCTGGTATCTAAAAAAAGTGTGATCGATGTATAACGATTAAAGACCCTTGAAACACCACTATGCTCAATTTCTCTGATATTTTCTTCACCTTTGTTTTTTACGCTAATTTGTGAAGATGCAATTCCTTTATCAGTAAAATATTTTGCAACGCTTTGCGCTCGTCTTTTACTGAGTTGCTTGTTATATGTGGTGCTACCTTTGCTATCAGTATGTCCACTGATGAGTAATGTGGAATTTGGATAACTTTTTATTAAGGTAATCAGTTTATTTAGCGGGGGGTAATATATTGGTTTTATTCCGTCTTGGTTAAAATCATGCAGTGTTTCAGTAATTAATATATGATTTTTATTAATGGTATATTTTACTTTTATTGGTTTTTCTTTTTTTACCGATGAAGAGTTGTCACATTGGTTGAAGTCTCCTTCATCGTACCAACGTTTAAGCACTACTTTTTGCTGGGAATAGCTACACCCTAATTGACCTTTTACATACTGGTTGATGCAGCGAATTTTACGTATTTGGCGATCAAAATCGACTAATGTTATAAAAGCATCTTTTTCCATAGCGGCATTATGTTCTGCTGTTGCTCTTGTTAAATAGGATTGTGCAATGGCTAATTGACCTGCAATACAGCGTTTAGACTCTTGTAGCTCTAATGACAATAGTTCAGATTTAGCGTTTTGAATATAAATATGCATTTGCGCTTCGTCTAAATTTGTTGAAGTTTCAATATTAGTAAATATATGTGTATTGTAACCTGCTGTTTTTGTTGTACTACTTTCTTTTTTTGTTGCAGTACATGCTGATAATACTAAAACAGCGCATAGAGACACCAAAACAGGCTTGGTATTCATTAGCTCGCAACTTGCAAAGTGGTTGGATTTTCTAAGTAACAGTCGATATTTTGATAACAATCGATGGTTTTATCTAAAAATAACATTTGAAACAGCTCTTGTGGCTGTTGTTTTAAACCAGTAACAGAGACACTAAAACCTTTAGTTACCATTCTTTTATATAAAAAAACGATTGCGCCGATGCCTGATGAATCAATAAATGGTACTTGCTCTAGATCGAAGATGATATTAGTAGTAAATTTACTGTACGCTTCTATATCATTTTTCATAACTTTTACCGTATCGGCATCAAAGTTTCCGTGGATTTTAATAATAAAGTTATTATTTATTTTATAAGTTTCATTCAACATAACAAACTCACCCTTTAAGTTAATACACTTTTATAGACTGCAATGTTTGAGCCAAAAAATAATTACAATTAATATCAGTAGGTTATATTATGTATATGCATTTTATAATTAAAAAGTATATTAAAATGCAAATTGATAATTGCAAGTTGCGAATATGAAAAACGATATAAAATATTAAATTATTACGTGGATTACGACAAGTGATCGAATTTTATTAACAGTTGTCTATTTGCAAAGGTTTATTATCAACTTTAGATGTCTATATATTAGTCAACACTATAATGGGTAATATTACGATGGAATTAAACATAAGAAATAAACTCAATGAGGAGTATTACTATGACAACATATTTTCAAGGAAAAACGGTCATCATTACCGGTGCATCGGCGGGTGTTGGTGCAGAAACCGCTAGAGCATTCGCAAAAATGAGCGCTAACCTTGTTTTAATCGCTAGAGGACAAACAGCACTCGATCAAATGAGCAAAGAACTTTCAACTAAAACTTCAGTACTAACCATTGCAATGGACGTGTCTAGCTCGGTAGATTGTCAAAATATGCTAGTAAGTGCTGAGCAAAAATTTGGTGCAATTCATTATCTCATTAACAATGCGGGATATCATAAACGAGGAGAGGTCGAAAATAATTCGTCAGAACAATTAGCTAAGATGGTGGATATTAATTTACGGGCTCCGATAGAATTAACGGCATTAGCGTTACCTTATATTAGAAGGAGTATTGCTAAAGGTGGCTTAGGTGGAGTAGTTAATGTTGGCTCTTTAGCAGGCCGTACACCATTACAAGGGGCGGCAACCTATTCAGCGACTAAATCAGGCTTACGTGCTTTTAGTTACGCACTTGCTGATGAATTAAAAGGTTCGGGTATTAGTGTTGGTTTAGTTTCTCCGGGGCCAATTAATACTGGTTTTATCATGTCTGAAATAGATGAAGTAGAAGACATCGTTTTTTCCCAACCGATGAGTAGTCCGCAACAAGTAACAGATGCAATAATCAGTGTGGCTAGAGGCGATAAAGTCGAAATATCACTCCCTAACTTAAGTGGTTGGTTGACGACTATTTCTTACTTATCACCGGCATTGAGACGCTTTTTAAGACCTTATCTTTATGAAAAAGGGCGTAAAGCTAAAGAGTGTTACAGAAACAAAAAACACCATAACTAAGTATAACGCTCATCCGTACTTATTATTGGCTAATCTACAACCATCGCGGGAGTATTTAGACAGCAGATCAGGTAACCTTTTATATAAACACTATTATCATGTGACGATCGGCTTATGTTGTTATAAATTATCGAACTAAACCAGCATAATACGGAAGTTAGTAATATGCTTTAATGCACTTTCTGCCGCAAAGCATACTAGAAAACTAAAGGGTAATACGCCACAAAAATAATTATTGATAAACCTTTAAAACGGTGCTCAGTTTGACTGAACTAAATAGTCATTTTAGCATTGCCATCGTACTTTATATTGTTTGTTATGCTCGTTGAATTAGTTCAAGTAACTGATCTCGATAAAAGGGTTGTTTATGTCTACCGGTACTATCTCCCGGAAGGTTTGCAATGGTATAAGGTTTACATAATTCGATAGAAGCTGAAACACGATGGCTAGGAATTAGGGAGTGGACTGTTTTTGTTAATCCAAGATTCTTAATGAATTCAAGCTGATAATATATTTCATCGTGTTTGCTATTATTATCGCTAATTATTTGGTTATTGAACTCATCTTCCACATTGGTAATAAAATAAATCTTTAGTTTAGTATTTTGATTAATGATATCAATAACAGCATCCATTAGTAAGCTGGGTAGGGTACTGGTATAAAAGCTGCCTGGACCTAGGAATAAAATATCAGCATTCTTTAAGGTATCTAAAACTTCTTTGCTTGGTTTAACCTTTGGTGTTAATACTAATTTTTTAATGCCTTGGTTAGCGTGTTCATCAACTTCAATCTCGCCAATATAACTATGCTCAGCGCAATGACTTACTAGGTGTGTTACCGCATCAGACATAGGTAAGATGTTTGCTGTAATACCTAAATATTCCCGCATCACCTGTACAGTTTCGGTAGGTCTTATGCAAAGAGAGTCAACGGCGCAAAACATTAAATTTCCAAGACTATGCCCTGATAGATCACCTACGTTGTTGAAGCGGTATTCAAATAAAAGTGCTTTAGTAGAGGGTTCTTTATTCGTTACCGCTTTGCTTAATTTTGATAAACAATAGCGAATATCACCCCAAGAAATTGTATCGCAGCTTTCTCTTAAACGCCCGGTAGAGCCACCATTGTCAGTGGTACTGACAATACCCGATAAATTGACACTGTTAAAATCATTGATAACTTCCAATAAGTTGCCTAAACCGTGGCCACCACCAATACAAGTCACATTAATATCCGTCATATATTTATCCTTGTATGCTTAGTTTACTGCCCACGTCCTAACACCATAATAAGTAAAGTTTTAAAAATAATTTTTAAATCCATTAACAACCACCTATGTAGTTTAGTAAGTGATAGCGAGTATGCAAAGTCATACGCTATTTTAGTTTTAACATCATCAATGCAGGTATCATATCCTTGATTTACTTGGGCTAAACCAGTAATTCCAGGAGTCATATCGTAAGTACGCTCAGAATAAAAGGGAATTTCTTTGTCTAGTTGTATCACTATTTCAGGTCTCTCAGGTCGAGGTCCAATAAGTGACATATCACCTTTAATCACATTGATAAACTGCGGCAGTTCATCAAGGCGAACTTTTCTAAGTAACTTACCTATAGAGGTAAGTCGATTATCGTTACTCGTTGCCCAAACAGCGCCAGAGCTAGCTTCGGCATCAGTAACCATAGTTCGAAACTTTATCATATTAAAGTGTACTACTTTTCCCGCTTTCATTTTACCTACCCTTAATTGACAATAAAATATATTTCCTCGTGAAGATAATTTTATCATGAGTGCTATTACTAAAAATAAGGGAAGCGTTAATAATAGACAGATTATTGAGAAGACTAAATCAATGGTTCTTTTAAGTAGCGTAATGCTTGGATGTACGAAGCTAATGTTATTCATAATTTCCCCTAAGTATCAGTATAAATACAAGACTAAATTTTAGTCCAAATTTTTTCTTGTAAGCCGAACATGTACTTTAATGATCCTTTTAAGGCAACCCAATAACCATTGACTACATAACATACTAATCTCAATACGTTCAATTTTGGTGAAAGATTAAATGTATTAATAATCATAACAAGGCTATATACACAAATTTGGCAACTCAATGGTAATAAAAAAAAATAGTGGATGGGTACAAGGTAAATATTACTAATAAAAATAAATACTAATATAAAAGGCATTACTGCTCTTAAAGCTTTACCTGAGGCAAAATTTATTGCATTCCAGCCATACTTAGGTGATAACAAAGGCAATAAATATACGAGTTGTTGAAAATTACCTGCTGCTATCCTTAAGCGCCTATTCATATCTTGCTCTAAATTAACTTGCTCAAGTTCAATGGCGACTACTCTAGGCTCATATATCACACGATAACCTTGTTTAATGACATTCATTGGTATCATGAAGTCATCATTAATAGTGTCTACCGGAACGTCTTCGTAACATGACTTTCGAAGTGCGTAAAAAGCACCATGAGCTCCTAATACGCTGGCTATAGAGCTTTCTCTTGATTTAAGCAGAGATTGATATCGCCAATAACGTTGTTCTCCGACTGTTCCTTTTTGAACAAATTGATACCCCCCTGAAACAGCGCCTACAGTAGGACATTTAAAGTGACTATCTAGCATCAATAAACTATTAACTGGTAATAATGCTGAAACATCACTAAAGACAATATTATCAAATTTTGCTCTTGCTACACCTTCTTTGAGTGCTGCTACTTTTCCTCGATTATCTTTAAAATTGACTAGTTGTACCTGTAAATCATAGCAAGTGATTTCAGCACAGGTTTGTACTGCAATGTCATACGTATCATCTTGGCATCCATCACAGACTAATATCAATTCATATCGATCACTTGGATAATCAATAAAACTTAAATTTCTAATTTTTTCAGCAATAAATTTAGCTTCATTAAATGCTGGGATAATTACAGAAAAACAATGTAATTTTTTGTCTTCAGTACTTAACACATAACGACGTTTTTTAATTATTGGCTCAACTCTACTTTTATTCTTTGTCACTACTTTAAGCATCAAGGGGTAAATTGCATGATGGTAGGTCACTAAAAATATTGCCGACACAAAAAAAGTTATCATCACTAGGTTTAACATCGCTTGCACCTTAGATCAGATTGAGTTAATGAAACATATTGATTAATCATGTTATCAATCGAACGTTGTTTTTCAACAAAGACCCTAGGTGATTGCTTCATTTTTTGATTAAGTGAACGTAGCAGTGCTTTTGATAGCAAAATCGGATTGTTAGCTTCGACAACAATACCTGTTTTACTACATATAGCTTCTTTACAACCGCCCACATCCGTTAATACTACAGGTATTCCACAGGCTTGAGCTTCCAAAGGAGATAAAGGTAAGCCTTCGTTATGTGAGGAAAGACAGAAAACATCAAGTAAAGGATAAAAGGTTGTCATATCATTAACGTGACCTAAAAAGAACACTCTGTTTTGTAAATTTAACTCAATAACTAAGGTTTTTAATTGTGCCTCTAAACTACCGGTTCCAGCAAGTAATAGAGCAATGCCACTTGGTAAATTATGCAATGCTTTGATTATTACATCATGTGCTTTTACTGACTCTAATCGTGCGGCACAACCGATAAACCTCATTTTTAATGGTAATTTAGCTTGTTTGAGTAACGTTTGTTTACTAGTTGTTGAGGGTATGAATTTATTAATGTCGATACCATTAGTAATAACTATCGGATGTAAAGATGGTATTAATCGGTTAACTTGCTTAGCAACAAATTGAGCGTCAGCGACATAGATAGGGCGTACTAAAGTAATAAATATTTTTTGTAATAAACGAGGTTTTATCTTGGCAAGATGCCATGCGTCATGCTCGGTATGTATGATATGTTTAATGTTTGCTAGCCTTGCTGCAACACCACCATATATTAGTGGCCCGATATGATGGGTATGAACATACATAGGATTAATTCTCTTAAAGAATAGTATTAATTGGGTAAATATACTGGCTTGCCAACCTTCTTTTTTATCCAATACATGGATAAATTCTTTAAAACCGTCCATGTTGTTCCAGTAACATTTGACGTTGTGTTTTTCTAGAGAGATGATGTGAACATCAAAAAAGGGCTTAGCCGCTCGTTGAAACTCTAATGCTAAGGTTTCTATACCACCAGGTTTTAAGTGCTGTACAACATGAACAATGACGGGTTTCATATGTCTTCTCCTAATGTTTTTATACTTTCAAAAGGCTGAACACCAATTTTTGGTAACCGAGTTATTACCGGCGTTGAAGTAATTAACTCAAGCTGATATCTTGCACGTATTGATGTATCTGCTAATTCAGCAAATAATGCTAAGCCGCCACCTAAAAATATACCGCCAATAATGCCAGCTAATAAAAATATTGAAAGAGGGGAGTTAGTTGGTGAACTAGGTTGGTATGGTTCGTCGATTATTTTGATTCTTTCGGGTTGTTCAAAACGACCAAGAGCACCAGTTATTTTTGCTTTTTCATAGCGGTACAATAAATCACTATATAAATTTCGTTGTATCTTAAGATCTCTTTCCAGCTCTTGTAATTGTCTTTCCATTTCACCAGTTCCTGCAAGTGAGGTTTTTAGTATTATTATTTGCTTTGCTATTGAGTTAATTTCTTCTCTAATTTTTTCGACATTACTGTCAGCGAGTTGTAATTCTTGCAATTGCGAGACTAATAACAAGTTTTGATTAGTATCAACTTCACCGTCTTGCATACTACTAGCAACTTCCCATAAACGATTTAAGTCAACCTCGGTTATCTTGTAGGATGTTCTGCTTTGAGATTCTCGTTCATCTTCAAGCTGTGATAATTTTCTAAGAGAGGTTTCAACTTTGCTATGTTGATCAGTATAACGTGAACGTAAAATAGCTAGCTCACTTTTAGTTGTTACAATACTTTGCTCAATTTCACTCATAACGGGATCAACTTGCGCTAGCCGGGTACGAATTGTCTTTTTAGCGGCAATAGCGCCCGATAATTCAATTTTTCGTTGTTCTAATAACATACTTAATTGACTGAAACGGTTACTGTTTGCACTGTAAAGTCGCGGTAATTGCTCTGCATTGTATTGTTTAAAATTAGCCAACTTAAGCTCAGCTTTTTGAAGATCTGCTGTTTTTAAGGTTAATTGGGTCGTTAGAAACGATTCAGAAGCATCAATAGCTGATAATTCTGGCGCTAATAATTTTTCTAAAAATCTAGCTCTAACTGCAAGTAGAATATCGACAATGTTTTCGGGGGAATCATCTTGATAAACAAGCTTGACCAAATCTTTACCTATTAATTTTACTTTAAGTGCTGCAGATAATTCTTTTACTAATTGTTCTTTTTGAAAATCTGTTGATTGATCATCAATCAATACTAAATCTTGCGCGACACTAATGAGAGTATGTCGACTATGAAGTAAGGTATCTAAAGTTGTCATTCTGTTTTCTAAATCGGTTGCTACCGATAAGTCTTCAAGAAATGGATTCATTTTGGCACTTTCTTGTACCAATATTGTCGTTTGTGCTTGCCATGTTCGAGGAGAAATAAAGCAAACAATGACGGCGATAATAGGTAATGTGATTGCTGGATATATTATTAAATATCTATGACGCCATATAGCAGACAAAATAAGATGAATATTTATGATTATTGAGGTAGTCATCTTAAGTACCAATAACTAAGTTAATGGTATTTGGTGAAAGCTTTGGTGCAAACTTGATGGTCACTCTCTTATTAAAGTGATTTATATACTGACGTAATGCCTCTGCTCTCGCTATTGATAGTGCTAATTGGTCTAGAGTGTTTGCCCCTTGAGCAGGTGCAATGTTAATGATGAACGTCTTATTTTTATTAACTAGTAAACTGATAATTCTAATTTTGTCATCGTAATTTAATTGTTTATTATATAAATTATAAACAAACGTATAACTTTGACTGTCAGTGATTGCTTGGCTATTGGTTTTTTCTGTTATGTTATGTGAATTACGTAATGCTTGAATACGGCTTAAAACATTTTGATTAACACTTCGGTAGTTAGCAGTATTATTTTGTAAATCACCTTCTTTTTCTATTAACGCCACAGAGTCACTTATCGATGAAGAAACACAACCACTACAGAAAAGTAGGATTAGGACAAAAATACAGTCGAACGAAATTTGTTTCATGTGGTGTGTCCTAAGTTAATGATATTGACGCTTACCATTAACAATTCATATTACGTGCCACAATGCTTGTTATTGTTATATATAGGTTTTATCTTATTGTAACGCTATAAAAATAAATTTAATCTTGAGTTTAGCGTTATGCAATTTAATATGCGACATTACTAAGCAGGCAGATAAGTAGACAGATAAGTAGACAGATAAGCAGGCAGTTAGTGTTATTACATAGCTATAGACTATTTTAAAATATGAGTACAAACGATAAATTTAAGCAGTCTTGCTGTACACTAACTTATTCGTTTGTACTAATGTAGTTAAGGGGCAGGGCTGTTTATTTTATTTAAATAGCTATGTTCCAACGGGTACTAGATTCAGTTATATTCCAGTAAATAGTGACTGGTTGGGCACCCTCTGCAATTGGCCAAATTTGAGCAACTACCGCTAATTCTAAATTACTTAACGATAAAGTGAATAGCTGCTCTGAAGTGTGTAGAGTTGCTCTTAGCTTGCAACTATCATAATTAATTTTTGCCTTATCATTTACCTTAGAAAAATCGGTACATATATTGATAAAGTAGCCAACAGAAGTTGATGGTGAAGCAGGGATTATAACCTCTAAATCTACAGTAGAAATAAAATTAAAGTCAGCCTCACTTATTAATTCACTGGTGGCGATTGTTGCTTCAGTTTCCTGTTGAGTTACTACTTTTGTTTGTAGGTTTTCTTCTGGAACTGCACTATCTTTTTCTCCACCACAGCTAGTTATTGTTATACCTAGGATTATGTTTAACATTGTGAGTTTAATTATATGATTTTTCATTATCTGTATTCCTATGTTCATAAAGTTGATATTAATAAAGTTTAGAACTAATCGCATTACTTTGAGAAAACCAACTCGTTTCTTTATTACCATTGCTTTCAACAAAAATTTGAAAGTCGGGATAGGCTTGTAATAAATCGACCCTTTCACTTGGGTGCTTCCATTCTTCTATAGAGCCTGGGTTTATGGCTAATGCCCAAGGTAAACCTGAACTCGTTTGGTAGTAATAATCACTTGATGCTTGTGTTGCATCATCTGCAACACCAAACTTACTGACATCGGCTTTAGAGGTGGGTATTTTATTTTTTAAATGAATCTCTAACCCTCTACCTGGATGGAAAAATAGATCGCCATGATAGGTAGAATCTTGCGCAAAAATAAACGGATTATAAGGTGCTTGGGGAAACTCACCTTGCGTAATAGGGGTGATAAAAGGCACGGTTACGCTATAAGTCATCAAGGATGAGTTAGTACAACCTTTTACTGTTTTATAATATTTACAGCTTTCTGTTAATTGGATATGATTCTGTAAATCATCGGTAATTTTAATGACTAAATAATTAGTACCTTCTTCAATTGCACTAACTTCTTGTATAACGCCATTAATTTCAAAGTGTACTAAGTTGACGTTTACATTACTTGGTAAGATATTATCTAACTGAATGGCAAAACCATTATGATAATCAGCACCGAGTGCTTTTAATTCGCCTTGGAATTCTATTTGTTTAATTTCAAATGCATCTGTTAATAATATTGATGAGTTCTGTAACATCACCACATCATTCATATCGTAATCACCCTCTTCTGGCCAACTATCTTCAAAGGCAATATAGTAGGGAGTATCTTGGATTTGGCTATTTCCTGAATTTGTAACCAACACTCTATAATCTTCTACTTCACCATCGGGGGCACCCCCACTAGCTACAATATCAGCTATTGAGGTGAATCTAGCTCTAACCCAAGTGTAACCGTTTAAGGCACTGGCTGACGTATTAACCATAATGGTTTCACTATTATTATCTATATATCTATCGGAAATTAATTTTTCTTCAAGTGAAAATTCACCATCACGATCCCAGTCACCCCATATATTAAGATATCCAGCCCCAGTTACTTGTACTTGAATAAGGCTTGCACTACCGGCAAGTAAAGGTGTTATAAAAAGGATACCATCGTCTTCATCGGTGTTGGGGTATACGTTTGCATTATGTTCAGTTGTTATAGTATTACCTAAATAAATATTGCTAACACCGTGCCTAGCACCATTACTGAACAAGGTGGTACCGTAACTGTCAGGTGCATCACCGTAATCTATTGTCGCAGCAATTGATTCATCAATAACGGGCGCAATGGCACAACGAGCACCATCATTTTGAGAAGCAATTGGACCATAAGCAAAAAAACTAGCGCTAGGGCTTGAGTCTGCAACGTCGATAATAAATACTTTACCATCAGTGTTACGGCTAATATAAAAATTACCACCTACATCAAAATAAACAGCACCAAAAGTACCTGTTTCTCCAATATTACCTAAGTTAACTAAGTCGCCATTAGTGACGTTTATTTGATAAAGCTGACCATTATTATCGACAGTGTAAGCAAAACTATTATTAGGATGAAAAGCTAGGTCGTATATTGTAAGTGACAAAGCGTTACCAGAAATCACTTTAATAACCTTTAGATAGTCGCTTGTTTCTTCCTCTAACGAAACTTTGTATAAGCCATAACTAGCTCCTTTTTTATAGAAGTAATAACTGTTTTCATTTAGAGCAACATCACCTACATAGAAGTTTACTTCGGGGTTATTCAATAACTCAATGGGCGTCGCTTGGAAGTCACTACCAATACGAACTAGAGTGCCCCATTCATAACCCCAGCCATAAATATAATTATCATGAAAATTAAAACCAACGGCATTAATTTTATCAGACGTACCTAAATCATCTGCTAATAAATCATAATTACCGGTTACAAGGTTTACGCCATAAAGTTGTGCAGTGGTTTGTTGCATTAAAAAGGCCTTAGAGGGGCAACTTTCGAATGGGGCTGCATTTGATGACCCATTGAAAATCATCAGGCAAACAAAAAAGTAACGCTGAATATTTTTTGAAGACAACATAAAAACTCCTGGTGCAATAATTAATTTTATAACTAATTACTTGGTTTGCAAGGAGCATTCCATTTTTTATAGTGTTATTTATCAGTTTGTTATTTTACTTTCCTTCGCTACTGTTGCAAAATGCAAAGCAATATAATAATTTTACTACTTTAAAGTTTGAACTTATTTCAAGCTAACATTACTAATCGTCACTAGGGATTTGCTAGAAGAATTAACTTCTATCAGCTTAATTTGGTAGGAATATATACTGAGAAGCAGCTACCTTTACCTTTTTCAGATGTTACCTCTATTCTGCCATCATGTTGTTGGATAATGCCATGGCTGATTGACAAACCAAGGCCAGTACCTTCTCCTAACGGTTTAGACGTGAAGAAGGGGGTAAAAATATGAGGTAAGACGTCAGCAGCAATACCACTACCGTTATCTTTAATCTCGATGACAATATCGGATTCTTTTTGAAAAGTACGAACAAATATATCACCGTTATGGGTTATCGATTGGCCTGCATTAATAAGTAAGTTCATAAATACTTGATTCAATTTACTTGGGTAGGCATAAATTATAGGCAAGGAATCTAGGTGAACATGGATTTTACAATTATACTTGAGTTCACTGTTAACCATGTTGAGTGTCGCGGTTAAGCCTTCATTTACATCAGTTTTACTCTTAGTGCACTCCTCGATTCGTGCAAAGGTTTTCAAACTTTGCACAATCTCAGTAATTTTTTCAATACCGCCAATACTACTCGTTAATAAGGACGGCATATCCTGAAAAATAAATTCAATATCATATTGTTTAATTAACGCATCTTGCCACTCTTGTGAGGCTTGTGTTGTCAGATGTTTACTCGTTTCTTGATAATATCTTTGGATGTCGGTTAAATACTCCTCAAGCACATCGAGGTTACTTTTAACAAATCCAAGAGGATTATTGATTTCATGTGCAACCCCGGCAGCTAATACACCAATACTCGCCATTTTTTCTGATTGAATCAGTTGAGATTCACTTAAAATCAACTCATCATTAACTTTTGATAGTTTGTTGTAACTTAGCTTTAAGGCACGCTCTCTTTGGTGTACCTTGTTTGTCATGACATTAAATTTTATAAATAACTCTGACAGCTCTTTGATGATGATATTTTCCTGTAGTAACTCAAATTCACTACCTTTATGTAACTCACTAGTAGCTTGAGACAATAGCAGCAAGGGTTTTACAAAGTAACGGTAACCAAAAATATAGGCGAGTAGACTTGTTGCAATGAGTGCTAATAGAATGAACGTACTTAACTTAATTATCGCATCATTTAATTCATTATTGTTGGCACTGTCGTCAAAAGTAAAACTAAACAAAACACCTACTTCTGGCCAATTAATTATATGTTTTTTACCGTTTTTTTGCTTACCAAACGAGCCTAGCTCTTTACCGTACCTTGTTATTTTTATCATTAAAGCATCGTTTTTTTCCTGTGATTTATCCTGCTCATTTATATCTTCCAGAGGAATTAACGCTGTGATTACTCCTTCTACATTATTGTTATATATTATGGCAACTGCTAAGCACCAAAAGTACTGACCATTGAGTTTTATAATAGCCACATGATTGGTTACATTGTTGTTAAGTAGCTCAGCTAGCCAAGGTTCATTTTGATAATTAGGAGATTTTATATTTTGCTTTGAGTAAATAATATTACCTTCAAAGTCTAATAGATTTTGTTGATAGTCGTAGCCTAAAATAGTGAGGTCAGCCATAAAATCTTGTAACTTGCCACTATTGACTGAAGGCTGCATTAAAGCTTGTACCATGATAGGATAATTTGCTTGATCCGTCAGTAAAGTAAGCCGATGTTTGAGGAATAATCGGTAACCATTATTGATTACCGTTGTTTCCCTTTTTATCAACTGTTCTTGTTGTCGTTGTGCTGAGTCGAAGACATAATTAATCACTAAAGCGGTATAAATAAGTGCTAGCGCAAAAGAACTAAGAAAAACAAAACGCGCTAGAGCAAAAGAAATACTAATTTTTTTCATTAACGACCTTAGTCAAAGCAATGCTAGGTAATAACGTTACACTATTATCAGCTTGGTAATAACCCATAGCATAATCTGACTCATTTAAAGCTTCATGAGCATTAATATTATCTAACGTATAAGCAGAAAAGGGCGTTTTATAATGTTTTATGAGTCCTTGAACTGGTAAGTCTAACTGCTCGAGTGCTCTTTTAATCGCCTTTTTATCGTAAACTTTATCACCAGTTAAACCCGTTTGTTTTATCGCTGCGATAAGTAGTTTAGTTAGATCGTAAGCATGAATAAAACCTGTTGGCGCTTTTATGTCTTTGGCCGTTTTAATTTCAGGGTACATAGTTATTGCGTGCGAAAGTACTTTTTGTGCTAATAAAGATTGTGGTTGGGTAATAAAAGAAAACCGAGTTTGAATAAACTGTAGGTCAAGTTTTTTTCTTATTTCGCTATTTATCACATCGATAAAGTCGCCACCAGTAATTCCCCAGTGGCTCCTTATAGGCAATTTTAATTCTATTTCAAGGGCTAACATAGCCTTGGCAAAGATTTTTCCTTCAGTAGCATTACCAACAAAAAATATTACATCTGCGCCTGAATACTTTGCTTGTCTTAGTAATATTTTAGCGTGATTTATACCAAGGCCCCAATTAAACCATGCAACAGCCGTCGGTTTAATATTATTGACAGCCAAGGATTTTGTCATTGTACTGTTATTTGAGCGTCCCCATCCTGTATCTTCTAATAATAAAAAGGGTTTTTTAAAACCTTCTTTGATGGCATGTTTACTGATGAAGGAACCTGCATTACTATCATCAATAGATAGTCTAAAAATCCAGTTATTTTCTACTGTCGAACGAGTAATAGGGCCTGCGGCTGCCCAAGGATTTAAAACAAGAATATTATTATTATTTATAAAGTTTTTGTGAGCGAGTAGTGGCGGTGAATGGAGTCCAGAAAATAGCAGTAGTGCATTACTATCAGCAAGGAATTCTTCTAAATTTCTTTTGCTACGAAGAGAGTTCCCTTTGTGGTCTTTTATAATTGCCTCGAATTGATAACCATCGATGAGATAATTTTCTTCAGCTAATGCAACATTAATACCTTGCTGTATTGACATACTGGCAACTTTTGTTCCGGTAAAGTCGGCATCAAGGTAAATACTGTAACTTTTATCTGCATTTGCTGGGTGCGTAATGGTTAAAAATAGAAATAAAGTAAGAAACTTAGCTACTTTATTTTTTTTTATTTTATAGAGCTGTCTATCCATTTGATCTATTCCATTATACAGCGATAACGCTAAGTGAGAGTGCAGGATTATTTTTACTATAACAATATAATTTAGTTATAGTAAAAATTATCACTTATTGCCTGTTTCATCTTGATTTTAAATCATATTTTCTTTGTATATGTTTTTTAGGCTAATAATCGAGGTACTTGTTTTTATTTTTTTAAAAGCTGTCTGTATATTCTTAAATATCCTTTTCATTGTCAGATGTATATATAAAGGCATACCGATAGTTGAATAAGCCTTTTTATTAATTGACATGAGTTGAGTATAAGTAAATAAAGTTAGCAAGAATGTTTCGATTAGATTAAAATAGTTTTAATATTTATCCCCTAAGTTACTCAATATATTAGTCTAATTAGCCTGTTGTTTTGCTGGATTGATTTTTGACTATTATGATAGGTAGGATCAGTTATTGATAGCTATTATCAAGTCTTTAAGTTATGTCTGTTGATAAAACCTATACAGCTCATTAGGGGATAATAGTAAAATTAATGACGTTATTAAGATAAACCTTCAACAAAAGGTAGTAGTAAAACTATGGATTATTTTGAACAGCTAGGTGTGAGTAGAGATGCGTCGACCATCGAGATCAAAAAAGCCTATCGAAAACTCGCTAATAAATATCACCCCGATAAAAATAGTGGTAGTGAATTTGAAGAAAAATTTCAATTAGTGAAAAAGGCTTATGATGCGATTTCAGATCCTAAAAAGCGCTCTTTGTATCTGAAAAGTAACTATACCGTAATAACAGATCCCCGAGAGGTTGCTGATTCATTTTGGCACAATGCATTGAGCTAAACACTAATCAATACTCTCTATTCAACGTTACATTACGCTTAATTTAAAATACGTAATTAAGGAACACTCTTTGCAATCTGATAAAAATATACCTGATTATTTAACAGATGATTTTTCTATGTACTTAGAAAATATGACCTCGTTAACTGATCCTGAAAACCCTGAATTATTATCTATTTATTTATCGAGTTTATTTGACCAGTTAAAAACGACCCCTTTGTTATTTACTGGTATGGTTGACCAATTAGCTATGGCTATCACGACAAAAATTAGAATTGATAGTAAAAACCTGGCGTTAATTGATTTAAGTGTAGCGCCAACGTGGGCTGATGTAAAAGTATTCGTTGGCGTACATGCTGATGCTAGAGACTGTATTACTGAAATGATGAACCATGCAGAGCAGGATTTAAAAACTGCCGTATTACTCATTCATTATTATAATCGCTATGATGCAACACCTGTAAAAGTGGTAGAAGATGATTATGTTCAAGTCGATGATTATTCATCAGATGATTTTGATGAAAATTATTAGCTTTTAAAATTTTATTACGTTACATAATAGCTTTCAAAGAACTTACGTTTTGAAATAAAGATGATCCTAATTGATTCGATTAGGGCGCCTAATCGAATAGTATAAATACCTTTAAGGAATAACCGTGACAAAAAACGTACTTATTTTAGCCACCGATATTATTGAAATAGCTCAACAAAGCGGTAGACGCGCAGGCACTTCTTTAGAGGCAATTGCTTCTGAACAGGGTGATGAAACTATGTTGGCAGTGCTCACCGAGATGGATATTTTAACCGTGGCTAAAATTGTTAGGGAACACGATGCCACTATTCCTTCTATCGCTACCTGGTTAATGGATGCAGAGTCAATTAAGCAGTTATTAAATGTTGAACCCTCTTATTGGCAAAATATTGATGAAGACCACGTGTTTTGTGCACAAACGGAAGCGCATAGCTTATTATCACAAATTTTTCTTTCGAGTGATGATGAAGAAAAACAGTTAGAAGTATTAAAAGCCATTGTAGAAGATGATTTTGGCCTTTTATACTTGTCTCTACCATTTGTTGGTCATGATTTTTCTGAAATCGAAGAAGACGAAGAGCAAACATCAGGCAGTATTGAAGAACTGTTAATGAAAATTAAAACATTAGATGTGGATGCCTACCGTGAAGTAATGGTAGTAAGTACCAATGGCTCATTAGAGAATGTGGAAAAAGCGTTAAAAGATAATGCTAATAAACAACGTGTTACATCGGTAGCAATTGATACCGATGACATGTTTGCACCCCTTTAAAATATCATTAAACATCTATTACCCTAGTGGTTATGAACAGTTTTATATAAGTAGGATTCATTAATGAGAATTGCAGAGTTAAGAAATCATCCCTTTCTACTGTTGGTTTTAAAAGATGGGGAAAGTGAAGGCTATTTTTCACCTAAATTAGTGCATGAAATTAAACAACAATTAGTCGATATGTCATTAAGAATCGCCTCAGATAATTTATCCATCATTTATGCTGATCAAATTAATAAAGGCTGTGAAATTGTCTTAGGTATTACTAACTTAGGCTTACTAGACCTATGTGATAACGATGCGGATAAAGCTAAAGATATTATAAAATCCGATGGTATTGTTTATTGCTTTAGAGCTGGTTGGGCTAAATATGCGCAATTAAAGAAAATATCTCCCTCATACTTTGAAAGTATTTCAATCATCACTTATGCCTTAGCAATCAGCGATACCTCAGATATTAGAGGTTTACATGCTAGTTTGATGAAAGAAGGCTATAAAAGTGCAAAACTTTTAGATGTTTATAAAAACATCGCAGCGAGCTATTGTGCCAGCACTATACTGGTTGATAATGATGAAGATGTATTATTGTATGAATTACAACGATTCCTTAATACGGCTATGGCTTTATTATTGATCGATTCAGATAGAAAAATGTTTACCAGTTCATTATATCAAGATTTTAATACTTATATTCTCAGCACTGATAAAGACGTTTTGCTTAAAAAAATAGAAACTTGTACTGTAAAACTTACCGGTCAATTGTCGATACTCACTAAAAGTTATTTACAAGAAATAGAGTTATTAGACTTTGCTGAATTTAAAGGCATCATAAATCAACAAATTGATGTTGCCATTCATATTCAAGAAATATTAGAGCTGCCTATTACCGTTGCGAATGAATTACATGATGATTTTGAAGGTGGTTATGACTTTCATGCAGATGATGAAGATGACCTCGCTTATTTAATGTCAGACGATAGATAAATAGGCGAAATAACTATATTACTATTATACCAAAATCACCAAAGTCTGTTACCAAAGTTACGGACTTTTTTATTTTGCGAGTATAGAGATTAATGCCAATCAACCGTAAGCTTAAAGCTTATAATGCTTCAACTACGCTTACTAAACAGTAAAGCCCATTCACTCGTTTAATAATAACGGCCGACTTTATCAATCTATGTGATAGATAGCTAAACACTTATGCCAATAAAAATGAAAAGTATTTTGGGGCTGATTTTTACTTGAAGGCGGATGTAGTCAACTTAATAATTTTTATATTAGTGATATAGACCAGTTATAATAGTCGTTAAACCCTTTTCTATTAGGGTAAATGAGCTAGGTTTTAATATTACTAAACTAGCCAATATATACGTATAGGCGACGATATCAGTCTAAACTTTTAGAAGCTTAGAATTTGTCACTTTTATTTTTGCTATGAGTATTTTTTATCCTAAAACAGATAAGCCAGTATATAGTCATGCTAATGCCGTTAACTAACTAAGTGATAATAAAAAACACTGGGTAAAGTTAACGCTTATGTTTACGCAGGTACATAATTACTTCTATAAAGTACGCTTTACTTACTGATTTTTATACGTATATTCTACCTCCGACAACTAACAGTTCGGCGATACTAAACAAGCCATAGTTCAACATTATCGAATCACATATCTAGTTTGGCTTCTACCGGATTAATTAAACAGTGTCGAGAAGGTCGAGTACCTTATTACGTGGTTGAATATGAAAGTTGCTTTTTATGATTGTATTTATTTCAGATGAATAATATATAGATGAACGATAGTTTTATCGGTTAATAGTATCTATATAATATAGTTTTGTAATACATGTATGCGATACGAAGATGACTTATGCGTAAATGTAAACACAATTGCCCTGAAAGAATCGTTTAATAGTTATAATTATTGACTATAAACGCTGTAATTCTCAATGAGTAGGTAATAATTTAGTTGATTTGGTATTTAGTCTGTTATTACTCTATAAAGCTCAGCTATAACAGCGTAGGATCAATCCACTTTAGATAAAAACGTAGGTTTGCACTTATACCAATGGGTATTAGGCGCACTAACATAAAAAATTATGCAACTAACAGCAAAAGCATCACTCACTAACGCTTTACTTATTTCTATTTGTACACCTGACTTTAAAGGTGATGAGGCGACAGAATCACTGGCAGAGCTGGCACGTTTAGTGACTACACTCGGCTTTAAAGTAGTCGGTACCCAGTCGCAAAAGCAGAGTTCAACTAAAAAAGTAAATGTATTAGGTTTAGGTAAACTGGCAGAAATAGCGCATCTTACTGGTAATCAAGGTGTGGTTGAAGGTGAAGAAGACTTTTTTGAAGAAATAATTGATGAAGTAGATTTTAGCGATATCCCATCAGATAATCTTCCCTTTGCTTGTGCTGATGTGGTGGTATTTGATTGTGATTTAAGCCCATCTCAGCTGCGTAATGTTGAAAATCAATTAGGTGTCGAGGTGTTTGACCGTACCGGTATTATAATTGAAATATTTAGTCGCCATGCCCGTACCAAAACAGCGAAATTACAAGTAGAAATAGCTCGCCTTAATTATGTGGCGCCAAGACTCCGTGAAACATCATGTGGTGATAAAGAACGTCAAATGGGTAAGGGCGCTGGCGAAACTACGCTAGAGCTAAATCGCCGTGCGGTACGAGATCAATTAGCAGAACTAAAACGTGAATTAGCGAGTGTTCAGCATGAAATGAAAGGCCGACGTACTCAACGTTCCGAGCTTTTTTGTGTCGCTTTAGTTGGTTATACCAATGCAGGGAAGTCATCAATGATGCGTGCGATAACAGGTAGTGATGTTGAAGGTGAAAACAAACTTTTTGCTACACTTGACACCACGGTTCGTGCTCTGTTTCCTATCACTCAACCGCGAATATTAGTGTCAGACACGGTTGGTTTTATTAAAAAGCTACCGCACGACTTAGTCGCCTCATTTCATTCAACGTTAGCAGAAGCGCAGGATGCTTCATTACTATTATATGTTGTAGATGCTTCTGATCCGTCGTTTCGTGCACAACTCGATGTAGTGCATGAAGTATTGAACGAAGTAGGTGTTGAAGACAGTAAAAAATTATTGGTACTAAACAAATCAGATCAACTTAGTATTGAACAACAACAAGCGCTAATGGAAGAGTTTCCAGATGCCATGATTACATCAGCACGTAATCCATCTGATGTAAGTAGATTACATAAATATATCGTTCAAGTTGCTCAGGAAGAGATGATTGAAGAAGAAATTATTGTTCCTTATACCGCTAAAGGCATCATAGGTGAAATTCGCTCTAGCATGAGTGTCACTAAGGAAGAATATGAATATAGTCATATAAAAGTCACGGTACGTTCAAACGCGATTGATTTAGCTAGATTGAAAAAGCGTATGTTGATTGTGTAAATAAGCCTAAGTTATTGCTGTTCAATATTTTAAGCCTTTTACTTTTCAGTATAAGGCTTTTTTGTTAGCTATAAGATTACTAATGTTTTATCTGAGGCCATCGGTAAACTAGTACGTTATCTAGGGACAGACATACAAAGTCTTAGCCAAGAATTAGCACTCATATTATCAAAGAAAAAACGATGCTTCACACCAGCTTCAATGTATGACTTTGTGCATAAGTCTTGAGTTACTGACGGAGTAAGGACATATTGCAAGTTAATAGCAACAGCACGTACTTGCAGTGTCTTTAAATAGTTGGTGAAGTATGCCATCGCTTCAGGTGTCGCAAGTGCCTCATCACGCAATAGACTAAACCGGTATAGTTATCGATATTTAGCTTTGGCCTAAAAGAAGCTAACTTCTTTGCCATAATTTCAAAAAACTCGGTATTACATGGCCCTGCAATCTCCATAGAAATTAGGTTGTTATCTAGTTAGATATCGATACTTCCGTGTGGATGAAAAAGAGGTTTTAGCATGTCATTCTCAGATAGAAATAAAAATAAGGTTCAGTAAATTTAATAATATCAACAATGCGTTAATGTTACTCTAAAGTTAATATACTATCGTTCTTCATGAAGTTCTAATTTTTAAATAATTATCGCTAAAACAGTACTATATCTGTTATCAATCAATATGTATTTTTCAAAGTACTTGAGCAATTTTAATTCTGTATCTACCTATATTGTTGAGAGTATCTCTATTCCAGTAAAATTTAGGTAAAATCATATATACGCTATTATATGATTCACCGTACAGGTAAACGTTTGAAATACTCTGTTTTTTGGTTAGAAGGAAAATATTTTGGCTCTTTACAACAACCTATTATTAATTACCTTGATTGTTTTTTTTACGCATACGCTGCACCAGTATTATTTTACCAAAGCCATGTTTGTCCTAAATGGCTATAGTTGGAATAGCTAAGCGAAGTGTCTTAATGCCAAGCATGTTAATAAGTCGTTAATATTTATTGACCATTTATTATCTTTTTTCTATATCACTATAAATATTATCACCCAGAAAAATAAACAGATCTGCGTCTTTATCTTGATTTGAACATGAGCCAAATATAACTTTATGTAGCGTAGTGTCTAATTGAGATAAGTATGTGGGTTAAAAATTTTAGAATCTTAAGCTAATAAGATGAATACGATAGCTGTTAATGGTGTGCTATTTTAAATGATAAATACATTTAGCATCTAACTAAAATAATATCGTCAGCGAGTAACGTTGTGACTAGTGGATGATGTATGAGGATTATTATAAAAAGAGCGATAACTTGTATTGAGTAGCGTTAATTTTTATCGTTCAAGGTTTAGCTACTATTTTCTAGGCGACGACCTAATACGATTTAATCCTTCGTCAAGTAACCTCATCATTTCTTTGGTGTCATTTGTTTTGCTAAAGGCAACGTAAATATCGCTCTGATGATTTATCTGTCCTTGCTTAATTGATGAATTTTTCAAGCCCATATTAGTCATGGTATCTTTTACAACTTCATCAAACATTATCGCCATATCCACTCTTTTTTTGCGAATAAGCTGAACAATTTGTTCCTGATTTGTTACTCTTACTTCTTTGAATCTATGTTTGTTCTGTTGGAAAATATCACCATATTCATAACCTAATATTAGAGCTATTGTTGTTCCATCGGGGATGCTAGTGGCTGTTGAAAAGTTAAGTGTGGCGTCTTGATTATAATAATATGAAGCTTTAGCTTGTAATAGATACTCTTCTCCAAAGTTAAAAACGTCCTCGGTATTGTCTTGTTTGGTGACATTAAAGGCACCATCGGCGCTACCAATTTTAACCATATGCAACGCTCTTTTATACGGAACAACTATAAATTCAACTTCTACATTTACCGCTTGATAAGCTTTTATTATTATCTCTTTAGATATGCCATTTCCTTGGTTGTTAGAATATGGTGGCCAGCTATTTTCAACCGCAAGTGTTACTTTACTGTTTGAGTATGAATAACTACTAAAACTTATACTGATAAATATAAGGAAAAATACTATACGTGCTTTCATATTAATTTGAACACCATAAATTATATACACAGTGAAATGCAAAATGCGGGAGTATAATAGCGTTTATTTACTTACATGTTAATATTTAATTACATAGGTAACCTAAGTGCTAAATTTGTGCGATTATTTGTTTAGTTACCTCTAATAGTGATGTAACTAAAGGACTTGGTAGCTATCAGTTTAGTCTGAATGCTCAGTACAAGCGGCAATAGGATGAATCACCGCTTTGGTAATTTTACCGTATTGAAGTTTAACGAGAGGTTGATTGATATAACCGTTAAACTTTTGTTTTCTCCATTGAGGTAATAAGCCAGCTTGCGTGGTTAAGTTTGCGATTAGGCCAGTTGATTTTTGTACTTTTACCTTATTTTTATAATAGATATTATGAGTTGTAGGCTCAGTTAGTAATTCATTAGCAAAGTTTTTTTCGCGACTGGCGGCGACAATGCAAATTCTATTTTCAGCCGCACGAGATAACAAACTATAGTCAACCTCGCATGGCTCTTGAATATCAAAAGGTACCAGTAATAAGTGAATGCCAGCTAAAGTGGCAACTTTTACTATTTCTGGTATGTTTGCGTCATCCGCTGTTAGCATAGCGAGACTAATTTTTCCTTTCTCTAAGGGTAATTCAATAATATTTAATTCATCACCAAGTTTAGTCCATTGATACCTTTGACAAAAATGTAATTGCTGTTGTGTTGCTAATATACCCTCGTTATTTATTAGCACAGCCTGATGTTTCTCCTTTATAACTAAACTAGTACATAGGTATTGAAAAGGTCTTAGCACTGCGCTGACTTGCTCAATTAACTGCTGGCTCAATTTTGCTATATGGGCTCTCTGTGCAGAATCATTAATGATGGATTTATCTGCGATAAAGAATAATTCAGGCAATTGGATAATATCAGAAAGATTATTTTCAATGTACTGACAAACATCTTCAATAGCCTGCTCGTTAGACTTGTATGTGGCAAATATTGCAACATTAGCAGTTACTGGAACCTGATTATCACTTCCTTGAAGCAATGCTTTATTTATCTGTTTCGTTTTCTTTATTGCTACGGTTAATGCTTGATACAGTTGAGGACGTAATTGCGTAATAAGCGATGTGCCATCTGGACGGAATTTGTTGTTTAGTCCGCATTTTTTTCTGATTTCAGTCATTGAGTCAGTTGCAGATAATTCTATGTCAGCAAAAACATAACCTTCTTCATTGTTATTAAGCTTTGCTAGCACCTTACCATCAGGAGACACAATTTGACTTTGACCCGATCCAATATCTACACTATTTAGCAGGTCTTGTGAGTGTTCTTGTGTTAAATTTAAGGAGATTAGTGCACCCACTTTATTTGCGGTAGCTAAAAACGTATTATTTTCGAACGCTCTAGCAGGATCGTGTAGATGACTTTGATCTAGTGCGAATGAATTTATTGAATTACACAATAATTGTGCTCCGCCTAAGGCTAATTCACGTGATGCCTCAAAGGTCATGCCATCGCTACCTATTAATAGCCCAAGTTTTCCAACGGGTGTTGTTACCACCTCAGATACTTTAACTGAGCTAATAAAAAAATTACTCTCCAGTACTGATAACCTTTGTTTATCTTCTTGATGAATTAGTTTTCCAAGCGGAGAATATAAGCATGAGGTGACACTTATATTTGATTTATTATTTGATCGAGAAAGTGAGTCTTGTTCATTTATCGACAAGTAGCCTACCTGATCACGTCGTAAGGTAACATTGATGACTATGAAACAATTATGTTTTATTGCCTGCTCTGCGATAGCTTGTAAAAAAGGTCCATCAATAGCTAAAGCCTCATCCCATGCTTGATTATGATCAGCATAACAAGAATGAGCATTACTAATTTGGGTATTAGAAAAAAGGGTATTACAATATTCAGGTAGGACTACTAGTGATGGCTGACAGGTTGCCATCTTATTTATCATCCGAATACAGCTTGCTAGATTTTTTTGAGTATTTGAAGTGGTGGCAAACTGAGAAACGGCTACTCGCATTATTTATATTTCCAGGTAACTGATAGTTGTCGAATTTAGTAATGTAAACGTATTACATTTATTGGTACGATTTTACCTTAAAAATCTATTAGGAGGCTATTTAAATAGATATTTTGTCTTTAAATTTAATATCTTGTTGTGCGTAGGAAAAATTAGAGAGTAGGTGCTTGATTGACTAATAGTGTGCTACTGGCATTAAGTGCAACGTAGAAGTTATAGATTAAGACCATTTGAAGATAGGCAATTAATTAGTACAATTGGTATAAGTAAAGACTTGGATAAGTAATAAAAAAGTTATTTGTATTTTTAAGAACAACGTTAGAGAAAATTCAAGCATAGCAATTGGCTATACTTGATTAGGAGCGCTTAACCGAAATGATTAAAAGCAATCTTATTATTATCAAAATCACGAAAATAAGCACCATAGAATACATCAGGAATACGTTGTCCTGGCTCTCCATCACAGCTGGCACCCAAAGCTATTGCCTTATGGTACATTGAATCACATAGGTCTTTTGAACCAGGAGCAATAGCTAACATATTACCATTACCACAGTTTTGTATTTCTTCGTTATGTGGAATACAAATGGACAGCATAGGCTCTCCCATTTTCTTACCAATAAATATAATACGGTCCATTTTTATTAGTGTTTTCGCGCCAAGAGGGGCCAATAGTTCATTATAAAAGGCTTCTGACTTTTCTAAATCGGTTACACCTATGGTTGCATAGCTGAGCATATGTATTCCTTTTTATTATCATTAATATTATTTATATTACAGAGACGATTTAACTAGAACAGGTTAGTTAAATCATGTCAACGATCTTCGTCAAATTACTACGCTAGCTAAATATTTATCCCAGAGTTTTAGTGCATTACTGGCTATAATATTTGTGAGGATTCAAACGAGAAGTATCAATCAATATCAAATGAATAATAGACATCACTTGATTTTTCAATGCCACTCACGATTTCTAACCATAATCGATTAAGTAAATAGAGTCTTACCGTTAATTCATTTACTGGCTCATATACGCCAACAGCATATTTTAAATAGACACGATTACCAATATAACCACTAATTGTTGCTTGTGTGGTATCGCCTTCGCCCTCAGTGTCTATGGCAATATTACTAATGAAGGGTAACTTCTCTAATTGATTAAATAAACCGACACTATTAGTGACTCCAAACCCAATCAGCATACTTGCTGCTGCGGTACTATTGCCGCCACCAGAATCTAAACCACGTCCTCTAGCTAAATAAGATAATATTTCAGGTCCCTCCATTACTGGTGTTGAGAACAATTGCATATCTAATTTATTGGCTAAGCCCGTTATTTGAAGTCCAACTTCAATATCTTCTGCTTTTATATGTCTACTTGCGCGCAAATTACAATAAGGGTTAATGACTGGACCGTTAAATGTCAATTCACCTTTGTCGATAGTTAGCTTTTGTCCATAAGCTTGGTATGTACCCTTGTCTGATTGAATACTGCCGAAAAGTTGTAAAGGTTTTGTTTTATCCTGACTTACTTGTAATTGCCCAAATAAGTGACTTTCTAGTCCTTGTCCATTGATTTTAAATGCTTTTTTTATATTAACTCTCACATTGGTTTCAATATCAAAGCCAGATTTTTCTTTAAAAATTTCTTTACCTTGTTGATCAACAATAATGACATCATCACTGACAGTAATGCTACCTTCAGGAAATTTTTCAATATTATATGTACCACCGTTTACTTCGAGGATACCAGTGATTTTGAGTATTTTTTCTTTTAATGAAAAATTTAATGTTGGTGATATTTTCACGACTAATTGTGGTGGAAATATCAGTGGTAGTTGCTGGGCGTTAAGATCTACATTGATAGTAATATCATCTTGCCAAGCAAGCTGACCAATGAGCGAAGCCGTATTATTTTTTATTTCAAAACTACCAAGTATTGTTGCTTGATTATTATCAATTATAATATTGGCACTAATTTTCTCAAGTTTATTCGGGTTTTGGTTCAGCAATAGCTCACCACTATCCAGCGCTAAATTACCGCTAATTAGAGGTTTTTTTAGCGTACCGTTAACTGTTAGTTTCGATGTTAGATTACCCCGTAAATTAACTAGATTGCTAATTACGGCTTGAAACGGTTGTAAATCGAACTTATTAAGCTCTATTTCAGCTAAAATAGGAAAATCTTCCACAAGATTAATCTTTGAGTTAATGTTAATGAGTACTAAATCTTCAATATCATGTAACTGAAATTTACTTGTTAATTGCTTTTCGTTTAGGTTGAAAGAAAGCTTGCCTTGATGCCACTGAGTAATTTGTTGCTCACTATAATCGTCATATACTTTTATGTTACCGGCTGAAAACAATAAATTAGCCCTTGCTGATATTGCTTGAGTAGGTGACCATAGCACCTTGACTTCACCTGAAACCTTACTCTTTAGTTGTATTTCCTTAGGTAACATCAACTCATCTATTAATGATAAATCGACATCTAATGCTAAGGTTAAATCACCAGATTCGCCAAGGCGGGTATCAAAAGGTAAACAGAGTCCAAAGCCTTTTCCTTGCCAACAGTGTTTATCGATTAAAACTTGTTGTTTATCACCATCAAAATTTATAGAAAAAATGTCTTCATTACGCCAAGTTTCTTGTTGATAAGTTAAGGCTGCATGTTCAATAGTCCCTTGCCAACGGTTTAATACTTCATGCCATTGACCGGATAACTTTAATTTTCCTGCAAGTTCACCTTGCCAATCAAGGAGTAATTGTTGCTTATAAATATCACCCGACATATGGAGCGCTATATCATCAATACTCTTTATGAAACTTTTGCCTGTTATCTCCAAAAATTTATTCTTTATAGATAATTGAGTTTTATGATGATTAAAGGGTTGATAAATTGTGTCTATTTTTAATAGTGGACTATAAAATTGCTGCCAATGAATATTATTTAGCTTGGTATTAACGGTAATAACGGGATCTTTTATATCACCTTCTACTGTAAAGTCGCTGGTGATAGAGCCACTTGCTTGATGATACCAATGAGAAATATCAGCAATAAATAGCTCGCCGTTAACATGCCAGTTATCACCGTTAAGTGTTTGCAGTGTTAATTGGTTCTTATCATAGGCTATTAATAACTGACCTTGCGTTAGCTCACCTGATGAAAAGTATCCGGATTGATTTAAGGCTATATCACCTTGAATGAGTAGTGCCGAATCATTAATACTGCCAGAAATATCAGTATCATTCACAGAGAGAGACCAATGCGACTCTGACCAATTACCCGTACTAGAAATTTTCCCTAGCACTCGGCCATTGATAACGTCAGGCAATATTGTTTCAAGAACGTTAGCCTGCGCTTCGGATTTTATGCCTTTGTTATTTTGAATGGTGAGATTAGTCTTTATGTCTGTATTGACCGGAAAAAATAACGCTTTAAGATTAATCTTTGGTAAAGTAAATCCTGAAGAATCAGCAAATAACTGCCAACTTGTTTGTTCTGATTGAAAATCAATATTGCCATGTATGTTCAATTGACTGTCAGAGCTTTTCTCAGTCAATACTAATTTATTAATCGTTATTAATCCTTGCTGGTGTTTAGCTGTAAAGTTTACTTGGGCATTTTTATAACCGTAGCTATTGATAAGGCTACTTACATTCATTGTTTGCTGAATTAAATCACCGTTGATGTCTACGGAGAGTGATGAAGGCTCTCCGTATTGTGCTAAAGATGATGGCAGTGGTAATTTATTGGCTGATAATTGTAAGCTAAAAGGTAATTTAGGGTTCGTTAAGTCCACTTCTACTTGGCTACTTAAAACGACGCTACCACTACTAATAACATTCACACTTAATTCATCAAAGCCACCATTGAGTGATATATCTATTGCTGTGTTATCTGCTTTAGACCAACCTGATATTTTGTGTAGTTGCGCCGCTAATGTAGCATTTATTTTATAAGGCGGAATAAGTTGGCTGTTTAGCGTTACATGGTTTATTGCATAGTCTGGTGTTGAGGTTTGAAAGTTCGTTATATTAATCATACTTTTTACCCAAGTACCACTTAGATAACTTTCTTGATAGGACCATTTTTCATTATTTTTTAGTGCGCTATTTATGTTTGTTTCATGATCGATAATGCGTAATTCATCAATAAATAATTGTTGAATTTTTAACGATATAGGTAAATAGATTTCAGGTAGCGAACTAAAAATAGTAGGCTCTGTATCTGCGGTATCTTTTACACTGTTTTTTACTTTAGTGCTTTGACTGTTGTTGCTATTTTCTAGTGCTATGGTTAACTTGCTAGCATTAGGATGCAATATGCTAAATTGACTAGTCTTAATTGCGACTTGAGCGGTAAATTGTTCAATATCTAGCACCGTTTGATTAATCATCAAATGACTTTTTGTAAAATCTATTGCTTGCGCCTCAATAGCAAAGGGCATAACAAACAAACTAGCGTCATTTTCTGTTCCAGTTGTCTCTTCGGAATTTACCTCGGTACTATTATCAGCATAAGTTAATGAAAAACTACTGGCTTTCAATGCATCAATACATAACGTTCTGCGCCAGCTGCAAGAAAAATCAATATAGGCGCTTAAATCGGTAATACTAAGCTCAAGATTGTCTAAGCTAAGATTAAATGAATGTAGTTCAATATCTCTAATTAATGTACCGGCCTTATAGTCCACACGAATGCCGTCAATGTTGTTCAGTAAACTAACCGTTAATCTTGTACCTCCTGGGGTGGTCACTAAAATAGTAAGTAAGCAAAGCAATAGGGTTAACCACTTTATTATTTTAAAACTTACTCCTCGCCAGATCACAGTTCAGCGCCTAAGTTGATATGAAGTCGCCAACCATTTTTTTGGTTATCATGATCATTAATGCCATAAGCAGCATCAAATTTTATCGCGCCTACAGGCGATAGATAGTGTAAACCTGTGCCAAACGAATACACTGGCTCAAATTCGCCTTTATTGGCGGCACTACCTCCATCAGAAAACAAAGCAATTCGCCATTTATTATTCAGGTAATATTGATATTCTATACTTGCCACCATTAGTCGAGTACTACCGACAACAATAGGAACTGCTTGTTCAAGGTTGGAAGATGAGGGGATTGTCGAACCTATAGATTGATATGAAAAGCCCCTAATACTTTGATCACCACCAGCATAAAAACGTAAGGACGGTGCTAATTCAGCATCTCTATCGACATAAATAGCCCCTAGTTCTGCACGTGCAACCAATCGATGGTTAGCGGCTAAGGTGGTAATATAATTCCATCGGCCATGTAAGCGAAAAAAACTATTATCTGAACCTACTTTTAAATGAGCTCCTTCAATATTATACATTTGGCGAAAGCCTTCACTTGGATCTAATGACGGACCTGAGCGAATTGTTTTTGACCATGTAATACCTGGAATAAGATAACTTGCTGCATCTAACTCGGACCAATCAATATTCGGAGTATTTTCATCAAGTTCATACTTCCATACCTCTTTATGATAGCGAATATAGAGTTGTCTTTGCCAATTATTGTTACTTACCAACCGACCAACTTGAGTTGAATAAAATTTAGTTTTTAGGTCTGCATAGTCTTCAGTTTCAATGTTGATTTGAAATTGTAGTAAATCACGGTTTGGGTGACTTAGCGGAATACTATAAATGAATTTACCTGTTGGATTTAAGGGAGAATATTCAAATTTAGTTTCTTGAAAGTGTCCATACTTATTAATTAAAGGAGTACGCCAAGCCGCGGAAAGACGAATTTTGGTATTGGTGGCGTAACCAACACCAAAATCAAATTGATGGCTTTTAGCGGACGTTAGTGAAACATTAATCGGAATAGTAAATTTATGATGAATTTCATCTTCAATTTTGTCACCTGATACAGCGATGATGCTACTAAAATACTGAGTAGATTGCAGTTGATGTTGTAGTTGGTGAAAAGCAGTAGTGCTGTAATATTCGTTTGGTTGAAAGGGTATTAAGCTTGATAATAACTCAGATTCCAGATCAAAATCATTAAAGGTAACGTCACCAAATTGATAGCGTGGTCCACTTTTATAACGCAAGGTAATATCAGCGTAATGATATTTTTTTTTAATCACTATTTTATTATCCGTTAATTCACCATTGAAATAACCACGCTGTAAAGCTAACGAAAGTAAATCTGCTTTTAAAACTTCGTAATTGCCATGGTGAAGCTGCTCGCCTTGTTTAATTAGATGATTTTTAAGTAATGCTTGAAAAGCTGGATCTTGACTCGCTTCACCATCAACGACAATAATCACTTTATCCAAAAAAGTAGGGGAGTTTAACGTTATATTAAGTTTAAGTTGCCACGGATCCTGACTTATTTTTCTAGTAATACTCGTGTTAGTAATAGCTTGGCCTTTATTAATTTTCATAATAATTTTTGCTTGATAATAGCCTAATGCTTGCAGTGCCTGCTCGGTATTATCTTTGGCGCTATAAATAAAAGCAGAACGCTCTAAGTCTGTATTGGGTAATTTACCTAAATGAGAGAAAACATTGTTATAAACAATGTTTGGCAGTTGATCGTTGAGTTCGACAACTAAATTATTTGCGTAAACCGAGTGACTTAATATAAAAATAATAAAGCCACTTACGAATATTCTAAAAGAAAACACTATACGCTAAGCCAATAATAAGTGGATATAATAGTTCTAATGGGGCGAGCCTTATGCAAACAAACAAACAAACAAACAATTAATTAACTACATTTTGACTTATTATCGCATGAATACAAATATAAAAGTGATATAGGTCAAGGAATTTAATTACATAGCTGTCGACCATACAATTAAGGTTCTAATGATAAAACGGACTTATAAATGTTAGAAAACTACGGTGTCAAAATAATTTTCATTCCCAATGAATCTATTGATACATTTTAGTTGTACTCTAGCTAGTAGCTCTTTAGCAGGCTATAACTAACGAAAGTAGATGTTAAAATTGTAATATAATTTGGTCGAGTAAATGACAAATGAATAATATATTTAACGAACTAGTGAATATTTAAACTGTTTTAGATTAATTATATATAAAATCAAACTGTTAGCTCTAATTAATTTGGTTTCATCGAGTAATTGTATAATAATAATCCTCAAGGTAAATAGCTGGTTAGATTGTATCGTTTTAGATTTTTATTGTTAGCAACAGTGAGAAACATTGTGCAGTAATTAGTCACACTAATGATGAAAAGTAAACAAATTTTATTTTTATTTTTATTACAGGGATAAGGTAAGCTCTCAGGGACGTCGTTTGAAAAAGATATTATTCGTAATCATAGCCTTTTGCATACATTTCTCATTAGTGAAATTTGGTTCCCAGTTTACTATCCCATTTGGCTTTGCTAGTCTAATTTGGCCTCTATCATGTGTAATGCTTGGGTTATATCTATTATATGGCCGGACAATATTAATCGGTTCACTGCTATCCTCTCTTTTGACCATATATCAAGAAAGCTTAATATCACCTATTCCAGACTATTTAATCGCTATTTTAGCTATTGTAAGTGTTATTCAATTGGTCATTAGTAAAAAATTAATTTTATATTTTATGACCTTTCCTCTGAAAACACATATTCCTAATGAAATTATTAAGTTTTTAATATTAACAGGTCCGGTGTCAGCCTTGATAACTAGTCTTATGGTAGTGATATCACTTTAGATTTCACTTACTCTTTCTACTGAAGTACTCTATTACATATGGGCATCAAAATGGGTTGGCGACTTTATAGGTATTATATTTTTAACACCAGTAATTTTATTTATTGGTCAAAATATTTATATAAAAAAATCAAAAAATAAAACGGCAGCTATTTTAGCGACCCTTTGTGTATTAGGTGTTATTAGCCTCACTTATATTTTATCAAGTCATTATAAATATATGGAAAAAGAACAGCAGTTTATCAAAGCTATTGAACCATTCGTAGCAGATATGGCTTGTTTCAAGCAAGTGAAAAGGTTAGACGGTCAGAGTTCAAAAACTTTACTAAGACAATTAGTCAATTAAATCTTAATCTAAAGGCATTGGCTTGAAACCCAGTGATAACCGATAAAAATAGAAAAGTATTTGAACTAACACTTACAGAAGAGAGCTTTACCCAGCTTTACATCAAAACATTAACTAACCAAGGCTTTCAACCATATCCCAAACAAAACTATTATATTCCCATTGCCTTTACTGAACCCCTAGAAGTCAATAAATCCACAGTAGGTTTAGGTGTGTCCACTCACCTGGCAGTAAAGGAAAGTGTAAATAAAGTAATTAACCTTAAAACACATGTTATTACACCTTTATTATCGTTAGTTCAGCAACAAAATAAATTTACCGGTGTTGTCGTTTATTACCCTGTTTATACAAAAGAGGCTGAAACTGAATCATTAAAAGGCTTAGTTGAAGCCGTTTTTGAGTTAGATCTTTTACTTTCCAATATATATAAAAAAATGGATACGTATAATTTTACTTATCAATTAACCTATGGTGAGGATAATATTTTTACCCATTCAGCCTATGATAAACAGAGATTTTTAAATTGCGATATTGAGGTCGATATATTAGATAAAAAGGGGGTCTTATCATTTTCAAGTACCAAAAAATTTGAGTAAGGCCTCATCGACTCGTCAAGCCTTGCCATTATGCTAAGAGTTTGTACCATTGGTATTGCCTGTGTCATGTTTGTATTTTTTATCGTCACTTTCAATTATTCACTTAGAAAAAAAGTGAAGGTAAACACGAATAAATCATTAAAACATAATAAAGAACTTATATTCGCCAATAAGGCAAAAAGTTTATTTTTAGCCAATATTAGTCATGAATACAGAACACCTTAAATGCGATTATTGGCTTTACCAAAATAGCTCAGCGTGAAATAAAAGATGAAAGTTATAGCTACTATTTATCTAAGATAAGTGACTCATCAAATCTTTTACTTAATATTGTTAATTATATTTTAGATATTTCTAAAATATAAACGGGTGAATTAAACCTTGAAAGTAGATCCTTTAATCCATCGATAGAAACATCATCAGTAATCGACATATCAAATGAAAAAGTGATTAAAAATCAATCTCAATTAGAAAGATTTTCTCTGATAACTTTGAATAATCGGTTGCCGGAGATGATTTTAGATTAAAAAAAATACTTATTAACTTACTTAGTAACGCTATTAAATTTACTCATCAAGGTACTATTTTATCAAAGGTGACTGTCAAAATACTGAAATGAATACCCGAATAATCACGTTAGTCATTAAACACTCAGGGATAGGTATTAATGAAGATTAACAAGCATATATATTCAATACTTTCTCGCAAGCTAAAATTTCTACCACAAGAAAATACGGAGGCACTGGTTTAGGCTTATCAATAGTTAAACAGTTATCCGTACTAATGGGTGGTGATATAAAATTAGTTAGTGAGAAAGGTAAAGGTAGTTCATTTACTGTGACATTAGAATTACCTAAATCAATACAAGTTACGAAAAAATATTCAGATAAAATAAAATTACGAAGGTACAAATGTTTTGGTGGTTGAAGACAATAAATCAAATAATTGCACAAAATAATTAGCTTCTTTAGGAGTAACTTGTGATCTAGCTAGTGATGTGCAACAAGTACTAACGTACCTTGAGAATAATAAACCCAAGTTAATATTAATGGATTTACAAATGCCTATTATGGATGGGTTTACCGCTTCATGTTTGATTAAAGAAGATTATAAACTTCTCAATATTCCTATTATCATCTTAAGCGCTAGGGTTGGTAAGGAAGATAAAAAGAGGGCAGTAGACTTAGGAATTGAAGACTTTATTAATAAACTATTTCAACAAGCTTATTTACACTATGTACTAAATAAGTATGTAATGAATAGTGAGATTTAGCGTTAACTTAGGTTAGGTCGCTACAGCGAGATAACAAGGTTAACGCTGCAGTAGAATTTTTAATGATATTTTGTATTGTTTTAATGGAGCCAAGATCGAATTGGTATATTACTCTTTTGACTCCATTTAGTCGTTATTTAAAAAGCTAACTGAGTTGTTGCCTATTAACGATAAAACGCTTCAACAGTACCTTTTATTTTCATCATTAAAGGTTGTCCGCGACGGTCTAATGCTTTTTTAGACGGTACTTTTACCCAGCCTTCACTAATGCAATACTCTTCAACATCGAAACGCTCTTTACTGTTGAGAAAAATCCCAATTTCGTGTTCGAATACTTCTGCTACATGATATGGGCTGCGGGAATCACCCGAAAGACGATCGGGTAAAGTTGGTTGTGGTTTAGTGTCACTCATGTTGCTGACCTGTTGTAAATAAAAAGTGCGCTATTGTAGGCAATATAGGGCTAGCGCTCAATAGCTATAGTAATAAATGTTAATCTCTATACGTATTATCATAGATTAATTGAGCTAATTGTTGAAAAATTTATCACGTACGATTATTTTTATTTGTAGGAAATCAATAATGCATGTCTAGAATAAATGATGGAAAGCTAATTATTATATCGCTTTCTTATCAAAAAAAAGCCCTTTAACGGCTATATCTAGTTTATTTAAGTCCATCAACATGGCACTGTATTCTAAATGTCCCATCTACTTTTACTCGTTAGCATATCGCGCGGATTCTAGACTCGATAGCCTTTCGCAAAACCGATGAGATATTAACCATCAATTAACAGTAATTTTGTTCCCATAATTAATGCCATGTAGACTTTTTTATCGTGTTTATCCTCTCAATTATATTTTATAACTTAAGAACTAATATCCTACTTTTTATAATTAGTGTCACTCAGCCATATACGCCAAAGTAATTTAAGTGATACGAATAAAAGGATTTATAGATTCACTAGTTGAATTAGGCACTTAATAAACAAGGTTTATAACCGCACAGTATTAATGATATATATTTCAACGTTGTTATTAAGGGTAGAGCAAATTTTGTCTAATGAATACCTGTGGGCTTTGCCTATGCATCAAATAGAAAACTGTAATTGTAGTCACTGGTTTGGGTACTAATTTTGGGTTATCCCAATAGCAAATGTGGTAGCTGTGAAGCTATTATGACTATATAGCCAAAAGCTATTTAACAAGATGATGGTTCTTTGTTTATAGACAATGCCGTAAATGAAGCACAATTAACTGCAATCGCTAGCATAACTTCATAACAAGGCAAGGTATGCTAGTTGAAGTACAGCATTAACTTTTACTAAATGTTAAGGCCCTATCTTATGTGATACCTGATGAGAAAACACTGTCACTTGTAAAAAATCACCTACATATAATTATCCTAAAGATAGTTATATGTAGGTGATGACTATATAGGAACAATATCGGTGTTGAAAATAAACTGTTATGACTTGGTTTTTGATTATCAAGATACTTTTGCTGTCTAAGCTATCTATTGTAATGATATACCGAGATGTTTCGCTATAATATAAGCTATATTTTCTGATAATTACTGTAGAAATCTATCAATATAGTGTTTGTACTCATTTTTACCTAAAATAATGGTATAGTCTGATAAATAATCTAATAAAGCGGAGTAGAAATGCGGATCAAATTAACCCAAGACCTAGTATGTGGACCTGACACTTTTTTAATTGGTGAGGAATACGAGGCCGTATTAATATTACCTCGTTCAACAACGGTAGAGTTTGTTGCTAATTCAGGAAGAAAAATTAGAGCATTTAGTTATGAATACGTAAAAGTAACTTCTGAATCTATCACTTAGTCAAATAAGTTTATGACCGTTACCATTAAGTCTACATTTTGATAATGAAACTTACTTACTAACGACTCAACAACTTAATTGAAAAATTAAACGTACAAAATTATCTAATGGATCGCTTTGTACGTTTATTTTTTTCGGTTATTAATACAGCACCTTTTTGTCGATTAAGAACGTAGAATTCTCGTTATAAAACATGTAAAAATTATAGAGATATTGTACTGTTTTTATATGAAAAAAATTTACTTGTTAGCTATGGATAATAAAATAAAGGAAAAATCTAAATTTACCATTGTCAATGTTAATGATGTAAATACCAGGGAGTATGCTATACCTGAAAGTATCTGGTTATGTATCCTTTGCTAGATCATTTTTAAAACATTTGTATTGTTCTCTACGTAGAGAAAAAGTGTGTTCCATATTTCAGTTGATCTGTAATTAACGATCATTTACTCACTGAATAATTAAGATGACCTTTTAATCAAGTAAATAATAATGCCTCTAAATCACTAACAGAAACTATTCTGTATGGTTTAATGTTAACTTTAAGACATTTCTCATTGCCTCACTTCATCATGTCTCAATAGATATTTTAGACAGCAAAAAAAAGTTCATTCGGTTAAAAGAATATTTAGACCTCTATCTAGAGGAAGATATATCGTTAAAAAACTGTCTATGATCGCTGGCCTAAGTAAATATTACTTTATCCGATAATTTAAAGAATATTTTATTTAGCTCCTTATTGTTACCAAATACAGGGAGATTAAAAAAAGCTAAAACATACCTTAAAGCTAGCGTAAAGCTCGTTATTTTTGTAACTAACTGTGGTTTTCATTATTCGAGTCATTTCAATAAACACCTATATAAAACGCTAGGTATTACGGCAAGTAAGTTTCAAAACAGGAAATTTTGTACAAGAACTAATAACGGTTACCCTTTACAATCGTTAAACAAATTGAAGGAATGTTATATGCCAAGTAGAACTGTTGTCGTGACAGAGTCCGTCTCACGCGATATTAAAATAATGAATAGGGGGGTTCTCGATATTTTCCCTCTTGCACTCGCTACGGTACCTTGGGGAGTACTTTGTGGTTCATTAGCAATAACGGTAGGCCTCACGCCTTTACAAGCTCAGTTAATGTCTTTGTTAATATTTGCTGGCGCAGCACAATTAGCTTCACTGACTATTATGGGCTCTGTCGGTTCTTTATCTTCAATGTTTTCTTCAACATTTGTTATCAGTTCCCGGCATTTACTTTATTCAGCAGTATTTAGAGAACACGTTAGCAAAAGCTCTTTAAGTCTACGTTGCAGTATCGCCTTTTTTCTAACAGATGAAATGTTCGCAGTAACATGTGCTTATATGGCAAAACATAAAAGCTTTAGTGCGGTTTACGCGCTAAGCTCCGGCATTACATTTTACCTTATCTGGAATATTTCAACCTTTGCAGGCATCGTTACGGGTCAGTACATTCCTAATTTAGAGCACTTAGGACTTGAGTTTGCCATTGCGGCGACATTCATTGCCATAGTTATCCCAAGTATTAACAATAGATCTACTTTAGTATCTGTTGTTACCAGTGGTTTAAGTGCCATTATACTTTCAATATTTATAGAAGAGTATGCGCTGATTGTCGCAACTTTTATTGGTATGTTTTGTGGTTACTTAACTAATGATAACTATCAAAAGAAGGAAAAAATTAATGAATAATTTCTGGTTGTCTTTATTAGGTATGTCATTCATTACATTTTTCTGCAGATTCTTCTTTTTTTCGAAAACTGTACCTTTTGAACTTAGCCCAAAAGTAAAAAGAGTACTGAGCTATACAGCTCCTTCTGTAATGACAGCTATGTGGGTACCGATCGTTTTTTTAGGGCATCAAGAGAGTAGTGGTGATTTTATTACTAGCCCCTTTTTAATTGCAGGAATAGCAACCATAGTCTTTAGTCTTTTAATGAAAAACACCTTAGCTGTTGTTGTGTTTGGTATGAGTATTTTTGGTTTGTTAAAGATTTTTTTATAATTTAATACTATAAATTTAGTTACAGTAAAATATGACTAAAAATAATGAAGATACTTTAGTTTTACTGCTATGAGGTTAAAGTGATAGTATTCAGAGCGATTTTCTTTAAAAGTGTTCTTTTTGTATGCAAGTATAAATTTATTTAATAAATAATGCATTTAACGCTTTACAAATAGACCCCTACTATTTAAAATTCGCCCACTTTTGAGAAGTAGTAAAATATGTCTCAAAAGTAACTTGGTGAGATGGCTGAGTGGTCGAAAGCACCGGTCTTGAAAACCGGCAAGGGTTTGTAGCCCTTCTAGAGTTCAAATCTCTATCTCACCGCCACATTTAAAGAATCCGCTAATCGAAAGGTTAGCGGATTTTTGTTTTACTGTGTTTAAAAATAAAAATAGCCAAGTGAGCACTTCTTATCAAGTGATCGAACAGTGTTAATACTTAAGGACTTGTACGTGACTATTCTGAAAATGAATAAAAACACTAATAAAATAAATATTAATCCATTCAAATGTATTACTTTAGCTGTATTATTCACAATATATTATTTATTACCTAACCAATCATTTGCTCAAGAAAAAACGCCCCAACATTCTAGTGAGTCAAACCAGATAACAAGTAAAATTGAACTTAATCCCGCAATTACCACAGAAAACCTAGATGAAATTTATCGCGAAATGACAACTAATAGTCGCTTTGAAAATTTAACACCAACACCTGACTTTTTTCAATCATCCTATCAATTATCAATATTTTCGCCACAAAATGGTGAAGATAGCGAAAGACTTTGGTCACAAACACGTTCTATTTTTGCTTACGGTTTTGGTGTTATCGGTTTAATTGCCTTGTTACCTGAAGATATCTCGAATTGGGATAAAGAAGAAGGCGTTTTTAATAAATGGACTGACAACCTGAAATCTGGTCCGGTATGGGACAGAGATACTGGTATGTTAAACCTTGTAGGTCATCCTTATTTTGGTGGTGTTTATTATCAAGTAGCCCGTAAGTCAGGCTATCGCCAATGGGATTCATTCATATACTCAACCCTTATGTCAACTTTCTACTGGGAATATGGCATTGAAGCCTTTGCTGAAACACCTTCCATTCAGGATATTGTTATTACGCCTGTACTCGGTTGGGCCTACGGTGAATGGGCTTTCAATATTGAAATGGATATTAGAGAAGATGGTGGTGACGTGTGGGGCTCAAGTATTCTTGGTAGCACTGCATTATTCTTTCTCGACCCCGTTGATAGTATGAGTGTTGGCATTAATAATATGTTTAATAAAGAAATTATCAGGGCCGGTACCGGTTTTGTAAGTTTCAATGAAATACCTTACGGTAATTCAGGTCAAACAGACAGCCAAATTAACTTTACTATGTCATTGCAATTAGGTGATGGCGGACATTACACGTCTAAGAAAATCAAAAGATCAACACGAGCTGATGATCCTATTGATACTGGTATCATTGGTGTTAGTTATGGCGTTGGTCAAGCACAGCTAGATGATTTATGGGACGTTAAAGGTGACACAACCACTGAGTACAGCTTAGGTTTATATTTTACCCGCCAATTTTCAAGTAGGGTCACTTATTCTAAAGGCAAGTTTACTGACGGTTTAACACCCACCAAAATCAACTATGAGAACTATAGTTTAGACAGTCAATTCTATTTTAATAGCGAAAGTAATATCAGACCCTATCTAACAGCAGGCTTTGGTGAAACGTTGTGGGCAAGAGAAATTGAGACTAAAAGATTTCAAGTTAATGCTGGTGTAGGCGCACATTATAAAATTTATAGTAATTTTGCTTTACAATTAGATTGGCGCTTTTATTACAGTACCAACGCGAATACTTCAGATCAGAATACCAGCTTACGCTTAGTTTATTTTTTAGGTAAGGGTGAGAGATAACAGCCCAAGTTTCGTGATACCTTAGGCTACAAGTTCCAAGATACACATAGAAAACAGGTGAGTTAATTTTATGTATAAATTGTAATCAAATATGAATAGTGAGCTATCTAAGTAGTAAGTTATTGATATTTGTCATAGGCTAAAATCATTCCTCGTTCTGTTGGAGTGTTCATGAATACTAGATTCTACAGCCTTTTACTGTACTTACCGCTTTTGCTTGCTTGTCAAAGCAATCAAACCACCTATATCATCCCAGTTACCCCACGAATAAACTTATATTTAGATAGTGAATATATTTCTTTAAATCCCATTCATATCGAAACCGAAGAAGAAATATTCCAGCTTGATAATGAAATGCGCGCTATGGTTCAAGTTAAGTTGATTAATAACTTATCCGCTCAAAAAAAAGCCCATACTTTACTTAAACACCTATTTAATGACGAGAATATTGCGTTAACTTATGATGGTAACGCCAATATCACTGCAAGTCAGGTTTACCATGGTAAGGTAGCCAATTGCATGTCACTTACCATTTTAGCCTATGCCTTAGCTGATGAAGCTGGTATGAATATTAGTTTTCAAGAAGTGGAAGTACCTGAGTACTGGGTGCGTAATGGGCAATATAACTTACTAACGGGTCATGTAAATTTATTAGTAAAAGAAAGTGAGGATGTTAATAGGCGTATTGTATGGGGAAATAAAACCACAAAAATAGACTTTGACCCTTTTGTAGCTAAGAAGAGCTTCCCTTCACATATAATCACTAAACAGACCTTATTAGCTATGTTTTATAACAATAAAGGTGCCGACGCGCTAATCGATCATAATTATCCGTTAGCCTATCAATATCTTAAACAAGCAACGCTCACTGATAATGATTTTTCATCAGCTTGGGGTAATCTAGGTATTCTGTATAAATTTTCTGGTCAGTATGACATGGCTGAAAAAGTGTATAGTCACGCCATTAGTTTAAATAAGGAGAACCTTACTTCATTAAGTAATTTAGCCTTGTTACTCAATACGCAAGGACGTATAAGTGAGGCACAACCCATTGAAGATTATATTCACAAGGTTAGGGTGAAAAATCCTTATTACCATGCTTTATTGGGGAATGAGGCATATTTTAGTAAATCCTATCAGCAAGCCTTGCAGCATTATAAAAAAGCCATTGACCTTGATGATGAGCAACATGAATTTTTCTTAGCGTTAGCGAAAGTCTATTACATGCAAGGCAAGTTAGTGTCGTCCCAAAATGCAATAAAAAAAGCCATCGCGCTTACCAAAGTAAAAGAGACTAAAAAGCTTTATATTGCTAAGTTAAACTTTCTTAAATATCAGGAGACAGTACATAATTGAAGATAATGAACTTGAAAATATCGATACTATTGATAACACTTCTTCAACTACCTTTAGTGTAGGGAGAAAATAACTCGTTATCCTCAAAAAAATTTAGTGAGGCTGTTTCAACCGTACCTAAATATCTGCAGGTTATACAGTTAGGCGTTAAACACCTGACTTAAAAAAATTATTTATTAGCTTCTCTAAAATGACTAAAAATCCTACAGATAACAGCTATCAAAATTAGGTACAATCAACACTCATTTATATTGGATAGATAAAGGCAAATGAAAAGTATAAAAATAGCAGATACTTACCCTAAGTACAGTTGGAATTTACTGTTTGTCGCATGGATATTAGCGACAAGTGGTACGTTAATAAGCTTATTTTTCAGCGAAATAGTGCAGTTACCGGTTTGTGTATTGTGTTGGTATCAACGTATTGCGCTTTACCCCTTAGTGATTATGTTGCCTTTAGCATTATTCCCTTTTGATATTAGCGTTATTCGCTACGCTATGCCTTTAGTATTATTTGGTTGGTTTTTTGCGTTATTTCATGTATTGGTGGTTGCTGGTATTATCCCTGAAGCAGCACAACCGTGTACATTTGGCGTACCCTGTACTGAAACACACTTAACCTTACTCGGCTTTTTAAATATTCCAGTGATGTCGTTAATGACCTTTTCTCTTTTAGGGGTGTTACTGGTATTAACTAAAAAATCATTCATCAAAAACACAGAAAAGTCGATCATTAACTAGGATATTTACTCGGAAGAATCATGACTAATAAAACTCTTTTTATCGGCGTTACAGTATTTATAACTATTATCTTTATTGCTGCGGTTGGGGTATACAAAAGTAAACAACCCTCAACAATAGCGAGTGAAAAATTACCGGCATTAGAACGTATGAATGCGCCAACTAAAGGTGGCAAACAAGCGCAAGTCACTATTGTCGAGTTCTTTGACCCTGCGTGTGGTACCTGTAGTCAATTTTATCCATTACTTAATAATCTAGTTAAGAAGTATCAGGGTAAGGTTAACGTTGTTATGCGTTATGCACCATTACACCAAGGCTCTGAAGATGTTGTTAAAATGCTAGAGGCGGCCCATTTACAAGGAAAATTCTGGTCAGCCCTTGAATTATTATTTACTAATCAAGAACGTTGGGTTAAGCATCATATATCAAATCCAACCAGTGCTTTAGCGGGTATAAAAACTTTAAAACTAGACCATGAAAAACTTGATAGCGATTGGCAAAGTAGTAAAGTCGCTAAAATTATTACGCAAGATATTCAAGACGGTAAAACGTTACAAGTACGCGCTACACCACAGTTTTTTGTTAATGGAAAACCTTTGGTTGTCTTTGGCTATCAAGAGCTTGTTAACTTAGTAGAGGAAGCGGTTGCAGAAGCTTATTAGATAACACTATCAGTAGCTTGTTCAAATTAAAAGAGTACTAATATAATGTTTATTTGTACTCTTTTTTGTTTGATAGCTAGCTGATTAATTGAATAATTTACTACTAATTAAGTCGTCTTATTAGCAAACTCAGTAGTTAAATAAGTAAGAAACTCTTCGCTTACTTTTCCTTTCAAGATACAAGGCTTTGACAGGGAATGTTTTGGGTGGACTAAATGACGCGATAGCCGTATTGTCTGATAAATTTCCTTTGGCGCTAAAGCGATCTACTACGCAAATCCCAATACCTTGTACGACTAGTTTGGTATTGATAAAATACGTTTGTACTTTTATTAATGCTTCTAGGCTGATGTTGTCTTGTATCATTCGTGTTCATAACAAATGTACTACTGTCACTAATATTAATATATTCAAAGCCTTTGAGTTGGCTTAAGATTAATTCTTTAGGACTACCAGGGAAACTTTCTTTTAGATAAACAATAACTAACTCTAATTGAGCTAACTTAGTTGAAGTGACGCTAGGCATTTTATTTAATACAAAGAATATCGCTAGATCATATTTATATTCTAACAAGGTTTGTATAACAGCATGAGATAATACTTTACTGACTGAGTACTATAAAAGGAGTAATATTTTGCCGTATTGATGTTAATAAAAGTACCAAGTTAATAGATGGCTTAAGTACAACATTTAAATAAGTCATAACACTATACCTACAGTGAACTTATTCCCGCTAACACTCTTAGTAAATTATTTAAGAAAGGAGGCTACCCTTAGGTACTTTTTTATCAGCTAATAAATTATTATGGCTTGAAATTTATATCTCCTGTACCAAGATATCAGTAAAGCTCATTATTTTAATACATTGGTATCATTGTGCTTATTGAATTCAGGAAGTTATTTTGATTATTCTTTTGCCGCTATTTATTGGTATCGCAATTATTGGCTATATGATGGCTAAACCCTATGTGCGTGAATATAAACGCGATAAGGTTAGAAGCTTACCGTTCAAAAAAAAATGGCGAAAAATCATTCAGCAACGTATGCCTTATTTCAGGCAGATGCCTACTGATCTGCAGCTTCAGCTAAAACAACATATTCAAGTATTTATCACAGAGAAAGAATTTATTGGTTGCAATGGCGTTAAAATAACCGATGAAATAAAAATTACTATTGCTGCTCAAGCATGTTTACTGTTGCTCAATCGAAAAACAGATTATTACCCTAAGTTAAAAACAATTTTAGTCTACCCAAGCGCGTTTATTAAAGAGCAAAATCAACGTAGTGCTGATGGTACTCAGTCTACCAGAAAAATCGCTTTATCAGGTGAATCATGGGACTTTGGTAAAATAGTCTTATCTTGGCAAGATAGCCTATATGGCGCGGAGCTACCTAATGATGGTCACAATGTAGTAATTCATGAATTTGCTCATCAACTTGATCAAGAAAATGGTACTGCTAATGGTTCGCCTATTTTAGGTAAAGACCAAAGTTATCAATGTTGGTCTCACATATTCTCTCAACAATTTGAAATTTTAAAAAAGCAAGCTGCAACTGGCACACCCTCAATATTTAATTATTATGGTGCTACTGAGCCGGCAGAATTTTTTGCTGTAGTGAGTGAAGTGTTTTTTGAAAAATCAAAACAATTTTCACTAGAACATCCTGCACTATATAAACAACTGACTAACTACTACAAGGTAGATCCAATGAATTGGTAAGCCGGAATAGATACTTTTATCAGTAAAGTTATAGTGTTAAAAATAAAACCTATTAGAAGTAATCTAAAATATATTAACACGAACAACTTAATTGACTATACTAAGATTGTAGGTATCTAAGAAGTAAAGTTAAAGGACTAAGATAAATATATGGAAGTATACCAAATATCGTTTGCAAAGATTTGCGTTTTAAGTGATGACCTTGCTGAAATTATTGTTGATAGTGGCGTAGACATTAATCTCGAAATGGTAGATGAGATTCATCATTACTTATTATCAATTTTTAGTCATTGCTTTTCACTACTCATTAATAAAAGTAATTCCTACTCTACACAACTTGATGCACTTATTCAATTTGGCACCTTAGACAGAATAGATAAAATAGCTATATTTTCTCCCAATAAATTAGCCAAAATGAGTGCTGAATTTTCTGCGTCAATCCCAAGCTCTACTTCTTTAAATATTGAAGTCTTCACTGAACGTAATGAGGCACTTACGTGGTTATATGCTAATGTCTGAAATTTTAATCAACAGATAAGTAAAACTATAATGTTTACTGTAAATATAAACTCAAGTCAGTTCCGTTTTAAAAAATTCAGCTTAGTAATTATTGCTATAGGTTTTTTAGGACTAATTGCTTGCTCACGATTAAATCTATAAAAATCGCTGTACCTTATGATGTACAACGTTTGTAGGAAACAATAGTGGTCACGCGTTACCTATAGGTATCGTTATAAATAATATATAACCTCAAGAAAAGCCTAACCGATGATAGATTTTATATAGCTTGATGAATCTTAGTTCAGTAAAAAAATAAAGACTGAACTTAATCAAATTATTATTATTTAGATAAATTTTTACACCCATTCAAAAGATATAATAAAAAATTTAAAGACTTTATTTACTATTAATATACTTCATTGCTTCATAAATTAAGTAAACCGCACTATACTGTATTTAATTACAGTGTAGTGGGTTTTTATATGAAAGTTATTCCAATATATGCTGAAGCCGGTATCTCTGGCTTTGAATCTCCAGCAGCAGAATATAAAGAATTAGGCTTATCACTTGATCAATTAATCATAAAAAATCCTAATGCTACCTTTATTGGGCAAGCTTCAGGTCAGTCAATGAAAGGGATAGGAATATTTGATGGTGATATTCTGATTGTAGATCGATCGCTTACAGCGAAAAATGGCGATGTTATTGTGGCTAATTATAATGGCTGCTTTGTTTGTAAATTAATTGATAAAAAAAAAGCTCGACTATTATCTGCCTCGGATGATTTTGTCCCGGTATCAATTACCCCTGAAGATGAGTTTTCATTAGAAGGTGTTGTCACTCGCTCTATTCGCCTACATCATAAGTCTCCAGAGCTTGCTGCATGTATGCTTTAGTAGATGCGGTATCATTTTACGCTAGTGCAGAAAAGGTCTTTGACCCAAGCATACGCAATAAACCTGTTGTTGTTTTAACCAATAATGATGGCTGTATTTGCGCTGTTTGTCCGATTGCCCGACGCCTTGGTATTCCAAAATTTATACCTTACTTTCAAGTGAAATCACTGCTTGAGCAGCATGGTGTGGTTGTTCGTTCTTCAAATTATGAGTTGTATGCGGATTTAAGTGATCAAATGATGAATGTAATGAGTCGATTTTGTGATAACCAATATATCTACTCAATTGATGAATCATTTTTATATTTTGACCATTATGAAAGCTCTATAAAGGATTGGCATGAATACGGACAGAAAATAAGAAAGGCTATTTGGAAAGAGACCAGACTTCCTGTTGGTGTCGGTTTTGGTGAAACCGCTACACTGTCCAAAGCAGCAAACCATGCGGCCAAAAAGCTATCAGGCTTTAATGGTGTAGCGGTCATTGATAGCCAAATAAGTAGAGATGAAATTCTAAATCGTATGGATGTAGAAGATGTATGGGGTATTGGCCGTAAAATAGCCAAGCGGTTAAAGTTTGATGGCATTAACAATGCTACACAATTAGCAAGACAAAACCCTCAGCATATACGAGAACAGTTTAGTGTAGTGACCCAAAGAACCGTAAATGAATTGAACGGTATTAGTTGCTTGTCTTGGGACCAGGTAAAATCACCAAAAAAGGAGATTTTCTCAACGCGAAGTTTTGGTCAGCGTATTACCACAAAAAATGAATTACGTGGGGCATTAGTAACACATGCCTCGATTGTTGCCCATAAAGTGAGGAGACAAAATTCTCTCATTAAAAAGTTAATGATATTTGCTTCTAGCTCGCCACATGATCAATACTATTACAAACAAAGCATTGTTTATCCCTTTATTATGGCTACTGATAATAGCTGTGAAATAGCGAACGCGATCAACCGAGTTATTGATTCTATATACAGTACTGGGGTAGGGTTCTATCGTTGCGGCGTTGGTGCCATAGAGTTAAGTAGTAAAGCGTTTATACAACCCGATTTATTTATCCCTGATCATACTAATAGTCATCTAATGCAATGTTTAGATAATGTGAATCATAGATACGGAAATAGCACATTAAGATTAGCTGCTGAAGGACATCATGAAAGATGGCAAATGCGACGAGAATTTTTAAGCCCACAGTATACTAGCCAATGGCGAGATATCCCAAAAATACAATGTTAACGTGATAAAGTTGACCCAATGCTCTGACCACAGGATAATACGGTTTTAGATTTTACAGGTTCTATTCATGCTTAAATTTTTTCGTGTCATCAGTCTTTTAGAAGGCTTATCTTTTTTATCAATATTAAGTGTTACCCTTGGTTTAGTCAGTCGCGATTTTATTTTTCAATTAGGTATGGCTCATGGCGTATTATTCATGCTCTACCTTGTATTATCTTTGATAGTATCAAATAAAGAGAAATGGTCACTCGTCATTTGGTTGTCTTTATTTATTGCCTCGATTGTTCCTTTTGCTTTTATAGCTGTAGAAATTTACCTAAGCAAAATATTAGGATATAAAAAACTGGCTGAAACATAGTTCGATATTTTATATGCTGTCATGGAAAGGAGCACGTTAGTGACCAATATATTTAGCTATATCTAGTAGAAATATCAGATAAAATATTTGAATATATTAGCACGACATAAAAGCTAATAATTGAGCCAGTAGTGTCAAAGAGTCATGTGTTTAGTTATAGACAGAGCTATGACCAAACTAAAAATTAATGGGTGATAGTTTGATCTAGTTATACTGTAATCGAATATTTTAATGATAATAAGCTCACGCTAAAACAAGGTGATTATCTACATATTAAAGGGCATGAAAGAATTAGAATAATAGAAACTTCAACAGATAAATTCACCATATGATTAGCTAGTATGATATTAATATGGCCGATCACATTAATACCATACTAGCTATTGCACTATTACTAAATTCAGCTTCATTTCTACCAATATCACAGTATCGAAGGCGCTAAATAGTTTGAATTTAAAATAAGAACTTGAAAATTAAGGGCTTTAGGGTAAATTATTAAGTATAAATAATTCGTTTAGCTATTATAGTAATCAGATTAGTTCTCATAGCACGGCTTTTGTAATACAAATCAAGTTAATAATAAACAGGTAGTTAAAAGTGGAACAAGACTTTAAATCGATTATTGAAAAAATAGGTGAAGATTTAACCCGGGAGGGTTTAGTCGATACACCAAAACGAGCAGCTAAAGCCTTGAATTTTCTAACACAAGGCTATGGACAAAATTTAGATACCGTTATTAATGGCGCCTTATTCAGCTCAGATTGTGATTCAATGGTAGTGGTTAACAACATTGAATTATACTCGTTATGTGAACACCACATGTTACCTTTTACCGGCCTCTGTCACATTGGTTATATCCCCAACGGTAAAGTACTTGGCTTATCTAAACTAGCTCGGATCGTGGATATGTTTGCACGTCGTTTGCAAATCCAAGAAAATCTAACACAAGAAATAGCCAATGCCATTATGGACGTTACCGGTGCTAAAGGTGTTGGTGTTGTTATATCAGCATCACATTTATGTATGCGTATGCGCGGTGTTGAAAAACAAAATTCTGAAATGAAGACCTCATGTATGCTCGGTTCATTCTTAAAATACAAAGATACTCGTGCTGAATTTTTACAGTTGATTAGAGATTGATGAATAGTAAAGCGTGGGTACTAGTAACTGGTGGAGCAAAGCGTATCGGCGCGTTCCTTAATAAAGAGTTTGCCAAAAGCGGTAAAAATATTGTCCTGCATTACAATCAATCCGAAACTGCCGCATTAACATTAAAAGTGCAGTTAGAAACTTTTAATATCAAGGTAGTATTGTGGCAAGCAAATTTAGATGATCCTGCAACGATTGGACAACGTTTTTCAGCACTACTCTCGCAGGTGCCTAATATTGAACTGTTAATAAATAATGCCTCAGTGTTTGAACAATCTTCATTGCTTGAATCAACGTTAAGGCAAATTCAAAGTAACCTTAATATTCATCTTACTAGCCCTTGGTTACTGATTCAGGCGCTAGTAAAACAAAATAATCCATGCCAGATTATTAATATTTCAGATGCAAACTTATCACATCGTTATACCAGTAAATCGGCTTATTTCATTTCAAAGAAAGCCCAAGAAACCTTAACTGAGTTAGCCGCAATAGAATGCGCGCCGATGGTGAGAGTTAATGCCATAGCACCTGGCTTTGTCTTAGATGCGACGGATTCAGCTATGCAAATAGATAATAAAGACATCAATATTTTACAGCGTAAAGTTCCATTAGCTGACTTATATTCAGCCATTAAATTTTTATCAGAAAATAATTCAATTACGGGACAAACATTACAAATAGACGGAGGGAGTCACCTAAAATGTCCACCATATATGTTGAAAAATTAGAGATTTATACTATTCTTGGTATCACCGAAGAAGAGCGCAAGAACAAACAAAAGCTTATTATCGATTACTGGATTGACGCAGATATATCTAAGGCTATGTTGTCTGATGAAATCGAAGATTGCGTTAACTACCGTACCATTAATAAAGAGATTTTAGCGATAGTGCTCGATTCTAGTTATAACACCATTGAACGACTACTAGGTATACTACTCGACTTGATTCTTTCCTTTGATGGTGTCTTACACGCGAAGTTAAAAGTAGCTAAACCAGGAGCCTTACGTTACGCAAAAAGTGTCTCAATTACTGCTGAGCGTTTTGCTTAATGCCGTTTTATATTGTTGCTGTTGGCTCAAACATTGATGCTGAAACACATATTAAGCAAGCGTTTGAGCAACTTAAGAAAATTGATGCACAGGTAAATAGTGCGACATTACTTCGCACCAAACCAGTGGGGTTTATCGAACAGGCAGACTTTATTAATACCGCATTTTCATTTACTTGTACTCTTAATGCGACTGATCTAAAAGCCTATTTAAAAAATATAGAAACACAATTAGGCCGAGTACGGACTAGCAATAAAAATGGTCCACGCACCATTGATTTAGACATAGTAAAAATAGACAATGATATTGTTGATGGAGATTATCATCAATATGATTTTGTTAAAAAGTCAGTGGATGAACTCGCTTCTAAACAAAATATATAGTGAAGAATATTTATAAAATAAGTAAATTTTATATCAACAAATAAGACACATAACGATATAATTAAATAAGCAAAGATAACTAGGCTTAGAAATGAAAAAAACATATATGCTCGACAAGCAATTCTTGATAGGCATTTAAAAACTATTGGCTATGAACTATTTTTTAGGGATAGTGCAGAAATAAATTTCCTGAAATTGATCAAGATATTGCTAGCTCTAAACTTATCATTCAAAACTATATTCAAGGTGATATTAAAACTTTGTGTATGGGTAAATTAGCTTTTATCAATTTCACTAAAAGTAATTTAATTAATAAATTCCCCTTAATTTTTGATAAAGAATTAATTGTTATTGAATTGGTAGGTAATATAAAACCATCAAAAAATTTAGTTAAAATTGTTAAATATTATCATGACCATGGCTATAAGATAGCCCTCACAAAATATGATTTAGCAATTCATTGGGATGTACTCTTTCCATATATCAATATAGTTAAAGTTAATATAGAAGAAATCAATACTAAACGGTTGAAACCTGCGGTTAACCGAATGAAAGCTTTCAACATAAGCATTATAGCCGAACGCGTAGAGACTAGAAATCAACAGCAAACACTTGTCGAAGTCGGTTTTAATTATTTTCAGGACTATTTTTATCACTAAACTGAAATAATTGAAGGACAAAACTTAACAACATTAAAATAGATGATGATACAGTTACTTGTTGAAACGTCGAACAACATACTCGATTTTGAAAAGGTATTACACATTATTAGCCAAGACGTTAATTTAACTATAGGAGTACTAAAAATGGTAAATAACGTTTCAACAGGTACAAATATTGAAATAGAGTTTTTAAAACAAGCTACTACATATTTAGGTGAAGAAAAATTAAGACAGCTAATCGCTATTTTAGTTTTATCGAATTTAACGTCAGATAAAGCTGATGAAATATGTAAACAGTCATTAATTACTGCCCGAATGATGCAATCTCTTAGTACTCAAAATAACTTCTCTTTGGTACGTTAATACTCCTTTATGACAGGTTTACTAAGTTCTATTGAGGTTATTTTATCTATGCCGATTACTGAAATTATCAAAACGATGCCATTGGGTAAACCGATTGAAAAAGTATTAGCAGCGAAAGAGGGGGAGGTAGGTCATCTATTAGAATTAACAACGGCACTTATTTCAGACAAGAATGAAAATACCCATCAACTTATGAATACTGATGCTATTAGTAAAGAGATACTACAACAAGCGTTTCTTGATGCATGTAAATGGTGTCATACATTAGAATTAGACAGCTAAGTCTCATTATTTACAGAGTTCGGATACTAAGAAATAGGGTTTAACGTTACTATGTATGCAAAAAAAGATGCTAAACCACAAGTAATTACTTATGAACGCGTTAAATCATACATGCAGTGGATGATTGAAAGGTATGGTGATTACTCGGCTAAAGTATTAATACAAAAATCTAATCTATTATTTAAAGACGATAAACAATTCAATGAACTAGCTCTAGATTATTTAATAGAGCGAGATATTGTCAATGATCTTCGGTATGCACAACGTTTAATGGAGAGTTTGACTGAGAAAAATATAGGCCCTAATAAAATAAAAGAAAAACTCTATGCCAAAGGTTTTTCATCGCAAACAATTAATGAATGCGTTAGTGCCATAGAGACAACCGAAGAAGACTATTTTGATAAAGCGCTAACGCTAAAAATAAGAAAGTTTGGTGAAGAGCCTATTAAAGAATTAAAGTTGAAACAAAAAGCGTTACGCCATTTGATTTCTAAAGGTTTTTCATATTCAATTGCGAATCAAGTAATTAGCTATTGTGAAAATGAAGATTGGTAGTTATCTTTTAAAATATCTTATCGTTTATCACCATAATAACTAATATAACTAATATAACTAATATAACTTAGTCGCTTGGCGATTCTAATTTTAAAGCCCTTTTAGAACTTATTTTTCCGAGTAATAAATAATGAAAGAGACATAATTTGTTACTACTTTACATAAATTTCGCTATGATTTGTGATATTCACAGCTTCGTTTACTGATAAAATAAGGTTGTTTTTTATTTGTCATTCTATAATAAAAAATTTTAATAATATGAATTATAACCATTTGGAGTGAACAAAAAATGCGTAAAATATTAGTTCCTTTACTTATTAGCTGTAGTTTTTCAGCTGGATTTGTACAAGCTGAAAATTTTAGTAAAGATATTAAAGTCGCAATGAAATCAGAACATCGTTCTGATAAAGATAAAGAACGCGATCGTAATCGCAAGCCAGTACAAACCCTTGAATTTTTAGGTATACAGTCAGACATGAGTGTACTTGAATTAATCCCAGGTAGCGGTTGGTATACCACTTTACTTGCTCCCGCTCTAAAAGAGAAAGGTCTACTTTATGTAGCGATTGGAGCAGAAGATCTGTTAAGTAAGGATGGTTTTGATAAAGTAAAAAGATTAAGTAAAAAGTCGACGTTTGAACGTAACATAGAAGAAAAACGTTACGATATATCAAATATTGATTTTGATGTAAAAAATATTGATGCCGTTTTAACATTTCGTAATTACCATAATTTATCACTAGCTACACGTACTAAAGTGAATCAAGAAGCAATAAAGGCATTAAAACCTGGTGGAATTTACGGTATTGTTGATCATACTCGTCGTCATATGCAAAAAGAAAATGACGAAAATGGTCGTAGAATAGATCCCGTATTAGTCATCAAAGAAGTTCAAGCTGCTGGTTTTGAGTTTGTTGATTACTCAACTATTCATTACAAAGCTGATGACGAATTACGTTACGAAGTAGGGCGTAAATCGGTTACGGGTAATTCTGATAGATTTACATTTCTATTCAAAAAACCAATAAAATAATATCTGAACGCGAGATGATCATTTAGAACGTGCCAAACAGTTATTATAATAACTAAACGGATTGTTCTCATCATAACAGTCCGTTTCTATTTAAAAATTAACACATCTAAAATTATACTCGAACATGAAAAACTCAGAACAGTCAGATTGATAAAACTCATTAATTATTACAATGATAATTTAACTAATTTATATAAGTGGTAACTGAAAGTCTAAGTTAAAAGGGGACTTATGTTTAATTTCTGAGTTATAAGCTGTGATGATTGAATGTTAAAAAGTTACATCCATTTTAAATTATTAGTTTAGTTATAATTTAACGAATAAACGATGTTTATTAAACAAAACTATAGCTATGCAAATATACTTACTACCTGAATCGGTTATTTAGTGCCAATTTCTATATCACTTAAAATAGACATTATTTACTGTAGCCCTTTATTATAGAGCTTTATAGAGGTTTTGTTCAAATAATAACTAGACGCTGCGTGATTTTTATTATTTTTTGGCTGTTGTAACTAGAAAATAATCACGTAATACACTATTTTAGCTAGAGATGTTAGCTGCTATATATGAAATAGAGGGGAGATATTTTATTTTTCTTAATCTACCTTTCTTCTTTTACCACTTTCTGCTCTTTTCTTATTTTCACTTTGGACATAAACGGTATCGGTTGTTGCCATACTTGCATGACCAAGATCTTCTGAAATATCTTTAAGAGGGCGCCCACGTTCAATTTCCATACTTGCACCGGTATGTCTTAACCAATGGGCAGAAGCTTCTTTTAATTTTAATGCTTTATTTTCACCTTCAGATCTACGCATATTATCATGTGCTTGGTCGAAAACACTCTGGACTAAACGTCTAAGATGTCTTGATGTCATGCCACCTTGTCCGCGTATTTTTTCTACCAGGATAGAATTCTCATTACTTGATGGTAAACCTAATAAACCACGGGAGGAACGATAGCGTTCTAAAAAAGGTAAAAAATCAATAGGTACAGTAATATCACGTAACTTACGACTTTTACCAAAGACCTTCAGCCACCAGTTTTCATCATCATCTTGCCAAAAGTGTCCCATTACTGGTGACCAATTTTCTCGTTCAGATAATTCTGAGATTCTTAAAAATAAGGTTTTTAATGAGGCAATAACAAATAGATTACGTTCACACATGGGATTTTCATCAGCCATTTGAACGGCGGTATCTAAAACATATTGCCATTGGCTAGCCGTTAAGCGTTTAATTTCTTTAACTTGTGAGTCAATTATAAAATGACGACAATCCTTCTTAGCAATTTGTGCGGGGTTACCAATACAAAAATCCTCAGCCATTAAGTAGTTATAAAAAACAATAATGGCTGTGAACATAGATGAAAGTGTTTGTTGTGATGGTCGATATTTTTTCTTATCAAGTACATACTGAGATTTTTGACTTTTAGGTGCTTGAATCTTATATGGAAACCAAAGCTCATTAGCCGTTGAATAACCGTTAGCCAGTTTGAAGCGTTCTTGATTTGATGTGCCGATCCAAGTAATGGGTGGCTGCCAACAAAAATCAGCATATTCGAGTAAGTCTGATTTACGTAATTGGTCGATTGGTTTTTTCTTTTCAATAAAAGCCCATAAAAGAAAACGTTCAACGTCATTTCTAAATCGGTCATAAGTATGTGCCGATTTATTTCTCCCTATATAGGTGAGGAATATTTTTCCCCAGTTAAATTGTTCTAGCCACCAGGGTTCATTGCCTGAAAATAATTTATCTAACTGCGGATAATCCTCAAGATCAAATTCACATAAATCAATATATAGCGGATATAAAGGGACAGGTTTAGTTAATGACATTTGTTAAAGACCAAAATTTGAATTATATGAGGAAGTATACGTATGAAGCTAGTTTAAACTACTACACTCACTATGTCCAATACTGAAGAGTATCGGACATAGTGAGT
>CAJWZC010000003.1 GCA_913049915.1 uncultured Colwellia sp.
TAAAATAATAAAATAATAAAAGGATACCATTAGATGACTGCTCTTGAGCCTGACAATTCAATTCAAAAACTACACGACACTGAAGAAATTCAAACTTCATTTTTATATGTATTATTCATCTCCTCCGTAGCAGCCATCGGGGGTTTTTTGTTTGGTTTTGATTCAGGTGTAATTAATGGCACAGTAACCGCGTTAGGTAACGCCTTTAATGCTAGCGATGTAGCAAGTGGCTTTAATGTTGCCTCGGTACTGCTAGGTTGTGCTGTAGGTGCCTTGATGGCAGGACCGATATCTGATCGTTTTGGACGTAAACCCATCATGATCATTACTGCTATTATTTTTGCTATTAGTGCATTCGGATCGGGTATATCAAGTTCGTCGGCTGAATTTATTTTTTATCGTTTGATTGGCGGCTTGGGCATAGGTGCTGCATCAGTATTAGCACCAGCTTATATAGCAGAAGTTGCTCCCGCGGCTTTACGTGGTCGTTTAGCTACTTTGCAGCAATTAGCTATAGTACTTGGTTTGTTTGTTGCTTTTTTAAGTAACTTCCTTATTTCCTCTGTGGCTGGTGGCTCGGAAGCTATCTTGATGTTAGACATTGCTGCCTGGCGTTGGATGTTCTGGGTAGAGTTACTACCAGCTGTACTATTTTTAGTAGGCGTAATATTTATTCCAGAATCACCACGTTATTTAGTTGCTCAAGGCAAGATTGAGGAAGCCAGAGCTATATTTAAACGCATCGCAACCGGCGTTGAAAATGAGCAAATTGAAGAAGTTAAAAAATCTCTACGAGGCGATAAAAAACCTAGCATCATCGATATTTTCATTGATGGTAAGAAAAAAATTCATCCTATCATTTGGGTTGGTATCGGACTGTCGGTATTCCAGCAGTTTGTCGGTATTAACGTAGTATTTTATTATGGTGCTGAGCTTTGGCAAGCTGCGGGTTTTGACGAATCACAATCGTTATTTATTAACCTTATCGCAGGTACAACTAATATCATTTCTACCTTTATTGCCATTGCACTAGTAGATAAAATTGGTCGGAAACCATTATTACTGGTCGGTAGTGTTGGCATGTTTATTAGCTTAGGTGCACTGACCTTTATCTTTGGCACCGGTGGTTTAGATGAAGCTGGTCAGTTGGCATTAAGCGATACGACAGGCACAGTAGCCTTAGTCATGGCTAACTTATTTGTGGTGTTTTTTGGCTTAAGTTGGGGTCCAATCGTTTGGGTTTTATTAGGCGAAATGTTTAATAACCGCATCCGTGGTGCTGCTTTAGCTATTGCGGCAAGTGCGCAATGGTTAGCAAACTTTGCCATTACTATGACATTCCCAATATTACTAGGCAGCTTTGGCTTGGCGGCTGCTTATGGTTTATACACAGTCTCAGCATTGCTAAGTATTTTCTTTGTAATCAAATATATAAAAGAAACACGCGGCGTTCGCTTGGAAGAGATGTAAAAAATAGTAAGAAATCACAGTACTATACCTTTTTCGGGTTTGGAAACCTTATGTTATCCATAACTATTTATATTACAATTTTCGGTAATATTCTTGTCGCTTCGCTCTCGGGTGTTTGGGTGCTATGGATGTTAAATAAATTCAATGTAGACCCTGAGTTATCAGGAAATATTATTTTAACACCGGTTACCGATATCTTTGGTTTTATCGAATCTCTTGGCTGCTGTACGTTATTATTACTTTAGAAAAAGCTAAAAAAGATAATAGATAAACATATAAATAGTCATATGTTTATCTTCTCTTCTTTTAATCATTTCTCTACTACTCTTTTGATTCTAAACATTCCTCAAAAAGCCAGTTTGATAAAATTTTTTTATCAAACCTACAAAAATTTTTTGCTTTCTAATTTAAAAATTAGGCACATTATCTTATGAAAATTAACGGATATTATTTGTAAGGTAAAATAATGAATAATGATAAGTCTGAAAGTACCGATAGAGAAATTAACAGTCATTCAGATTTTGCTATTGCAGACTTTGAAATTGATTATGGTTCGGTAATCCATCTGAAAAATAAAAAAGAAATTAGAAAGGCTGTTAAGGATAAGTATATTATTATGCAAAAATTAGATTTAATTAATGAAAAAAGATCACTTGATAGACAGCTAAATTCATTTAGTCACTATTGGGATATTTAACTAACTTTTATTGGAAGAAATAGAAATGAAAAAAATAATGTTAATGTTAACGTTATTAACACTATCTTCAAGCTTCGCTTATAGCTAAGAAGCGTCTGAACCTGAATTGATGGAAGCATCTAAGAGTTACGTCATTAGTCTTGTTAGTTTATGTAAAGATTATGCGAAAGAGGATGAGGTTGAGAAAGCTAATCTTAATGCATACTTGTTAACGTGCGTTAATGATGAATTAGAGTCTAGTTATTATAAGCCTATTGAAGTATTACCTAAGGGTTAGGTGCAAGTAGACTAAGTACATTAATAACTTTTGAAGTAACTCAATTTTTACAGTTAGTTTAATCTAAGTACACTGTTCAATTTGAGTTCATCGTTAAATAACCAGACTATTTTATTGTTGTGCTCAATAAAGCTATTGCGCATCTCCTCATTCTTAGAGGTAGACAAATGTTAAAGCCATCGTTTTTTCTTAAAGAATATTATTAAACCTGTCACCATTAATGCTATAAATCCGAGTAAGTAATAATAGCCATACGTTACTTTTAATTCAGGAATATGTTCAAAATTCATCCCGTAAATTCCGGCTAAAAATCCTAAAGGAATAAATATAGCAGTAATCACAGTTAACAGCCGCATAGTGGCATTTAATTGATGCGAGGTTACCGATAAATAACCATTGATTAAATCACTGCAAATATCATAATACATTTGAGATAAGCTCAATAAACGTTCAATTCTTTCATGCACATCTATAACGGTATGCAGTTCGGTTTGATTGATAAGTGTCGTGTCATCTGTTACTAATATTTTTAACTCACTGCCTATATTACTATGATAACTAAATGTTCTTTTTAGTTTGGTCAGTCTAGAACGATATAGGGTGATTTCTTGCATCATTTTATCGTCACCGCCTAGCTGAAATTGGTCTTCAAGTGATTCCAACTTATCTTCAAATTCAAATGATTTCTTTAGATAAATCCCACAACTGTAATGAAATATTCTTAAGGCTAATGTAATGGGACTTTTACCTAAATACTTCTCACCTTCAGCGCTAAATAAGTGCGCTATAGACATAGAATCTTTTGCATGGATAGTTATTAAAATATTAATACCAACAAACATACTAATTTGTAAATGTTCAAATAACAAATCATCTTCGGGTTGATAGATGCCACGATAAAGCATAAAAATATAATCGTTGAATAATTCTATCTTGGGTGGGTGACGATCTCTTTGCGCATCCGTTATCGCTAAAGAGTGACAACCAACAGTTGTAATAGAAGACGTTCTTGCTCTTTATCGTGTGAATCAATATCCAACCATAAGTATGAGTCTGTATGCTCACGCCACGTATTAATTAATTCTTCACCACCATAAACACAGCTTTTGTTCGCTTTTAAAAGCATACATTTAATCATGACTTTCTCTTTTTCAATGCGTATGCTAATGATATTCGTATACTTGCTCCTCGCGCTAAAATTGATCCTGTTTATGACTACTTTATTGAACTAACACGTTTAGCTCTAAGTAAAAGTGAGCATTTATACCTAAAAAGTAAACTTGTGTTTGTCGCGCATGATGACGTAACGCAAGGTAGAAGTTTTATGCTCCTAGAGAATAATTATATTGATATTCTTTAGACAGGAACTAACGCTAAACGAGAATTACGTTATTTACCGATACCTATTCCCTTATTTAGAGGGCTTTTAGGTTATCGTGTCTTATTAATTCGTCAAGAGGATAAGGAAAAATTTCTTCAAATAAAAACACCAGAGCAATTAAAAAAATTGAATGCTTGTCAAGGTGCTCATTGGCCAGATTCTGATATTTTAGAAGCAAACAGTTACCTTGTTTCAATAGTCGTTCATTTTAATGCTATGTTTAAAATGTTAGCTAAAAAGCGCTGTGATTATTCTCCTCGTATAATATTTGAGCGATATGCAGAGCAAAGGATTACTATACAAAAGTACCCTAATATTATTTTGATAGATGAGTTGATTCTGCATTATAATTTCGCTATCTATTACTTTGTTGACAAAAGTAATACTGTGTTAGCCCAGCGACTAGAGGATGGTTTAAATAAAGCCTTAGAGAATGGCAGTCTTATGGAGTTAATGAGAACAAATCAGCTTTATAAGGACTTATTTTCTTTAGAGCAATGGCAGAACAAGCGCTATTTTCAATTATCAAATGACATATTGGGTAGTGACTTATCACTGAAAAATCAACAGTTCTAGCTCAATCTTAAAGCTCAGTAAGTACAAATAATCACTATTTTAAAAACACTGTTACTTAATTTTGAGTTGAATAATAATCATATTTTTACCCGTTATTTTTATAATGAACTGGTCGTCTTGTTGCCGTTCATTCATTGCAGAAAGTTTGATTAAATGACCAACATCTACTGTGTAGCCTTCGTCTTTTGAGATATTTATATGTATTTCATCAGCTAGGCTGTAGGCAAAAAGTAAACTATTTGCTAACACGGTAACCGTTACAGTTTGTTGCTCAATATAGCTATTAACTTTAGGGGTGAATGAGCTTTGATTAGTCATGACATTGAAGTCTTTAATATCGCCATTGATTAAAGCACCATGGGTTTTACTTGCGCCATCAAAGCGAGCAATATCAAGTAACTGGGTTAGTTTATCAATATCACCATTGCGATGGTCGAGTATTAAACCATTACCTTCGATTAATACTAGATTACGTTGGTAACCCGAAAAATTAGAAAAATCCCCATCATTTATCACACTGGCGATGCTCAGACGCCAAGCAAAATCATTTAAACTACCACCATCGCTGATAGCTAATTCAGTGGTATGACCTAAACCATTTTTCCAAGGCACCAGTATAAATTCGTCGGGTGTAGTTATTTTAATATTAAGATTAGGCATTAGTTTTTTTCTAGCTAATTTTAGGTATATATTACCGCCATAGTCAGGGGGTGCAAGTCTATTCTATGAGTAAGACGTTCTCTACTTTTAATGTATTAGCCTTTATATTAGCTGTCTTCACAATATAAAGGCTTGCTAACTGTTATCTGCTCACGTTAGAATCTACTCGTGTTGTTAGTCTAACTAGCAACGCACACTTGTCGGAGTGCCAAAGGCTGAGATCGCGAAAGCGGGATCCGTAAAACCTGATCAGATTAATATCTGCGTAGGAAACAAGAGAGAGCATTTTAACCCTAATACTTAGGGTTAAAATATATTATTTGACCCTCTTCTTTAGCTAAATAAACTCCGCCTATTTTTTAAATTTAAATTTTTTAAAACAGGTAGCGACCATGAGTAACATCACCAATAAGACACAAACACGACGTGAAAAGCGTGAATCGGCAGCAGTATTCTTAAAAAATGTTTCAGACCAATCTTTCCCGAATTCTAAAAAAGTTTATGTACAAGGTGAAATTCACGATATCAAAGTAGGTATGCGTGAAATCACCTTAACCGATACCTTAGTAAGTGGTAGTAAAGACACGCCAGTTTACGAAAAAAATGAACCACTTTGTGTTTATGATACTTCTGGTTTTTATACCGATGAAAAGATAGAAATAGATGTTCACAAAGGTATTCCTCGTTTACGTGAAGCGTGGATTGATGCCCGTGATGATGTTGAACTTTTAACCACTACTAATTCGCAGTTCGCGCAACAACGTCTTGATGATGAAGGCGTTGACGATATCCGCTTCGATAATTTACCTAAAATGCGTATTGCTAAAAAAGGTAAAAACGTTACGCAAATGCATTACGCTCGCCAAGGTATTATTACCCCAGAGATGGAATACATTGCGATTCGTGAAAATTTGAAACGTGAAGAAGTAAAAGATGCGACCTTGTTACTACAACACAAAGGCCAATCTTTTGGTGCCAGTATCCCAGAAAAAATTACCCCAGAATTTGTCCGTGATGAAGTAGCTCGCGGTCGCGCCATTATCCCAGTAAACATCAATCACCCCGAATGTGAGCCAATGATTATTGGACGTAACTTTTTAATTAAAGTTAACGCGAATATAGGTAACTCAGCGGTAACCTCTTCTATTGAAGAAGAAGTCGAAAAGCTTGTTTGGTCAACCAAGTGGGGCGCAGATACGGTAATGGATTTATCGACTGGCCGTAATATTCATGAAACGCGTGAATGGATAATGCGTAACTCGCCAGTTCCTATAGGTACCGTACCAATCTACCAAGCACTTGAAAAAGTGAATGGCGTAGCTGAAGATTTAACATGGGAAATTTTCCGCGATACGTTAATTGAACAAGCGGAGCAAGGAGTTGACTACTTCACTATTCATGCGGGCGTTTTACTTCGCTATGTACCAATGACCGCTAAACGTGTGACGGGTATTGTTTCACGCGGTGGTTCCATCATGGCAAAATGGTGTTTAGCCCATCATCAAGAAAACTTCCTTTACACGCACTTTGAAGATATCTGTGAAATCTTAAAGCAGTACGATGTGTCATTTTCTTTAGGTGACGGCTTACGTCCTGGCTCTGTAGCTGACGCTAACGATGAAGCACAATTTGCGGAATTACATACCTTAGGTGAGCTAACTAAAATCGCCTGGCAGCATGATGTACAAACGATTATTGAAGGTCCAGGTCATGTACCGCTTCATATGATTAAAGAAAATATGGAAGAGCAGCTTAAGCACTGTGGTGAAGCGCCTTTTTATACTTTAGGGCCATTAACTACAGATATTGCCCCAGGTTATGATCATATCACTTCTGGCATAGGTGCGGCTAATATTGGCTGGTATGGTTGTGCCATGCTTTGTTATGTAACGCCAAAAGAGCATTTAGGTTTACCCAATAAAGAAGACGTAAAAGAAGGTTTGATGACTTATAAAATTGCCGCGCATGCTGGCGATTTAGCGAAAGGTCATCCAGGTGCACAAATTCGTGATAATGCCATGTCAAAAGCGCGTTTTGAGTTCCGTTGGTACGATCAATTTAATATTGGGTTAGACCCAGAAACAGCTAAAGCCTACCATGACGAAACCTTGCCACAAGAATCAGGTAAAGTCGCGCATTTCTGTTCTATGTGCGGTCCAAAATTCTGTTCAATGAAAATTTCGCAAGAAGTTCGAGAGTACGCAGCTAATCTAGATAAAAATGCGATAAAAATTCAATTACTTGATGAGACCATCACAATAACGTCTGACGAAGCGATTGAAAAAGCGATGCAAGAAAAGTCTGCTGAGTTTAAAGCAATGGGTAGCGAAATCTACCAATTAGCTGACTAACGGCGGCGGATAAACAATGAATATTGCCATTGTTGGCGCAGGATTGATGGGGCGATTACTTGCCCTGTCTTTGCTTCGTAATGAAAAACTTCGACAAAAACAGTCTCATAATTTAACTATTACTTTATTTGATAAAGATAATAAACTCGCCCATAACAGTGCAGCTTACGCTGCCGCTGGGTTGTTAACACCGTTGGGTGAATCACTTCATTGTGAGCCTAATATTGTTAGTATGGGTTTTGAATCATTACGTTTATGGCCAGCTTTGCTTGACAGTTTAGATGAATATACTTTTTTTCAACAAACTGGCGCCATCATGGTAGGTCATGAGCAAGACAAAGGTGATTACCAACGTGTTGTTAGACACCTTGGTAATAATTATCCTGAACATACACTGCACCCACTAAACCGTGCAGAGCTTTTAGCGTTAGAGCCTGAAATAGGGCGAAGCTTTAATCAAGGATTGTATCTTCCTCAAGAAGGTCAACTGGATAATCGCCGTTTATTAGTCGCCCTCCGCAAGCAGCTTGAAAAAGAAGCTCAAGAGCCAGTCACAGGCAACAGCTTGAATTGGTTAAGTGATTGTCTAGTCACTGACATTGATGTCGCTGAGCACAGTACTAACATTAGCTATCAGCAAAATAATATTAACCACAGTCAGCAATTTGATTTAGTGATTGACTGTCGTGGTACAGGGGCAACTACTAAAAGAAGTAATAGCACCTGTGCACCGATGACCGATTTACGTGCTGTCAGGGGTGAAATTTTTCAGCTGTTTGCACCTGATGTTAATATAACAAGGCCAATCAGATTAATGCATCCAAGGTATCAGCTTTATATTGCTCCTAAACAACAGGGCTTTTATGTAGTGGGTGCAACGGAAATTGAAAGTGATGATGACTCAGCTATGACAGTACGCTCAGCAATGGAACTTCTCAGTGCCGCGTATAGCGTACATCCTGGTTTTGCAGAAGCTAATATTCGACAACATGTTAGTCAGTGTCGGCCTGCATTTAGTGATAACCAGCCTAAAATTAGCGTACAAGATGCACTTATTCAAGTAAATGGTTTGTTCCGTCATGGTTTTTTGATTGCACCTGTAGTGCTTGAACAAACTCTTGCGGTTATTGCTAATCGAATAAATAACACCGCAGTAGCTTTACCTTACACCGACTTATTACCCATAGTTTTTGACGGTAACTATACTTGTAATATAAATCAGCCAAGCAGAAATTTACCGGAGTCATCTTATGAACATTCATATTAACGGCAAAGCCTACCCTTTAACTAATGCAATACATATTAGTGTCAGCTCAGCATTAACTTTGTATTTTATTGAACCGCAACAAAGTACCTTTGCCGTGGCGCTTAATGGTGATTTTGTCGGTAAAACAGATTACGACACTACCATGGTAAAAAATGGCGATAGCCTTGATGTCTTGCAACCTATTCAGGGAGGATAAGTTTAATGTCATTGAATATCTATGGACAAAATTTAGATAGTCGTTTACTTATTGGTAGCGCTTTATATCCATCGCCACAAGTGATGAAACAAGCGATTTTGGCCAGTGGATCACAGGTGGTAACTCTGTCGTTAAAACGTCAAAATCCGGCTGAAAAAGCAGGTCAGCAAATATGGTCATACTTACAAGAAGTGATCACCGAAGTGAACGGTCACTTACTACCCAATACAGCCGGTTGTCGCTCGGCTAAAGAAGCAGTAACACTGGCAAAAATGAGCCGTGAAATATTTAAAACTGATTGGTTAAAGTTAGAAGTGATTGGCGATGATTACAATTTACAACCTGATCCAATCGAGTTACTTCATGCCGCTGAGCAGTTAATAAATGATGGTTTTAAAGTCTTGCCGTATTGCACCGACGACCTCGTTTTATGTCAACGGCTTTATGATTTAGGCTGTGAAGTGATTATGCCGTGGGCATCGCCAATAGGTACTGGTAAAGGTTTGATGAATCCTTATAACTTAGAAACGATTCGTTTACGTTTACCCGATGCCACCTTGATATTAGATGCGGGTATTGGTAAACCCTCAGATGCTTGTTTAGCAATGGAAATGGGTTATGACGGTGTATTACTTAACAGTGCAGTGGCACTGGCGGATAATCCTGTGTTGATGGCGAAAGCCTTTGGGCAAGCACTGCAAGCAGGTGAGCAAGGTTATGTGGCGGGCATAATGCAGCAAAGACAAACAGCCCATCCGTCAACACCAACACTCGATACGCCATTTTGGCACCAAAATAACTAGATGACTTTGTTATTTAATTAAACGACTTAGTTGGAATTTCTCACCTAGTAAACTAGGCTCCACGCTTCCGCCTTGTATTTTGGCCAACTAACTTTGTCCTTAAGTTATTTGATTTTTTAATGCTGCTAGTGATGATGTTAAGTCTTGATAAATAGTAAAAGTGTATGGATACCCGACAATACACTTCGGGTATGACAATTCATCGTTAGTTATGTGTTACGCATAAATGAGTTAGTACCATTATTTTATATCGTTACTTCCATAATGCCTTAATCGGGAGTCTGTAGTGTAGGGTTGGTTTAAAGTCAATAATTCAGAGAATAATCAAATGAAAACTGAACAACAAGTGTCAATCAAACCAATAATCTGGACTATTTCGGGTAGTGATTGCTCTGGTGGGGCTGGTATTGCTGCTGATATTAAAACCGGTCATGCTTTAGGGGTTGAAGTTTGTCATCTTATTACAGCCAATACCGTGCAAAACTCTCAGCAACTGTTGTCGGTGAATGCTATTTCGGTTGATATCTTGCAGCAACAAGCGACAGTATTAATTGATGACAAACCGCCATCGGTCATCAAAATTGGTTTAGTGGCTAATGTAGAGCAAGTATTGTGGTTAGCTAAGTTACTTGAGCAATATAAACAGCTTATGCCTAACTTAATCAGTGTTTATGACCCTGTTGGCCAAGCCAGTGTTGGTGGAAACTTCAGCACGATGACTCTAGATCAGCTCAGCCCTTTATTACGACAAGTTGATGTTATTACCCCAAATTTAATGGAAGCAAAACATCTAGCGAGATTCGCTGATGCAATTGATAAAAATGATGAAAATGTAACAGCTGTTGAAGTATTGGCTAAACATATACATCAGAATTTTGCTATCAGCGCTATTATCATTAAAGGTGGTCACAGTGCGGACGAACAAAGCAGTAGTGATTACTGTTACCATCAATTAAATCAGTTGCATGGCAAACAAGATAACCAAGATAAAACCCAAACAGCGATTAGTTACCAGTTAAGTACCAAGCGTATCGAAAGTCATTACAGCCATGGCGGTGGCTGTAGTTTTGCCACCGCATTATCCGTTTTTTTTGCCCAAGGTTATTTAGTAAGAGATGCTTTTACTTTAGCAAAAGCATTTATCAGCCAAGGTTTAGCTGCTAGCGAGCAAGTAAGTCAATCATTTGGTCATCAATATTATGGTGCCTTTGAGCAGCAAGGTTGGCCTAGAGAATCTCAGCACTTTGCCGAGGTTGTAGATCCATTAAATATTGAATACAAAAACCTAACCACATTTAAATCGTTGAACCTAGCAGGAAAAAAGCTAGGTCTTTATCCTGTTATTGATTCATTATACTGGCTCAAACGACTATTACCTTTAGGCTTAGAAATAATTCAATTACGCGTAAAAAACTTAGTTGAAAGCGAATTAGACCAAATTATTATTGACGCTGTAAAGCTGGCGAAAGATTATGATACTCGCCTGTTTATTAATGATTATTGGCAACTGGCAATCAAGCATGGCGCGTATGGCGTGCATATTGGTCAGGAAGACTTACAAGATGCTGACCTCAGCATAATTCAGCAATCAGGTATACGTTTAGGTATCAGTACTCACGGTTGTTATGAGTTTTTATTAGCACAACAATTACAGCCGTCTTATTTAGCCATTGGTGCTATTTTTTCGACCAAAACTAAGGACATGACTGGGCAAATTCAAGGACTTGATAATTTAAGGCAAGTACTAGCTTTACGACCTGAAAAGATACGACTGCAAATACCTGTAGTGGCTATTGGGGGGATAAACCTAGAACGAGCTGCGGAGGTTGTCGCAACAGGCGTTGAGAGTATTGCAGTAGTGACCGCGTTAACTGAAGCTGAAAGCTCGCATGGAATTTCATCTGAGCAGGCGGTAGATAAGTTGCAAGCCATGATTAACTACTAACTAATAAATTAAACAGTATCATGACACTTTTAGAAAATAAGATCTCACCACCTTTAGTGGCGGTTTTCATTGCTGCGGGTATGTAGAGGTTAAGTACATTAACTCTGGTTACTCTATTAATGAGCACAATAATAATAGCCTAGGTTATTATCTTTATTATTGTAGGAATATTTTTATCCTTTCAGGTTTGATATCTTTTCGATTGACTAAAACCACGGTTAATCAACTTAAACCTGATACAGCAAGTAAGTTGCTCATCTCCGGCATATATCCGTTTACAAGTAACCCTATGTTTATTGGCTTGGACTAGTTTTTTAGGCCTGGTGTGGTCAGTTGCTTTAATATTATTGTATATGGTTTATATTCAATATTTTCATATAATCACTGAAGAAAGAGCGCTGAGCACATTATTTAAAGATGAATTTATAGTATATAAAAAACAGGTTTAAACTTGATGGTAATCATTGAAATAGGTGTCATTAGCTATCGCAGAAGTAGCCCAAACTAATCGCGAGTTATTATTCATTTCGGTGAGTATAAAATAGCCAGCTATAATTTGAATAATATCTAGAACTTTGTTGGGCCTTTTATTGATATACCCAACTTATAACTTGGAGTATTATGATGATTAAACTTAAAATACAAGCAGTTGGTATGGGTGTGGGGGTTGAGCTTCCACCAGAAGTGCTAACACAATTACAAACCAGTGAAGGGGAGACGATCTTTTTAGAGGATATGTCTGATGGTAGCTATAGATTGACTAAGCATGATGAAAAGTCTGCGGAGATAATAATGTTAATTGATGGTCAAATGCACGAAGAAGATTCTTAAAAAATCAACAAAAATATGGTTGAATATAACGTAAGAAATGAAAATGAATCGTGATAAATTAATGGTCTACAAGCAAAGCTCTGTCGCTAAAGTCTTTGAAAAGGAAACAGGGCTTATTACGCAGATTCAAGCTGGTGAGTTCAAACAATGTTTAATGCTTTGGCAAGCTAAAGAACCTACCTTGGTATTACCTGCAGGTAAAAAATGGCCAGAATCAGACGCACTTAAAACAGGCCTGTTGGCGGATGAATGGCTGCTACATTCACGTAAAACCGGCGGTGCACCGGTACCACAATGTCCAGGTATTATAAATTTATCTCACCTGTATCTTTGGTCAAAAGATACCCCTTATTCAATACCCCAAGCTTACGAAAATTTATGTACAGTATTACATGGTTTTTTCCGTCAGTTTAATCTCGTTAGCCAAGCGCATGCCACAAAGTTCTCTTACTGTGATGGTGACTACAATATTAATATTAATGGTAAAAAAATAGTAGGTACTGCTCAGCGGGTGATATTAAAAAAAGGTGGTGGCAAGATAATACTGGCGCAAGCTTTTATTCTTATTGATGTATTACTAGATGAAATAATAAAACCAGTTAACTTATGTTATCAGCTGTCTGATAAAACGGAGCGGGTAAAAGCGCAGGTTCATACTACGCTTTTTGAAAATATTACGCAGCGACCGACAATAGATCAGTTGTATCAGCAGTTAACTCAAGCTTTTGTTGATAGTACCTTATATTCATAAACAGCTATCCATAAAACAGTTATCAATATAAAGCGGCTACCAAGTAGCGAGTTAATTAGTATTACATGCTGCTATTTAGTTGTAAGTACAGATCGGCAAACTTAATGCGCTTTTTATAGCCCTTGAAAAAGTGTTTATGAATGACATTACTTTTGTTATCAATAACGACGACACCAGGGTAAGGGATACCATAATGTTTACTGTCTGTATCATCTTTAGCGTTAACGATATCGTAGGCCAGTATAGTTTGTACTTTCTGGTCAGAGAGTAATGGGTAACTTATACTTTTTTACTCAGTAAAAATTTTTCAAAATATCAGTATTATCATAAGAAATGACCGCCAATCGGCCGAGCGGAAAAATAAGATAATCAGACCCTTATCACTAGTGAGTCGTTTGACATTAATTTGCTACTTTAGTGGGTTAATAACGGAGACTTTAGCTGCTTTTTTACCTATAGTTGGACCAACATCAATCGATGTATTGGCGAAGGCATTATTAGTGAGGGACAATAGGAGCGAAAAAAGTGATATTGCTATGTTTTTATTTATGGTTAGGTATTTTTCATTTACGTAACCGCCTTTTATGCCTGAAAACACCTGCTTACTTAGAGATAAAGCTGTTAAAATATTTTTTATTTTTACATATTTATCACAACAAAATTTACTGAATAATTATGACTTATAAAAATGATGACAGTATTTGTCCTTTATGCGGACAAAGTAATCGCTGCGATGTTAAAGCTAGTAGTGGTTGCTGGTGTATGAATACTGAAATACCTGAAGCGCTTTTGGCATTAATACCGACGCATCTTAAAGGGATCCATTGTGTGTGTAATGCTTGTATTACTCATTATCATGAGCAGTCATCGTTAGCTGCGATCCCTCTAAAAGCCAGTTAAAACGATAATTGTTCTAGATATAAAAAGAAAAATACATTTAAATAAACTTTTTTAGTCTCAACCCCTACGAAAACCGTATATATCCAAGTAAAATACCCTCAGGAATAAATTTTCGAAACCAATATGAATAAAATGTCATCTACACCTCAGCCATTACTCAGTTCAGCTGCAAAAATTGCCATTATTGGTGGTGGAGTTGCGGGATCAACTATTGCGTTACGCTTTGCCGAATTAGGTCTTGATACTACGTTAATAGAAAAGGGTCCAAGCTTAGTTAATGGGCCGCCTATTTGTCATTTGCATGCGGGTGGTAACCTGTATCGAGAAATTTGTGATGAGCAATGTCTTACGTTATTAAAACAATCGATAGATACAGTAAGAGTATATCCACACAGCATTAATATACGACCAACGATTATTGCTTTACCTAAGACTGATAAAGGCCAACCGACAGATTTATTACCACGTTTAGAAAAATTACGTACTAAATATAGCGAACTGGTTACGCAAGATATTCGTAATAAAGTATTAGGTGAACCGGCGGACTATTTCCGTTTTTATTCACGTGAAGATATTACTGCATTAGTTAATAAGCCAATACCTAATGAAGCAAGCCAAGCCAGTGACTGGTTGATTTCTTTTGCCCAGCATGTTGATTTAGACAATCTTAAATTTCCTGTGCTCTTGGTGCAGGAATATGGTTGGTCTGCTTTTCGTATGGCTGCTATTACCAGTTTAGCCATTGATCGTTTATCAAGTTGTCACCTGCAAACTAACAGTAAAGTTGTCGCTATTACCCAACAAGAGAATGATTCAGCTTGGCAAGTAACGACAAAAAATGGAATAGGTAGTTTAAATCATCAGCATTTTGATTACGTTATTAATGCTTGTGGCTTTAAAAGTGGTGAAATAGATGACATGGTCAGTGCTAAACGCCAACGTATGGTAGAATTTAAAGCCGCTTATGTAGCGCATTGGCCTCAATGCCAAGGATTATGGCCTGAAATTATCTTTTATGGTGAGCGAGGTACACCTCAAGGTATGGCGCAATTAACACCTTATCCAGATGGCTATTTTCAACTACATGGTATGACGCAAGACATTACCCTATTTGATCAAGGACTGGTTGCCAGCTCACTTCACAGTGCACAACCGCAATTAGCCTCAAGATTTATCGAAAAGATAGATAAACAATGGCCTGAGCAGTTAGTTAATAACAGAACTTTAGGCTCCATTGAACATATTGCGCAATTTATCCCCGCCTTTACTCAGGCCGAAGTTGCCGCAAAACCCTTATTTGGTGCGCAACAAATACCTGGAGAAGATGCTGATTTACGCGCCGCTGATGTTTCCTTTCATGGTCGACACTATGCTCGTGCGGAAATTGTTAAAGGGTCGTCGGCTTTAGCTGCCGCAGATGCAATTTTAGCGAACTTAGTTGATTGTGGCTTAATAGCAGAGACAGAATTAGGTGAGTATTTAACGCAGCATTATTTTCCAGTAAGTCAGCAATGTTCAGAGTCTGAAGTAACTGAGCGAGCAATGGTATTAGCCAAGCAACGTGATTATCCTATTGCTTTAGCCAAAAACCTTTAGTTTATCGCTTTAATAAAGTTAACAGTTCCTTAAAATTATCAAAGCACCACTGTGGCTGATAATTATTGATATCTTCACCGTAGTTATAACCATAAGTTAAGCCAACACTATCTATGTTGGCTGCTTTTGCCGCTAAAATATCGTTTTTAGAATCGCCAATCATCAAACACTGCTCAGCAGTAACGTTAAGCTGTTCTAGGGCATAAAATAATGGTGCTGGGTGTGGTTTTCTTTCTGCTAGGGTATTGCCGCCAATTAACAATTCAAAAATATTACTAATACCTAAGCCAGTTAAAATGGGTTGAATAAATTCGGCAGGTTTGTTGGTAATAATAGCCAAACGAAACCCTGCTGCCTTTAAGGTGAATAAGCCTTCTTTTACATCATCATACAATATTGATTCGATACATAAACATTGCTGGTAATGTGCTAAGAATATCGCTAAAGCATCTTCAATCAATGCTGTATCTAGCTGTTTATTTATAATATCTGAGCCAGATAGTGCACGTTCAATCAAAACCTTAGCGCCATTACCGACCCAGTGATGAATTATGTCTTGGTCAAATGCTGTTTTACCTAAATCTATCAGGGTCCTGTTGACCGCTAAAGCAAGATCAGGTGCACTATCTACTAAGGTGCCATCAAGATCGAATAATAAGACATTTTTTTCTTGAAAGGTCACAGAGTTCTCATTGGATTGAAGGATAAATACTAAGTGTTATTTTACCCTTCAATGATGGGATAGCCAGCTATAACCTAATAAATTTACTTTTTTAAAGTTAATACTTATTAAAATTTAAAATACCTAGTAATAAAGCTTAACGATCAGGTTTTAATATAAATAGCTTTCATTTTTTATATTTGACAGCGTAAAAATGATTACTAGTCATTTTAAGGCAAATAAAATTTATGGTTGCTAATTCAAAGACGAATAATATATGTTTGTGGATAAATAACTGGGTATACTTGACCGTTTAAATTAAGTCTTAGCGTTACAGGTTTGTGTAACTGACATCTATATCCGATCCACTTGAATATGTAGGTTTCAGTTGGTATTAGACGCGACTTTAGGTAATGCATTGATTTAAAATAATAATTATTCAGTATAATATGCTGTTGTATTCCTATTAAGCTACATCCGTATAGCGTTATTATCGAAATTAATAACACAGCATAAAGCGTTTCTAAACTAAGCTCTTGGGGGAATGCTGAGCGTCTCATATGAGACGTTATATTTCTTTTTAAGGAAATATTCCTTAATAAAAAAATATGCTTTAATTATGAATCGCTCAGACTTCCTGAAACGAGCGTATAATCAACCATTAATTGCAATTATCTTCTCAAATATAATAAGTAGTCATAAATTGATCATGAAAAAAATAGTTTTCGTCACCTTAGCGCTCTTATTGAACGCATGTCAGCAAGCGCCCAAACAAAGTAATGAACCAACAATCGATAATCAAGTGTCTGTAATAAGTACTACATTAACTGTATTGCCAATACAGCCAAAGTAAAAAAAGGTTGAATATGTCAAGTTACCTCATCAGCATTATGATGTTTGGCAACGTATTCGTAGTCAGTTATCGATTACAGTACCTGACAATGAAGAGGTGGCTAAATGGCGCGATTATTATTTAAGTCATCCTAACTTTATGGTGACTATTTCAAGGCGGGCAGAGCCATTTTTATACTATATTGTTGAGGAAATTGAAAAGCGTGGTATGCCGGTAGAGTTGGCATTACTACCCATTGCAGTTGGCTAAACTAAGTCAGGCTAAAATAACGCATATAGTAAAAAGTGGTGATAATTTATGGGATATCAGTCGTAAATATAAGGTGTAGGTGCAAGATATCATGCGCTGGAATAAACTCGCCGCGAACAGTTTACTACAATCTAAGCAAAGATTAAAAATTCGTTTGAAATCTTAGTTAAAACATACTTTATTTATTCAAACCACATCAAGATGAAGCATTGCAGTGGTCGTTAAAAACCGTTAGTGATATTTGTCTTAGCTATCAGTTACGCTAGATTAGGCGATCTCAATATTGATAGCACCTAATTTAGGACAACTGAGCAAGCTTTGTGCAAACACACTGTAATCACTGTACAGCGGAGAAATTCCGTAGTAACGTGCGCGCTTTCGCCGCTATACAAATCAAACCTAGGTAAAGATTTATGAGTAGTGCTTTTTCACGTCGTTTTGTTGAGTTAGTAGAGCAGTATTCTGGTGGTAATAAACGCCAGTTTGCTGAATTAACGGGTAAGTCACCCTCACATATTTACCGTATTTGTCGCGGATTAAGTCGCCCCTCTATGGCCTATTTAGAACATATACACGGGCTGTTTGCACTCGACTTTAATTGGTTACTTACCGGTGAACGAGTCCTCGATATACCTTTTGGACACAACGGCGACGATCTATTATTAGTACCTAAACTTGATATTGAAGCCAGTGCTGGTTTTGGTGCTATCAATGGTGCCGAAGAAGTGACCGAACAATTTGCGTTAAATAAACGTTGGTTAAGTTCGCAGTTGGGCGTACATGGCGAAAGTCTAGCGTTTGTATCGGTAAGGGGTGACAGTATGTTACCAACCTTACACCATGGTGATATGGTTTTAGTAGATTTGAGCCAGCAACAACCAGGTAATGAAGGGGTATATGTGCTACAAACCCAAGATGGTTTGATGGCTAAGCGATTAAAACAAAAACCAGATCATCTTATTGTCATCAGCGATAATCTGGATTACCCACAATGGAAAATTACTGAAGAAAATGTTGAACAACATAGTGTCGCCGGACGTATTGTCTGGTGTGGTCGCAATGTCTAACGTGCTTTAAATAAGTATTTTTTATTAGCAATACTATGATTTTTATAAAAACCTTATTGGTCGGTACTCTTCTTTGACGACGTTACTGCAATAGGTATAAACCTGTTATGGCTAATATCACAGGACTTAAGCCGAGTATGTACCAAATTAATTTGCTGGTTAAGCCAGCAAAATCAACGAAGTGTAACTTATGAAAACTATCAACGGTAACGTGTAATGTATTGCCTAACGTCTTTAGTAGTAACTAGCTTACCGGTTATTTTGTCATAACTAATGTTACTGGCGTAATTACTATTTAATGTATTACTGGTATTTATTTTACCATAGAAAGTATTATTCATTTCAGGTCCTAAGGCATCAACAATTTAGTCGTCTCAAAGTCATTAATGGTGTCACTAGTTTTTTCATAAAGTGACTGCAGTGAAAGGTCCTGGTTATGCAAAGACTGAGTCACTAGATTCGGTGTTTTATCACATACTTTCCTCTCTCGTGGACCACCTCGGTAATATGCTAATAAGCACTGATAAAGGTCAAGATAATAATAACTGGCGAACTGGCAATGCCGATTATTATATGAATATCACTAAAAAATATTCGGGTGACAACTTTAACGCGTAGAGTAAAAAAACAGCCAAAACTTTTGCTATAAAATAATATCGCTAATGCCCAGAAATAATAAGAGAATAGATATGAGTACGCCTAGATAAATAACGTTAGCATCAAGTAACGTATTTTTATTTCCCAAAAGCTAATTAAATGATCAGTTAAACTCACAGTTAATGCAGCCACTTTGACGGACATTAATACCCGGTGAGCTTTACAAGATTTGTAGCAGACTATACTTTGATTTTTTAAACTTCTTAGTGAGTAATACATCTACTTTAAAGCCCGATGAGACCAGCGCTTTTGTTGAATCACGACCAACAACTTCAATTTTTTCTATTTCATGCGCATCACTTATATTTATCTCAGTCTTATTTTACCATCAGCTGAAAAACACTATTTGGTAATCGTATACTAATTAATAGCGCGTAACCTATATGGCTAAGTACTCGTGATTCATTATTAGGTACGGGAAAAAAAAAGGAAATTTAGATAACTCCTGATAAGGAGTAGTTACATAGGCTGACATAAGTCTACAAATCTGGTGCTAACATCAATGGGATCGATGGTTATTTATATTTTATTATGTGTCAATAGGTAAAATTGCGAGTTTATTTTTAGTTAATGATAAGAATAGAAGAGTTTAGTTAATTTTTGTTAAAAAGATACGCACAAATATTGATTTTTTTAATGTGATAATATAACATCTTTAAAGTTGTTATATTATCACATTTATAATTGGATTTCACATGAACAGGTTTATATTACTAGCGAGTGCTTTTGCATTGATGACTGCAAATAGTCAAGTGCTTGCGGAGCAAATTACAGGTCTCATTACTAATGAGAATGGGCAAGGGGTTAGCGGTGCTAAAATTAAGATTATGGGCACCAATATAGCTATTGTTAGCGATAAATCAGGCATGTTTTATCTTAACGTTGAACCTGGAGAGTATGAATTGCATGTTGTTGCAACTTCGTATGTTCACCAAAATATTCAGGTAAATTTAGTAAAAGAACAAACGCCTAACTTGGCGATACAATTAGATAAATCAGCACTAGAAATCATTGATGTCAGTGCTACACCCTTTCATAGCTCAAATATAGAATCTGCTTTACCTATCACAGTTTTACATGGCGAAAAGTTACGTATGCGCCAAGCTAATACTTTGGGTGATACCTTAAGTAAGGAAGTGGGTGTGCATAGTAACTTTCATGGTGGTGTGGCTAGTACTCCCATTATTCGAGGTTTAGATGGACCGCGAGTATTAATTACACAAAATGGTTTAGATGCTGGCGATGCTTCGCGTGTTGGTCCAGATCATGCTGTTTCTACAGAAACATCAACAAGTAAACGTATTGAAGTTTTACGTGGCCCAGCAACCTTGTTTTATGGCAGTGGTGCTATTGGCGGTGTAGTGAATATTGTTGATGAAAGTATTCCTAAAAGTACACAGACTACAGGTGAATGGCTAGCAGAATACAATAGTAATAATGAGCAGACTTTAGCATCTGGCTCATTTACTAGTGGTATTGGTAATGTTGCAGTCCATGTGGATGGTTTTTATCGCGACAGTGAGAACTATCAAATACCTGAAAAAGATGGTGTTGACGAAGTGGCTAATTCAGCAGCTAAATCAAGAGGCTTTACCTTAGGTACCAGTTACTTGTTGGATAATGGCTTTGTTGGATTGTCTTATCAGAATTTAGAACAAGAATATGGTATACCAGGTCATAGTCATGGTGATGATGACATAGAAGTTTTTGCTGATTTAACCCAAAATCGTTTTCAACTATTAAGTGAACTAAGTTTTAATAATACTATTGTAAAATCACTTAACACTAAGGTTGGTTATACTGATTATCGCCATACAGAAGTAGAATCGGGTTTGGTGGGTACTACCTTTGATAACAAATCACTAGAAGCAAGGGTTGAACTATTACATCAAGACTTCTTAGATTGGCGTGGTGGTTTAAGTGTTCATTATAAACAAAGTGATTTTACTGCGGTTGGCGAAGAGGCATTTACACCGCCTTCAGAAACAAGTTCGCTTGGCTTAGCGTGGGTAGAAGAACGTCATTTTGGTGACTTTCTAGTGCAGCTTGGTGCGCGTATTGAACGTACTGAAGTGACCGCGGCTAAAGTTCGTTTGCCAGAACTTGAACTCGTTGAGTCTGCGCATGATGATCATAGCGATCATACAGGACATGACTCACACGGTCATGATGATCATAGCGCCCATAAAACACAAGGCTATACCCGTAATTTTATGGTAGAACATGTTTTTACCCCGATTAGTCTTTCTGCTGGTTTAGTGTGGGACTTCACCGATGGTTATAATCTAGGTTTATCTTTATCTCACTCAGAACGTGCGCCCTCTGCATCAGAACTCTTATCTTTTGGTCCTCATATTGGTACAGGCTCATATGAAGTAGGTGCCTTGTTTTCATTACATGATGAACAGGGTGAAGTAGCTCATTTTGGTTTGACTGATCATGATATTGTCATGGAAACCGCTAATAATATTGATCTAAGTTTACGTAAATTTAAAGGTGACTTTGGTTTTATTTTTAATGCTTTTTATAACCAAATAGATGATTACTATTACGAACAAGCGACTGGTTTATCAGCGGGTGATAGTCATGATCATAGCGGTCACGACCATGGTGACGAGGCAGAAGAAGCGCATACGTTACCGCTTTATATTTTTACTGCTCAAGATGTATCCTTATATGGTTTTGAAGCACAAATTTCTTGGCAAGTTACCGATGAGTTTACATGGCGAGTACAAGGTGATGTGCTTCGAGCCCGTTTAGATGAAGCGGGAGAATTACCTCGTACACCACCGGCACGTATTGCTACTGAATTAAGTTATCAAGGTGGAAGTATATCTGCCGATTTATTTGTCAGTCACTATTTTGAACAAACGCATACAGCTGAATTAGAAAGCTCAACAGACAGCTATGTCATGGTTGATGCCAACGTTAACTATCACTTTTCTTTAGGGCAGCATGACTTAGCTGTGTATTTAAAAGCAATAAACCTAACAGATGAATATGCACAAGTGCACACCTCATTCTTAAAGGATTTAACACCGCTAGCAGGACGTTCAGTGACACTGGGTGTACGCGGTTCATTTTAAATCAGTTATTACTTCAATTTAATATTCAATATTACACTTAATTTAAATTTAGCGCCTTTCAATAGACAGGCGCATCACTTTATATTCTAAAGGACAGCCATGAAAATCATCTCGTTAGAAAGCTTATTATTGATCTGTGCTGCGACAGTACTTGTTGGTTGTGGTGACAGTGAAACTACTATTACCGAAATAGCACCAACGCCAACGGCTATGGTTGATGACCATGACAACCACGAAGAGGAATTAGGTAAAGGTCGCTTAGCCATTGCGGATACCGAGCAAGCAATAGTACATATTTTTGATCTTGAAAATAATACCTTAGTAGAATCTATTACGATTACCAATCCAGCAGAATCTTTATATGCGAGCCCTGAAAACCGTTATGCGGTAGCAGTGCAGCGCTCGTTTGATACGGTTGAGTTTATTGACGGCGGTTTATGGCAAGAAGCACATGATGATCACTTTGATCAGCATGCCGATGCTCCTGAGCTTACAAGCTTTACGTTAAATGATGTTAAACCAACTCAATATATACCACGTGGTGATAAAGCGGCAATATTCTTTGATGGCAATAAAGAAACTGGCGCTAACGCTAACCTAGTTTTATTAAGTGATGAAAGTATCAGTGCAGAACAACTCATTGCCGAACATCACTTTGAAACGTATATGCAGGGTACAGCAGAAATTCGTGGTGAGTTTGTATTAACCACGTTACGTGAAAGTGATGCTGAAAGTAGTTTACCAGGGCAAGTTGCTTTATTTGAAATTCACGAAGACCATTTAGATCAAGAGCAAGTATTTGATATTAAATGCCCTGACTTACATGGTAGTTTTCAAACAGAGACCTATATTGCTTTTGCCTGCAGTGATGGTGTTTTAGCTATAGAGCAGCAAGGTAGCGTATTTACAGCACAAAAAATTGCTAACCCAGTAGACATGTCAGAAGGTATTCGCATAGACTCACTGAGCGGTAGTGCAGAAAATAATGTGATGATTGGTCATGCAGGTAGTAGTCTTTTCTTAGTCGATTTAATTACGCAGCAGATAAGCCCTTTTAATTGGCAACCAGAAGAAGCGCTTACTTCGGTAACGTATGGTTTTGATGGCCATAACGAACACGTACTCATTCTTGATAACGAAGGTCAGTTAAATGTTTTTTCCGCTGAAAACAACTGGCAGTTAGATCAGCGTATTGCAGTATTCGATACCTTGGCTGAAGATGCTAAACCGTCAATCGTTGCTTCAAAAGCTCATGAACTTATTTACATCATCAATGGCCAAGAAGTGACAACGGTTGATTTACACGATGGTGAGGTTGTTGGACACTTTGATTTAGATTTCGCTCCCGGTAAAGCCGCTTGGTTAGGTGTTGCAGTTGAAGAGGAACATGAACACTAAGCACTAATCTCCTTTTATTATTTTTCTATAGGTCACATTTAGATGTGATCTTTTTTATAAAAAAAATTAATCAAATAACAGCCACTTTGATTGAATAGCATAACCTCTGCCGTGTAATCTCAACACTTTGCCTAGAGGACTAAAGTCATAACGGTAATGCAGTAAGACTGATAAAATATTAGGAATGTCGCAGAAAAGCTTATACTCGAAAAAAATTATTATAGTGCCGTTAACTTTTACTAGCGATGATGATTTAGTGGTTTCAGTGGAGAGCTTTTTTAAAGTTCATCCTAATCAAAAGGGCAGAAGTCCTCTTAACAATACAAGTACTCATTATCCTCACTAAGTCGAGTGCTATTATGCTCACGTTGATTGATACCTATACTGTTAAGGCATCATCATCTTGAGATACCTTGTCATTGTTAATAATCAGGCTAAGTAAGATTGTACTTGTCGGAGCAGCGTATATGGAACTTCTAGTGTCTTATTTTTATAATTATCTTAACTTATCTAGCCTACATTAGTCTGTATTCTCTCATCAGCAATGAGGCAATATATCAAACAAGTAAAAGTATACACAAGACAACAGTTATTACCGCTGCAACAAGTAAATAAGGAAAGTAGCTCGTGTTAGTCTTAATCTGTTTAAATTTCTCAGCTATAGTTCTTTTTTGTTTAGCGATGAGTAAACGTCGATAGCAGGTGTTAGGACATTATGTTTCAAACCTTTTAGTCAGTTTTTTAGACCATCTGTTTGGCTTTTACTCTTCTTCACTGCCAATTTAAGCGTTGAATTATTTGGTTAGTCTATAGGGCCTTCACTTTTTATTGGTTCACTGACTCTGTCGATATTACTACTTATCTTATTGATCACTTATCAAGTAAGAAGATTACCTCAGTTCGCCATTGTTTTATCGTTAATGGTTGGTATCAGTATTTTTAATAGTTAAATTTTTAAATATATTTAAGACAAAAATAAAACGATGTCGATTACTCAGGTTAGCTGAAATCAGTTGAAGGTTTTGGCTCTCTTTTTGACATCAATTATTAACGTTAATATGTTGCTAATCAGCTACTACTTGCCTAAAGTCTCAGTTATTGATTACTGTAACTAGTATTAACGTTTAAAGGAAGTGTCTTGGAGTTTACCAACCTAACCATTGAAATAGCCTTATTTTTATTTATCATTGCCATCATTGCTGGCTTTCTTGATACCTTAGCTGGTGGTGGTGGCCTATTAACGTTACCTGCGTTAATGATGAGTGGTATCCCCACGTTGACAGCTTTAGGGACAAATAAACTGCAATCAAGCATGGGCACAGCCACTGCCACCGTAATGATGTTACGTGCTAGGCGAGTGCGTTGGCATCAGGTAAAGTATTTAATGCTTACAAGTTTTATTGGCTCGGCGTTAGGCACAGCCATTATTCAGTTTGTAGATGTTCAAATGCTGACATTTATTATTCCTGTAGTGATTACTTGTATCGGTATTTATTTTCTGATTACGCCTACGTTTGATGAGGAAAATAAGTTACCTAGAGTATCATCTGAAAATTATAAAAAATATATTATACCGCTAATTGGTTGTTATGATGGTTTTTTTGGTCCGGGTACGGGCTCATTTTTTACTTTGGCAGGTCGTGCATTACGCGGTCAAAAGTTTCTTCAAGCGACTGCTATCGCTAAAACACTAAACTTCTCTACCAATATTGCTTCGCTTATTATTTTCATTTTTGCCGGGCAAGTGATCTGGATGGTTGGCCTAACTATGATGTGTGGACAATTTATTGGTGCTTGGATCGGGTCGCACTTTTTGTTCAAGATACCAGTTAATTATTTACGTTATTTAGTAGTATTCATGTGTTTTGCTATGTTGATTAAATATGTGTCTACTTAGTCTTCGATCGAAACTGTTGGTAATACACCGCTTGTCTAACACTTCCCAAAGTTGTTTAGACACCATTAAGTAAAGTTATAGCAAGTATGATAACAACCATATTAGTTCTTGATGCTTATGGGCTCCATCTCTTTTAATTCATGCTCACCAAAAGCTAAAAAAGTTAACTATAATTAACTCCATGTTAATAATTATTGACATTATGATTAAGGGACGATACTGTATGTTAAGTTTTTTTAACATTAGAAGTAAGTTATGATTTTTAAAGATAGTAATTTTAGTGAACAAACTGCTTGGATTAGTGTGACTTTTACCGTGTTTATAGCCTGGTTTTATGCCAATGGTATGAAACAACTTGAAGGAACGTTTTCAAGCGATGCCGACCAAATAGTTAGTTTATGGGCTCAAACAATTATTGCTAGTATCATTTTTGCTACGATTGCTTTTATCGCTTTAGCTATTTTGAAGAAAGCTACCGGTGATGATGACGATATTGCTTTGATTGATGAAAGGGATGAACTCATTGAAGCAAGAGCGACTCGGTGGGCTTACTATAACTTGAGTACTTGCATCATTATTTTGTTTTTCCATATATTCTGCCAAGGTATTATTACGAATTATCCTTTTTTTCCTAATGTACCACCCATCGATTTTCTCATTCATGGTGTAATGTTTTCAAGCTTACTGGTTGAGTTTATTTTACGTGCGTCACAAATCTACCGCTATCGAAAAGCAGCTTAGTTAATATAAAGGACTAAAGCGAGTAATGAGGTGATTATTATGATGCTTAGTAGAGGAGAAAGATATGAGTAAACAAGCTAAAGGCGTTATTAGTAATCAATTAAGAAAAAAGCGCTTCGAAAAAGATGAAATGACCCAGCAAGAGTTAGCTAAAGCGTTGGGCGTAACTCGGCAAACCATTGCTGCTATTGAGGCGGGTAAGTATTCACCTTCTTTAGAGGTAGCTTTTTGTTTAAGCGATATTTTTGAAACAGCTCTTGATGAGCTATTTCAATGGCAAGCCAATAACAGTAAAATCAGTAAAGAGTAGATAGATTGAGGAGTAAAAGTGAAGCTAGACTACTGCTTATGGTTTAGGTAAATTAACCTTGCCATAAAGCCAATTTATAATATCTCGCCCTGTTATTATTCCAACAGGCTCATTACTGCTGTTTATCACGGGAAGACATGATACACCAGTATCATGAAAAATTTTTATCGCCGCACTAAAAGGGCTGAATTGTGTAATGGCAACTAACTTTTTAGAAACGACTTGATGAACTCGTTTGTTTAGCATCGCTAGATCTTTATCACTTGCTGTGGGTAATTCTAGATTAGAGTTAGTAGCTTTTAAATAATCTCTTTCAGAGATAACAGCGACGAGTTTATTCTTTTGATCAATTACCATTAAATGATGAAATTTATGTTTAATAAATAACTCTCTTACAACAGATAATCTTTCATCTAAATCTATACAAGTGACATCGGCACTCATTATGTCTTCAATCTTCATATTTTATTATCTATTGTTTTTGAAATAATAAGTAATACAACTCATCACTAAAAGAGGTTAATGACTATTGCTATCTCTAAGAAGACAGTAAGCCTTTCAATAAATCATGTCAATAATACGCTTGTCTTTGTAATAATAGATCACATTATCGCTATACTTGATTCTGCCATTTCAGCTCTAAAAAGAGAGTCATGATAATGATGGTTGATTAAATATATGAAAAATATAATGATTTATCGTTATATCAAGTCGAAAGAACAATATATTGAGTTAGTACTGTATTTATTAAATCACTAATTATTGCGTTGGTATTAGATTTATAGCCAAGCCACTTGAAACTAAATTTTCATATAATTTAATTTTTTAATAAGCCCAAGGACCAGTTTAATAATGATCAAAATGACCTTGATTTAGCAAATTAAAGCATGACAAAGAACTCACCATAACGATGAGTTCTAAGGAAAAGCTATTATTTACTTAAAGCAGATAACTCTTTTTGTGCTAAAAAGTTATCCATTTTTGAACGTAATAACTTATACAATAAAATTGAGCCATCAATTTCTTCTTTACGATTGGTTAAGCTTTCAATGTTTAAGCCTAAAGGTAAGTCATAGGGTAGTATTGCATCTAAAATTTGCTGTAAACTATTGACACAATTACGAATTGATTCATACAACGGGTTGTCTGCATTAAGAATACGCAAACTCGTTGCCTCAGGAACATTAACACCCAGCCACTCAATGAATTCTAGTGTTTTTTTACTACCGCATGGAGAGAATGTTAAGATCAAACGCTGTGGTTTTACCCCTTCTTTTTGGCATTCAATAGCATAACGAGTCAGCAAATCTATAGTCGCTTGTGGATTGTATATCGCTTGAGAAATAAAGAAACTACAGCCTTGTCGGTGTTTTGCGATTAAGCGTTCATGTTCATCTTTTTTACTGGCATGGCGCTCAGCAATCGTGACACCGCCAATAAAAAAATCATTTGGATTATCTACTAAGGTTTTATAGGCTCCAGCTAAAGGTAAAGAGATTTTATTATCTTTGGACGGACTCCCAACCAGTACCACATCTCTTACACCATATTTTTCCCATGCTTCGTTTGCCCACTCATTAAAGTCTGCGCTATTAGATTGAGCAACACTTTTATAGGTAATAACAGGATGATTAGATTTTTTATTCAATAAAGAAGAATAAAGCCTCGTATCATGGGTTGATTTAAACGGGAAAGGTCTAGGTTTACTAATACGCGAATTTTCATCTTGAATGTCATAAACAATCAGGCCATCAAAGTCGATATCACTGACGCGTTCAAGCAGTTTTTCAGCAATTTCGGCCACTTTATCAAGTGGAGTATCACTTTTTGGTGGTGTGGTGCCAATAAAGTAGACGCCTCGATTAATATCGTTGTATCTTGTTTGAAGCTCTGATTGTCTAGTCAAAATATTTCTTCTTACTTTAAATTGATGTAATTTCGGACGTTTAGATGGCTATATGTTCATTCAATTTATCTTTTTTGTCAACCATTGAGTGCTTTATATATAAGTTTTATTCACTATGTCGATTATTTATAAATTTTTTTACAGCCATAGCTATTTTTACTACGGTATTTAAAATTATTATTATTCCTCTTTATAGTCAGATATTCACTGTTATAATGCGTAGTTGCAAGTTTTTAGGATAATGCTGCTGGCTAGTTTTATTAGATATTTTTCATCATTCTTCAGCATATATCTTTTTCATGCCCGCGCATGGTCAGTAATATTACATGGCTTACTAAATCACCCTCAGAGATAAAAGCTTACTCTAATTTATGAGTTTAGTAGCGTAATTTGCCATATTGTCCATAATTTTTATTTAAACCTTTATCAACTATTAGTCTAGTAAGCGGTATAAACGTCTTTTTATATTTAGTAAATAATTTTGTGAGCTCTGTTAATTGAATATCAACATTGATACTTTTATTTTGCAACTCAATATCTTTGAGTTGATTAACAAGTAATAGGTGAGTATTGGATAATTTTTCAAGATACTTCATCTCTTTCTGAGTATAAAATACTTTTTATTACGGCGTAACTACAGTAAATAGATGTTCAGTTACTGAACATCTATTGCTATTTTTCTAATATTATAATTTACCCATTGCAATAACTGGTAGTCGTTAGTAGTAACAGCGCAAAAATAACGGCTACTAATAGAATAAGTAATTTTCGTTTATTAATAAGGTTTGAGCTGGTATATAAACCTCCATAGTGTTAATTATTAAACCTTGAATACACTAAAAATAGTACAAATCAAAATAACCATAAATCGTAATAGTTACTATTTATAATAAGTGTGGATATATAATATATATGCATATTTGAAGTCGTTCGTTCATTTAAATCAAACGCTGCCATAAATGGTAAGTTGGCAGCATGATTTTTATTATTACTCTATTTAAACAGTAAAAATCTTATTGACTGGTAAATCACGTATTCGCGTTTTACTGGCATGATAAATAGCATTAGTTATACTAGGAGCAACTGGTGGTACTCCAGGTTCGCCTATGCCGCCAGGAGGTGCATCAGACTCAACAAGATGAACATGCATTTCTGGTACTTGGTTCATACGAGTTACCGGAGAATTATGAAAATTACTTTGTTGAACTTTGCCCTCTACCACTGATATTTCGCCCATTAAGGCAATGGATAGACCAAATATCATAGCGCCTTCCATTTGCGCTTTCACCCTATCAGGGGTAACCACAATGCCGCAATCTACTGCGGTATGCATTTCAAGCACGGTAACTTTATTGTTAACTACTTCAACCTTAGTCGCTGCGGCAACAAATGAGCCAAAACTACGTAAGAAACTTATGCCCCAACCTTGATTCTCAGGCAATTTTTGTTCAACGTTAGCTTTATCACTAATTAAATTGATTAGATCTTTCATACGTTTGGTATCAATAGGGTGAGCGGTTAAGTCTAAATCATAATTAGAGTACTTAAAGTTATTTTTATTAGGATCTACATGGCGATCATCTCCTAACAAATTCAACCACATCTGCCGGGTAGGTAACTTTGCTTTGACTGCTAATTCATCAACAAAAGAACCCAGAGCAAAGCCGTTATTAATACAAGCAACTGATCGCACCCAACCCGGTCTGACAAAAGAGTCGACCGCATGTTTTTCGATACTTAAGTTATTTAAGGCAAAAGGGATGTCACCAAAACCAAGTGCGAGTTGATTATCCGTCGGGGTTTTAGCCTCAGCATCCCATAACCAGCCAATAGGCGGATAAGCATTACGGCTTATCCAGTAGTCTGCGCTACCATTATCGGTTAACTCGGCTTTACAGTAATTGGCTGAAATAGAGTGATAGTAGCCATGTTGAATATCATCTTCACGACTCCAAATTACTTTAACGGGACGCTTGCTTGTCTTTGCTAATTCAACCGCTTCAATAATAAAATCGGCTTTTGATTTACGACCAAATGCACCACCCATTAAGGTAATATTAAGTTCGATATTATCGTGTTCATCTTTTGCTAATCCTAACTCTTGAGCAACATTACGTTTCGCCCATTGTGGATTTTGTGTTCCTGCCCAAATAGTACATTTATTACCATTTACTATGGCAGTAGCTGCAGGGGTTTCCATTGGCGTATGATTTAAATAGGGAACTGTGTAGGTTGCTTCTAAAGTATTTTTATCATTGTATTGATGGTTGTAAATGTCACCTTTTGTAGCAACCGTTTCACCTTGTTGATTCACTTTTTTGGCAAGTTTTTTGCTAAATTCACTACTGTTATGAGATGCCTTATCACCATGTTGCCATTTGATTTTAAGTTTTTTACGTCCTTCTAACGCAGCCCAAGTATTATTGGCAAGCACGGCAACACCGGATAATGGATTGGTGGTAACAGGAATACTTCGCGGTTTTAAGGCGATAACATCAACAACACCTTTTATTTTCAACGCTTCACTAGCATCAAAAGATAAAACCTTACCACCGACTACTGGCGGTCTTACGATAGTAGCGATAAGCATATTGGGCAATTGAATATCTTGCGCGTATTGCGCTTTACCTGCGACAATATTATCCAAATCGACTAGTTTTATATCCTTACCAATTAGAGAGAAATCTGCGTTATTCTTTAGCTTAACTTTTTTGCTACCAGGTGGGGTAAGTTTAGCGGCGTGACTAGCAAGCTCACCAAAACTAATTTTTTCACCGGTAGTTGTGTGAACAACAAAATGTTTTTCTGCTTTTACACTGCTACGTTGTACTTGCCAAATATTAGCGGCTGCTTGCTCTAACATTTCACGCGCTACCGCACCAATTTGACGAATACTGGTGAAATGATTACGTATAGAAGCTGAGCCTGCCGTGCCTTGTGATCCATATTTTGAATTAGCTTTCGCTTGAACCACACTTACCTTTTGCCAATCAGCTTCTAACTCCTCAGCAATTATTTGTGGCACACTGGTGCGGATGCCTTGACCCATTTCACTGCGATGACAAACTAAGGTCACCATAGAGTCGCTGGCAATACTTACAAAAAAGTTTAATTCATGACTTAGTGCAGCAGCCGATTTTGCTTGTGCAGTGCTAATAGGTAGATTTATGCCCAATACAAAGGCACCACTTGAAATACCAGCAACTTTTAAGAAACCGCGGCGACTTACATTTTCAATAGAGTTCATAGTTACGCTCCTTGTTTCTTATTAGCCAATTGACGGGCATCAAAAATTTCTACACCGTTATTCATTCCGGCTAAATCTGTTGTTACAGAATTAGCTACTGTCGAATGGGTTGCTGCGGACTTTATCGCCGCTTTAATGCGTTGATAAGTGCCACAACGACAGATGTTACCTTGCATATGTTCAATGATTTGTTCGTCGTTTGGCAGAGGAATTGCCTTCAATAATGCCGCAGCACTCATCATTTGCCCACTTTGACAATAACCGCACTGAGGCACCTTAAATTCACGCCAAGCAACCTGCACAGCACTTTCACCTAAGTTACCGTTATTATCAGCTAAGCCTTCAATGGTAGTAATGGCTTGTTCAGCAATAGCTGATACCGGCGTTATGCAAGAACGCATAGCCACGCCATTTACATGCACGGTACAGGCACCACATTGTCCCGCGCCGCAACCAAATTTTGTCCCCGTGAGTTTTAATTCATCACGAAGGGCGTAAAGTAGTGGCATTTGTGGATCAACATCAAGCGCGACAGGCTTATTATTCAAGGTCATTTTGATCATACTGGCTCCAGGTTTTGTCAGTGTGAAAGTATCTCTAGTTTAACTACTCATTTACTAGGGAACGTTCTAAATTTTGTCTAACTTGCTCTAAATCAGACAAGGTATCAATATCGATTTTTGCATTTTCATAGCTTATCGCATCTGCTTTTTTTGCATGTTGTAGTAACAATTTACCCGCGCCTTTATCACCTTGTAGTTTTACCAAAAAAGGAAAGTATTTTTCAGGGAAAATAGCAGGTACCATTAATTGCTCATCACATAGTGTAGCAATAATTTTATTCGGTTGGCTTTTGCTGGCGTCGAGTAATTCTTGATAATGCGCAGTCGTGATCAACGCTTGGTCAGCCAAAGTAATTAATACATGACTACTCTGAGCTTTAATAGACTGGACAGATTCTGCCAGAGTGTGTCCCATGCCCTCAGACCAATGCTGACTTGCAATAATCGATACATCTTGAGGTAAAACCGCTTGGATAGTATTTTTATTTGCACCTAGGGTGACATATAAATTGTTAACTAATGGATTACTAAGTAGTGGTTGTAATTTTTCAAGACTATAGCAGATCAATGGCTTGCCATTGATCTGAGCTAGCTGTTTAATGGTGTCACAACCGACTTGATTTGGAGATGATGCTTGAAAGCGTTGGCCTTTTCCTGCCCCTAATAGAATAATATTAATCCGCATGATTAACTACTTGTTTGATATTGCTAGTGAAATAGCCTAATGATTTCCCAGAGGCTTGTTCTATTGCGGCATGTGCTTGCGATAAAACGGCTAAGGCAATAGATTCAGGTAGTTCACCACCCAGATCGAAACCGATAGGATTAGCTAATTTACAGGGTAAGTCTGTTGAGAGTAATTGCGCTTTTTCTAACACTTTTTCTGTTCGGTGTTGAGGCCCCAATAAGCCTAAGTAACTCGCTGCAGCTAAAGTCGTTTGCCTGTTAACTAATTGTAGGGCGCGAGCATCAAGTGAAACATTGTGGTGCATTATCACTATGGCGTCTGCTTTGGGTAACAGCAAGTTTTGCTCTAGCTCATCGTAATCTTGATTGATAACTAAATCCGCTTCTTTGAAGTAGGCAGATCGAGCATAGGCGGTTCTGCTATCTACTAAGCAAATAAACCACCCTAACGTATGCGCTATTGCAACAAGAGGTTGTGCATCGATACCGCCACCAAATACCACTAAAGCAGGGGCGGGTTTTATAGCAACTAAAGGTTCAAGTGAGCTATCGTATTTTGAGAACACCTGATTTTTGGCGTGTCTATTAAAGGTATCAATATGATAAAAGCAGGCACTACGGTTATCAAGTTGGCTTTTTAAGGTGAGTAAATCGAGGTAATTATTAGCGTGATTGATAGGCTGTAGCAATACGTTGACTAAACCGCCACAACCTATGCCGAGTTGCCAGGCTATGTCATTGTCATCCTGCATGTCATAACAAACAGTAAGATTAGTTTTCCCCTGCCAACATTTTTGAGCTTGGCGTTTTAAATCAGCTTCAAGGCAACCACCACTTAATAGTCCATAGCTTTTACCTACGCTATTAATCAGCATCATGGCACCGGCTTTACGATAAGAAGACCGTTGCGTTTCAATGATGCTAGCAAGTACCCATTGGCACGAGTCTTTCTCTGGAAACCAGTTAGCTAATAACGCGGCAAGACGATTACTCATTTATCATTTATTCCCTTAAAAATATGAGGGTCTGTTGACCTTTTGAGATTGTTTTTGCAGCTGTTTGTTGGGCATTTATACAAGGCAGAGCCTTTGTCATGTGGTTGTTCCACATGAAAAGGCGATAACGCCGTAAAAATGTCCAACAAATGCTGTCCGAAGGATTCGGCTAAAAGCGCTTTATTCTTTGTTGAGTAGTATTTGCTTAGAGTGACTAGGCTACACACTACTCATCGCGATTAAAACGTTTTGCTCCCTTTAATAAAGACGAACAAAATTTAACCGCGAAAGGTCAACAGACCCTAAGATAACATAGATGAGAAATAGACCAAATTAAACCACAGTGCTTAATTAAAATGTAAGCAATTAATTACTCTATTTATTCAATTATCCCATTTTGATTATTGATAGCTATTTTAGGCTGCCACTCTAACCAGTCTTTATTGACATTGGGATCCAAAACAAAGCTTGCTGGCAGATAATGAGGCTTGTCATTAAGCGCTTTATCATTATTTTCATCAACTGGAGGTGTGGCAAAAGCAATACCACCAGCAATCAGAGTTTCTATCGACTCAGAATCAATATTAACACCAGAGAAAATACCTGCTTCAATTTTGATACCACTGGTATTCCAAAATTTACTTTTTCCGTTAACAAGGGGGGCGTAACGTTTTGCTATATTGATAAAAATATTCACCTGATCCGCTGTCGGAGATAAATCGAGGCCAATCACTTTACCGACCTTAATTTGACGATATAAAACTGGATTACCAACGCGCACAGAGCCAAGACGGTTAGTGGTTAATTTAATATTTAAGCCATAACTTAGTTGCTCCACTGTGGGGGCTAACTCAAGGGCTTGAAATTCACTTTTCTGAGCTGCTTTTATATTGTTTGAGGGTAATAAGCCAATGAATGCCCCGGTAAATAAATCGATGATATTTTTAGATCCTACTAAGCCTATTTGAGGCTCTACTTTCCAAAATTTTGTCCCTTGACGAGCGTATGGGCTACCTAAATCATTTAATAATACTAAAGCGGTGACGCCCACGGTATCTTCATTATAAAGTAAACGTTGAACTGTACCAAGAGTTTGCTCTTGATAAACCACTTTGGTATTTACCTTTAATCCGGTCAAATCATTAAAGTGGATGCTAATCGTCTGCCCCGCATTTTTAGCGTGTTCTTCATGCTTAAACAGGGTGAAATTAGACAGCTCATCGACTGATGTACTTGTTATTATTGGGTTTGTTGTTGATGTAGATAGCGACAACTCTGGATTATAAAAACTAAGACCACCGCGTAAAATGGCATCAAGAGATTCAGTTTTTACCACAAAGTCACCTAAACCACCTGATATACTAAGGCCACCAGCATTATAAAAACGGCTGGTACTTTTTAATAAGTTTCGGTGCTCTTCGTCTATGGTAATACTGATTTTAATATTATCATCATTTTTATTTAGGCTAACATTGTCGATTTGACCAATAGTTATGCCACGGTAACTAATAGCACTACCTGGCGTTGCAGCACTGGCATGCTCAGTGGTTAATGTCAGTTGTAAACCAGTAGCGCTGGCATGTTTAACAGGTGCTTTGGTATATAGGGGGAAATGCGTTTTGGCTTCACCTTCACCAAGGTTAAAGGTGATATAGCTACCACCGAATAAGGCATCAGTATCGCTAGCGCCAGAGAGACTTAAACTGGGTTTAACTAAATAAAATTGTGTCTTAGATTTTAATATATGTTTATATTTAGGTAATAAACCTAATTGAAGTTGTTGGGAATCACCTTGGATATTCACTTGATGAATCGCACCAATTTCTATACCACGATATAACACGCGGGTATCATTATTTACTGTTTCACTTGCAGCAATATTTAGGGTGAAAATAACCTTTTGCTTGGCTAATTTGTTATTAGCATAGAGTAAGAAACTATCACCATTTTGAACCAATTTCTTTTGTGAATCTTGCGTGCTATCTTGACTAATAAAGGCAATACCACCAGTTAAGATACTCTGTAATGACTGCGCTTGAATATCGACACCCAGTAAACTTGCGGAGATTTTTATACCAGAATTATTGTAAAAACGGCTACTGTTATTTACATAATGGCTAAATTTTGGCTGTACATGAATATGAATTAAATGGCGATCTGGTGCTGTTGTTTCAATGGCTTGTATATTGCCAACCACTAGTTGTTTGTAATAAACATTACTACCCACCTGTAATGAACTAAGGTCACTACTGGTTAACATTAAGTGCAAGCCAGGCTCAGTATATTTATATGGGGGTTTGCTACTAAACACGTTAAATTTGTTACTGGCGTTACCAGCTAACGAAGGTCTAATGCTGATGTAACTTCCAGTTAATAATGTTTTAGCATTAGATAAACCCGTCAGGTTAATTTGTGGTGAAACAATATAAAACTGAGATTGATCGGTTAGGTAAGGTACTACACGTGGATTAACTTTAGCGGTAGCGGTAATTTTTCGACTAACGGGATCTATTTTACTGAATGACTCAATAACACCTATGGTTAGGCCCTGGTATAAAATGGCTGCATTGTGATCTATACCAGAGTTCCACTCTAATGTTAGCTCTACTTCATGACCCATTTCAGCTGATTGAAAATCAGCATGTAAAGGGAAGGTTTGACCGTTTTTAGCGGGTGATAATTCGGTTTGATACGTTAAGGTATCTACGGATATACCGCCTGCTATAATAGCAGCCAATGAATCAGTATTAACTTTTACTCCACCGGAGAGCGAGGCCGTTACTTGTACACCACTGGTATTATAAAATAATGAGTTTTCTTTGACTAAGTGGGCAAACTCAGGACGAATGTAAATGTTAATGGCAATTTTTCTACTGCTTTCTATGTAATGATAACCAGTAACATAACCTATAGGGATTTGCTTAAAACTAATGGGGGAATTTTCACTGATAGAGCCTAATACATCAGTATGTAAGGTAAGGTGCAAGCCAGGAGTCGACATGTCTAATGTAGGTGCTTCAGTTAACGCAAAAAAATGGTTTTGACTGTCGGCCTCTTTATTGGTATCCGGCATAATTGTGATATAACTACCTGAAATCAGCGTGTCTAGGCCTGATATTCCTTGCAAAGAAATATCGGCACTAACTAACCAAAAACTGGTGTTTTTAGTAAGATAGTCGGTAAAGTCTTTAGATATTTCTACTTCGGCAATAACGCGCTGTAAGTCTGCCGACGGTACCACTTTTTTCACCAAGCCGGTGACTAAACCTTTATAGCGTACCTCTGTTTTATTGGGCACGATGCCAGAGCCATTATCAAACTCTATGGTGATAAAGGTACCTTGTTCAGAAATCACTTTTACAGTTAACCATAAGCCAAAAATTAAGGCGATAAAAGGAACAAACCAGATAATAGAGATACCCTGACGCGGCACTACTTCAGCACTCTTGTTGATTTTCTTATTTTGCTCAGAGGCAGCATTATTTTTTTTATTAGTCATTTATCTTCCTTTCTTCGGGTAAAGTGCCTGTTAGATCGTGTGGTAAATCATTGGACAACCATCATGGTGCTTGTGTGACTTTTTTTATTCCGCTTTTTTATCCCATAATAAACGCGGGTCAAAACTATTAGCGGCAAACATAGTGAAAATTACCGTAATAGTGAAATAATTTATCGCGGGGCCTGCGGCTACTGAGGTGACAAAACCAAGTTCCACCACGGCAACCATTAGCGCTACCACGAATACATCAAGCATTGACCATGGCCCTAAAGACTCAAGCGCATGATAAAATTTACTATGTTTGTCTGGCTTTAAACGTATGCCAGTATGTACCTTATAAACTAGCACAAATAAGCCCATAATTTTGAGTAACGGTACTATGATACTGGCAGTAAAAATAATGATAGCAATGGGGTATAAGCCATGGCTAATAAACTCACTAATACCGGATAATATTGTTGCGTCACGACCAATACCCAACTGATAGACAATCATTATGGGATAAAAATTCGCAGGAATAAAAGCGAGTAAAGCAGCAAAATTCCAAGCCAACGTATACTGTAAACTATTGTGTTTACGTTGATAGAACATACCTTGGCAACGGCTGCACTGCTGTGGCTCGGTCATTAAATTATTTAGCTTATGGCATTTAGGGCACAAAGCTAAGCCGAGTTGTTTAGCTGTTTTCATCTTATGCTTCGTCCTTGGCAAACGCTTGGTCTAATTTTTCCCAAATATAATTTTGATCGAGTACTACTGATGACATTGTTGAGCAAATTAACCAAAAAATAAAAGCCAGCAAGCCTAGGTTAACTGATAGTTCAGTATCATCAATTAACTTATACATAGAAACGACAATAGCAAGCATAAATACATTGAGCATAGCCCAGTTATCAAGATGATGATAAGCGCGAAAAAAGCTTAATAGTGACGGTTTTAATTTATTAAATTTAAAGCAATAGGATATATAGAATACACCTACCAGACGTACAATTGGCACGGCGATAGCAAATAGAAAAACCAAGCAGGCGATCATAAAAAAGCCGCGGTCAATCAGTACTAAAATACAATCAAATAAAGAGGCTTGATTGTATTGACCTGCCAAGGTTACCCCCATAATAGGTAATAAAATCGCGGGCAGCATTAATATTAAGCCGGCAAGAGACCAGTTAAAGCTACGTTCAATAAAGTCGACTTTTCGTTCTATTAATATACCGCCACAACGATTACATTTGGCTAATTGTCCTTGTTTTAATTGTAGCTTGTCATAGAGTGCATCACATTGCCGACAAGCGACAAATAATGAAGTATTAATTTTATTATTCATTTAATTATGATACCAATGTCATTAAATTACATGCCTATGTAGTTAACTCATGATTTTTCGATAAACGTCATCTTTGAAGTTTCTGATCGAAGATTCATCACTTTTAGATATTGAACTTAGATTAAGAAACCACTGAGATGACGTCCCTGATCTAAGTGCCTAGGCATATTAAATTATTGCCCACTTGTGTGGGTCCAAATACGCCAAGTTGACGTTTCTCTCAATCCCAATAGCTCGCTATTACTTAATCGAGCACCTTCTTCTGATTTTTTCCTAAGCATAACAAGATCAAAAATTTCATAAAACGGGTACTGTTATCCATTTATCTACTAATTTACAAAAGTACAATAAAAAAAAGCAGCGATAACGCTGCTTTTAGAAACTTATTAATGAAGTAACCAAGACATTATTATTTTAATGACGTGATATATTGAGTCACCGCTTTAATATCAGCATCTGATAACTTGATCGCAATATTACGCATAATACCATTGCTATCATTACCACGACTACCATTACGGAAGCTAGCAAGTTGTTGTGTCAAGTACTCCTGGCTCTGGCCAGTAAGACTAGGGAAAGCAGCTTGCTTCATACCTTTACCCGCCACACCATGACAAGCGATACAAGCAGTAACACCTTTAGTCGCATCGCCACCTAAATATAACTTATGACCTACTTCATTTGATTCTCCAGTACCTGCTTTAGAGCTTTGCACTGCAAAGAATGCAGCTAAGTCATGCATATCTTCTGGAGTTAACGCGGCAACCATACCAGCCATTACAGCATTTTTACGATTAGCAGACTTAAAATCAGCTAATTGCTTAGCAAGGTAGTTAGCACTTTGCCCCGCAAGACTTGGGTACATAGGTATTAAGCTGTTACCGTCAGCACCGTGACAAGCTGCACATACCATCGCTTTACTTTTACCTGCGGCAACATTACCTTTATAAATTGCTGCTGCTGGCGTAGAAGAAAGCACTTCAACATTACCTGCTGCTGACGCTACACTTGCTGAAGTTGAATCTGTGCTTGTACCTGAACTTGCTGCAGCTGCGGCTTGTTCTATTGAACTAGGTAAACCTGAGAAATAAGCTGCTAGATCAGCCATATCTTCTGCAGATAAGTTAGCTGCCATAGGCCCCATCATTGCATCAGAACGAGTACCTGATTTGAAATCGTTTAATTGCTTAATGATATAAGCATCATTTTGACCTGCAAGGTTAGGAAACATAGGACTTGCACTCACGCCTGTAGGGCCATGACAAGCGCTACAAGTAGCTGATTTTTCTTTGCCTGCGTTTGCATCTGCGGCTTGTACAGCACTTACTGAACTTAAAGCTACAAATAGCGAAAAGATAATTTTTTTCATTGAGTTGCTCTCTGCTTGTCATTAATTACGTAGCTGTTTGAATTATATTATAGCTATCTAATTAAAAAATGATAAAAAAGTATGATAGATGTATCAGTATTTTACACGAATATTAGCGTCGTGTAACAGTGGATAAGTAAAAATTAAGTAAAAAAAACCGTAATTTGACTGTTTTATGTATTTTTTTAATAATAAAAGTGAAAGAAAAACGTTATAATAGCGAAAATTTTAAACGAGAGAAGCCCTTGTCGTCTTCAAAGATACATTTAAGTAAAGCCGCCTTTACCCTCAGCGCTCCAGATATACGTCGTTTACCGGCTGATGCTGGTATTGAAGTCGCCTTTGCCGGGCGTTCTAATGCAGGTAAGTCAAGTGCTTTAAATACGCTAACCAATCAACGTGGTTTAGCGCGCATTAGTAAAACTCCAGGTCGAACTCAGCTTATCAATGTATTTGAAGTAGCAGAGAATCGACGTCTTATCGATTTACCTGGTTATGGCTTTGCCCAAGTGCCATTAGCAATGAAGAAAAAATGGCAAAAAGCATTAGGTGAATATTTAGAAAAGCGTCAGTGCTTAAAAGGTTTAGTTATTTTAATGGATATTCGCCATCCGTTAAAAGACTTAGATATGGATCTAATACAATGGGCTGCAGATAGTGACTTACCTGTATTAGCTTTATTAACTAAGTGTGACAAATTATCACAAGGTAAACGCAGCTCTGAAGTACTTGCTGTGAAAAAAGTGTTAGAGTCATTAAATGCTGATATTAAAGTACAGGCTTTTTCTTCGCTAAAATATACAGGTAAAGAACAAGCTGATGGCGTTATTTGTGAATGGCTTGAACAAGAAGCCGAAGAGTATTTACTACCTGATGAAAATGATTCAGATGATGTAGATGAGTTTACTAAATAAGAGTAATAAGATCACCACAAAGTGATATGAAAGTGCAGCAATAACACTAAATTTTAAAAAGGGAGAAAGCATTATGCTATTCTCCCTTTTTTGTGACTATTTTTTAGTAATCATAACGTAACCTGATTTCAGTTAAGTGATTACCCGCGATACTAGCTTAGCTTTTTGAACTGTAATTCTACTAACCGTTGATACAACTCGCAGTTTTTTAATAAAGCCTGGTGATCACCTATTTCGATTATGCTGCCTTGATCTAATACCGCAATGTGATCCGCATGTTGTATGGTTGATAGTCGGTGAGCGATGATTATGGTGGTGCGACCACGCATTAACTCTTCTAATGCCTGTTGCACATGATGTTCACTCTCACTATCAAGGGCACTGGTCGCTTCATCTAATAATAAAATATGCGGGTCTTTTAATATCGCTCTAGCAATAGCGATACGTTGGCGTTGACCACCAGAAAGACGCACACCGCGCTCACCTAGAAAACTATTATAACCTTCGGGTAATTGACTTATAAACTCATGGGCATGGGCTTTTTTAGCCGCTGAAATTACCTCTTCATCACTCGCCTCAGGTCTGCCATAACGTATATTATGAAAAACATCACTGCTAAATAACGCCGGTTGTTGTGGTACTAAGGCCATTTGTTGACGAAGATCTTTCGGATCAAGTTGACGTATATCTGTGCCACCTAGAGTAATACGACCAGATTGAGGATCATAAAAGCGTTGTAGTAATTCAAATAAAGTTGTTTTCCCTGCGCCAGACGGACCGACTAAAGCTAATATCTTACCTTGTTCAGCCACTAAGTTAAGCATTTTTGTTGCCGCTTGATCCGGTCGAGAAGGGTAGTTAAAGCTTACTGCTTCAAACGCTATTTTTGCGTTGAGATCTTTAGCTGAAATGGTATTTTTAATAGGAGGAAGAATATGGCTTTTAACCTGTAATATCTCAACTAGTCTTTCGGTAGCGCCAGCTGCACGCTGTAATTCACCTAATACTTCTGAAATAGTTGCTAAAGAAGAGGCAACTAAAATAGCATAAAATACAAAAGCACCTAAATCACCACCGCTCATCTTACCTTGAATAACATCGCTGCCACCAACCCATAACATGCCAGTAATAGCGCCAAAAACAATAATAATAACACCAGCAATTAAGGTGGCACGCTGCATTATACGATTGCGACCAATATTAAACGATTTTTCAACCTCCTCACCAAAGGCGTGTCTTTCATGCGGTTCGTGAGTATAACTTTGTACTGTTTTAATATGTTCAATTGCTTCACCAGCATAACTACCAACATCAGCCATAGAGTCTTGGCTTTTACGTGATAATTTTCTAACTTTTCGGCCATAAAATAATATCGGTACTAAGATAAAAGGCACCGATAATAAAACAATAAAAGTTAATTTAATATTTGTGGCGAATAGCATCACTAACCCACCCAATAGCATTAAAACGCTTCGGATAGCCATAGAAAACGAAGAGCCAATAATACTCTGTAGCAGGGTAGTATCTGTGGTGATACGCGACATAATATCGCCACTACCATTGGTTTCAAAATAACTAGGGTGTAAGGTAATCACATGATTAAAAACGGCTAAGCGAATATCAGCGCTGACCCGTTCACCTAACCAGGACACTAGGTAAAAACGAGAAAATGTGCCCCCAGCAATTAATACGGTAATGGCTAATATAAATAATACTGCCTGTCGTAATTGCTCAATAGATTGTTGAGCAAAACCCTCATCAATAAGCATTCTAACGCCTTGACCAACAGACAGCATTACTGCAGCGGTAAAAATAAGTGCGAAAAAAGCAGCGAACACGTGACTTTTATAGGGACGAATGAATTGAATTAGCTCAAAGAGTATGGCAACTTTTTTCGTTGATACATTTTTTTCTAAAATTGAGTTTGTAAGTAGGTCGGCTGAGGATTGTTCCGACATATTATCCCTTAGTTTATTGCTAGTAATAATATCGGTTAAGCGACTAGCGGGTGAGTTATTGCCAATAGTCTACGCTTTTCACTACAGTTGAACTAGAGGACATTATCTAAATAGAAGATTTTTATCACTAATACGGTATTAAAGATTAAATAGTAAGTTATCGTTATAAGGCCAAGAGTAGTAAGAATTTTTACTGAATTTCAGGCATAAGCTTATGGGGAAGCTACAAAAAAATTATTACAATAAGTGTTCGCTTAAGAACGAGCTGATTATAGAGTAGTTACTCTTTTTCTTTGATTTAGATCATTATTAGGGCATTTGTGTGTAGGGGTGTCATAAATAATAAGCATCGCGTTACGATATGAGAAAAATTAATATCGTATGTAACTACACATAATGTTTGCGACCCCTAATCATCAAATGATATTAGCTTCTAATGATTACTATTACCTCAGAACTGACCTAATTTAATCATGTATTTATTATCATAAATAGTACGCTTAGACAGAGCAGTAGACATTCGGTAAAATTTTTTGACTAAAACTTAATATAAAAAAACACCAATTATTACAATTGATGTTTGCTAGAGTAAAGTCCTAAAAATACTACATTATGACTGTTTCTTAAATCGACGTGATGCTAAACCAATCACTCCTAATGCAACAATAGCAATAGAAGTCGGCTCAGGCACTGCTGAGACTCTAATTTCATTGAGGCCATAAACATTAGAACCACAGCAAGGGACACCTCCTACTGCAACGCTGTCAGCTCTGAACTGTAGGTATCTAAATGTACTGGTATTTGTTACAAAAAAGCTCTGAGCATTAAGTGGACCGTTATGGTAACCATTCCTAATCCGAGGCTCTGCTAATAAAGTTGAGTCAATCAGAGTAGATATGTTGCCGTTAAGGTTGCCCACTTGTGTGACTGAGTTGCTGGCTAGTATACGAAAGTCTCCAGTGCCTCGATCGAAATACTGAGCGTTGAGAGTATTGAATAACTCAAGGAAGTCAATGATATACGCGCTACCTAGATCTATTGTAATCCAAGCATCTACCATACCGTCGTCAGGATTTACCAGTATCTAGCGTCTACATCATTAGTTTGCTGGTTCGTTTCAGTGATAACACCTGACTGATTGTTGAGGATATATTCAGCTAAAAATCTACTGTCGTAAGATGTTGTTGAGCCAATTACATTACTGGTATTTAGTGTAATCAGGCCTGAATTAGCAACTGCCTTAACTGATAAAAGTAAACTCATTAGCGTTGTTCTTAAAAGTGTAAATTTCATTTGTCTTCTTTTTTATCCCTTTCCATTAAATTTGGTAGGTAATAGTTAAAACAGTAATTTATTAATTGCTGTACTTCTTTGCAAAAAACATACTAAGTTAAAATACTGTAATTATTTAAATTGAATAGCAAGTAGCCTGATTTTGCATATAACTAGGCTATAAAATAGACTAACAATGCATATCTCATCAACTAGTTGTTTATATTGGGTAATTTAAGCCTTCTTAACTTTATATGAGCTTTGATCAATAAGTGAGGTAAGGCGAGCTAATTTATAAGGTTTGGCATACAAACACCTTGATTTTGGGTTAGTAATAGGAAGTAAAACTATCATTTATGTTGATAAGTCAGTTAGAGCTGATCTTATTGGTCTTAGTAACCGACAGATAGAATAAGGGATAGTAAGCGGACGTTAGGATTATACCGTCCACTTAGTGTACTTTGGAGTCATCCCAATGCAACTTCGCGATTGAGGTAATGGTGGCTTAGTTCACATAGAGATTGAACGACTTATTGGCATAAAGTTATCATCAAAAGCTTAATTTTTTTATCTATGGGGAATGTCAGTTAGCGGAAAAACACTAGAGGAGTTTGATTATTAAGCTATATCCACTGTGGCTCAAAACATACAAAAATTTTTAGTATAAATTTTTAAATACTAATGTCTTCAGTGTGCCATACATCTATTTTTTTTTCGATGTTGGCCAAACAAAGGCAGCGGGCTTGGTAGTGTTTTTCTCTACTAATGCTGTATTCTGGGCGAGTATCCCCCTGATTAATTTTCCCGTTTTTTTATTCTTACTACAAAATGTCTTTAGGTATAAAATTTCAACTCTACTGCGTGCCCAAGGGGTTGTACGCAGAAATTTCAAACTTGATTTAAGACGCGGTTTATTGGTGAAACAACGAATATTAAGTAACTCACCCATCTTATCCCAACCAATTTTCTTCTCCAGTTCGGTGAGAATCTGTTCAAGTTTTATACCGTGTAGCGGATCATTACTTTTATTCATAGTCTATCTAAAATCAAAAATAGCATTGTAACAAGTTTCCTAAATATTGACAGACTTATACGTTTCACTCAGGTAAAAGTACAGCAAGTACTTTATGGATAGACAATTACATCAGTTGTACCGTCTAATTACATCAGAACGGCCAGTTATTATCATCTAATACAGTCACCTAATAGCATTTACTGCGACCACTGAATAACATTAGGTTTACCATTAATAAATACGGTTACTTTATGTGTATTGTTGACCTTAGCTATGGGGTCAATACTAGATCAACTGATAGCCAATTGCGGACATTACGTTTTTGTGAAACCATGATCATATTTAGGGTAAGATACCCTAAATATGATCATGGTTTGTGGGTCAGGTTTAAACATAAGTCTGTTATACCTTCGGTCGTAATACATTAACGGGTACTGTCATACTAGCCTAAGTTATAACCGGCTTAAAAATTAAAAGTAGGTGTTTGAGCTGATAATAGGGTGTCGATACGAGGTAGAATCGATGTCTTTAGAGTGGGGTAGTTGTTATCGGTTTTGTTGGGCATAAAAAAGCTGGAGTTATTAATACCCCAGCTTTCATTTAACGCGTTGACTAGGTCAATACGAAGTACTTACTAGCTAACATTATGCTAAACAAATGACTATATCGTATCTAAATGAACATAAATTTAACTAGTTTTTAGGACTAATTCATGTTGGTAGTGTTCCATTTATCGAAAGGTGAAAGCTTTAATAAGGCCGGGATATTGTGGTATAGTTAAATGTAATTAGTTGGCTTAGGCAAGTTCAATTAAGTCAGTTCGCTTCATTGTGAACAAGCTATACCTAAATACTCCGTCCTATGACTCAGTACAATCTATGGCTTGGCTATTTATCAATGGTTACAGCTTTATAGAAGACTTGAAATAAATCATCGCTTAACTCAATAAATACCTGATGAGATAGCTTCATTCTGGCTTTACAAGAAATAGCGGTGCTAACTGACTTTGTTGACACCATAGCCGTCATAGATATTTTAGTCAAAGTTGCGTCTATTACACGACAAGTTGACGGAGGTAACGTATGAACTACCTAGTAAAATCAGGGTAACAATACTTGTGCTGATTAATAAATTTATGGCGTTAGAATGGTAAGGGACAGATTATATGATGTCCTACTCCTCTATATCCTGTTATCTACTTGAAATAGAATAATCAATAACTCTGTACCCATTAGTTGCTCAATTATCTAATTAGATGCCTCTACTTCTTAATCTTCGGCGTAGAGTTTCTTAAAATTTTCTAGATTCCAGCCAATCATTACTTCATCACCAACTTTAAGAGCTGGTACAGAGCGAGCCCCTATAGCGTCAAGCTCTTTTCTACCACGCTGCATTTTCGCATTTGTTACTCTGTATTTAATACCATTATTATTCAAGTAATTTTGAGCTTCACGACAATGGGGGCATTTATCTGAAATATATAAAACAACGCGTTTCATCACTAACCTTTACAGAACTGTTAAAGACTAACTATTTTACTTAACTCTCAATAAAAAACAAAGATGAATTAACTGAACTGTCGATTCTATACAAAGAAAATTAAGCTACGTTAGCAAATTAATGGGATCAAAGTATCTGAAGTAGTCGCTTTGGCTTTGATTTAATCGTTTCAGGTTGGAGCTACTAATAGCAGTAATGAGCTTTAAGTTGTCAACAGAAGCTTTTTTATTATCTGTTAATTTTTGTGACTAGTTAATATATATGATTAAGTAATAATGCGGCCAAAATAATTCTAGCGCCAATGTATAACCTCAGTATCCTGTATCAGCACGTTAACAATAATACCTGCTGGAATAAGTATATTATTTATTGCTACTCACGCACTACACATGAAAATAATAAATATAAAAAACAAAAGGTTAAAATGCTTTTAGGCGAATCGTTTAGTAATGTAATTAAATTTATAATAAATCAGTACAAAAATGCAGTCTAATGGTTAGACGGCATTAACAATTACCTACTTAAGTTCTCGGCGTGAAAGCGCAGATGCTCTGCAATAAATGCTGAGATAAAATAGTAGCTGTGGTCATAACCCTCATGGAGGTTTAAATCCAATGGATAGTTGCTGGCTTTTGCTGCCGCTTCCAATGATTCAGGTTTTAACTGCTCGTTTAGGAAGTTATCAGCCATACCCTGGTCAACTTTCGCTGGAACAAGCGTGGTTGCTTTTCGCATTAACTCACTTGCATCATGATTAAGCCAAGTTGCTTTGTCTTTACCCAAGTAGGCACTAAACGCTTTTTTGCCCCAAGGTACATTCACTGGGTTGCAAATTGGGCTAAACGCCGACATTGAGCTATAACGCTCAGGATTTAACATAGCAATAGTCAATGCGCCATGACCACCCATTGAATGTCCGCTAATGGCGCGTTTTTCTGATACTGGGAATGTCGCTTCAATTATCTGCGGCAACTCATTAACCACGTAATCGTACATATGAAAATGACGATTCCAAGGTGCTTGCGTAGCATTGACATAAAACCCAGCTCCTTGGCCTAAATCATAGCCGTCATCATTAGCGACCTCTTCACCTCGAGGGCTAGTATCAGGTGTAACAATGGCAATACCTAACTCAGCAGCTATGCTTAGTGCGCCTGCTTTTTGCATAAAATTTTCATCGGTGCAGGTAAGGCCAGAAAGCCAATACAACACTGGGACTTTGTCTCCATTTGATACTTGTGGAGGCAAATAAATAGCAAATCGCATAGCACAATTTAATGTTTTAGATTGGTGACTATATTGTTTGTGCCAGCCTCCAAAACTTTTGTTCATGCTTACGTTTTCAATTAAATGATCGGTTGTCATGGTAAAACCTCAAGATATTACCCCTGTTCATTTGTGGTATGAAAGAGGTAACGAAATAGCTATTATTGATTAGAATGGATGCTATTTATCGAAGTGAATAACAGAGCGGATACTTTCGCCTTTATGCATCAGTTCAAATGCTTCATTAATATCTTCAAGACCCATTGTATGGGTAATGAAGTCACTTAATTTAAATTCACCCGCTAAATAACGTTCAACATAATCAGGTAATTCAGTACGGCCTTTAACACCACCAAACGCAGAGCCTCTCCATACACGACCAGTTACTAGTTGGAACGGACGGGTTGATATTTCTTGTCCGGCACCAGCAACACCAATAATAATGGATTCGCCCCAACCTTTATGACAACACTCTAAAGCAGAGCGCATTAGGTTAACGTTTCCGATACACTCAAAAGAGTAATCAACACCGCCATCAGTTAATTCAACAATCACATCTTGAATTGGCTTATCGTAGTCTTTCGGGTTAATAAAATCAGTAGCGCCTAATTTTTTCGCTAGTTCAAATTTACTTTCATTGATATCAATAGCAATAATACGGCTTGCTTTGGCCATGGTTGCACCAATAACAGCAGACAAACCAATACCGCCCAGGCCAAAGATAGCTACCGTTGCACCTTCTTCAACTTTAGCTGTATTCATTACTGCGCCCATACCTGTGGTAACACCACAACCCAGTAGACATACTTCTTCTAATGGTGCATCTTTATTAACTTTTGCTAAAGAAATTTCCGGTAATACCGTGTACTCAGAAAAGGTTGAACAACCCATGTAATGGAAAATTGGCTGACCGTCTTTATAGAAACGAGTAGTGCCGTCTGGCATTAAACCTTTACCTTGAGTTTCACGAATTTTTTGACACAGATTCGTTTTACCTGATAAACAGAATTTACATTCGCGACATTCAGGTGTGTATAAAGGAATAATATGATCGCCAACTTTTACACTGGTAACACCTTCACCAATTTGCTCGACAATACCGCCACCTTCATGACCTAAAATCACTGGAAAAATACCTTCTGGATCATCACCAGATAATGTAAATGCATCGGTATGACATACGCCTGACGCGATAACTTTAACTAATACTTCACCCTTGCGAGGTAACATTACATCGACTTCTTCGATTGATAATGGCTGATTAGGACCCCAAGCAATGGCGGCTTTTGATTTAATAAATTTATCTGACATAGTTATTCTCACTTTCAATTTATAGATATTTTATATTTTTGTAGCGCAGGCCACTATGCTACATTCACGCTAGTCTACGCTATTAATTTAAACATGATAATACATCTAATACGTAATTCACTTTTACTGTTTGGTAATAATAAAGACTTGATTATGATAAAGGGATTCGTCGGTCTAGACTTGGCTCGAAACAGTGATATCGTAAACTATTAATGTTAATGGCTGTATTCTTGAGAAAGGTTAATGGTTGCTACTCTGGTAGTGATTAACTCCATGCCAAGGCATGGAGTTAAATCAAGGTGCTAACGGTAAATTACTACAGATAATATATTCGTTCAACTCGAAGATTCAGCATTCAAGTATAATTATAAACGTCTTTAGGCAAGTTTAGCAAAAATACTCATTATTATATTTATTATGATTTACTCAAGTTTGCTGAAACGAGTAGCTTCAAATGGAACAGATATAATCACTGTTATAATAGCTAATCCTGCACATAGTTCATGGACGATACCCATAAGTATATCTTTCATCGTTTGTGCTAAAACATAAATGCTACTGAATGCCCGAATAAAACTAAAATACTTGCCAGTGATTTAATAAAACCATGAGTTTCTTTTAATACTACATGAGACATCGCTTCTGTAGCAACAGCTAAAAAGGAAGGCTTAAACATACTTTCTTCCTCTAATATTATGCCGAATAATACTGAGTGAGCCCTAGATACTTGACTTATTCGCAGTACTATTTCTTGATGAATGCTATTATGTTTGTTGCTAGATGAATAATAATATTCTGGTTTAGTAAATAACTTATACATATAGGTAACAGTTATGCAGTGGGATGGAATCAGCGAATTTGTTTACGTTGCGGAAAGCGATAGCTTTACCCTAGCTTCAAAAAAAATGGCGATATCGACAGCGCAAGTTAGTCGTCAGGTAAGTGCGTTAGAAAAACGGCTTAATATCAAATTATTTTATCGAACAACACGTAAAGTGTCGTTAACAGAAGAAGGGAGAATTTTTTATCAGCACTGTCGCAGTGTACTCGATGGCTTAGATGCTGCAGAACGTGCTATTACAAATTTACAAACTAAGCCTCAAGGTAAAATTAAGCTAACAGCCCCTGTAGCCTTTGGTGAGAAACAAATATTACCATTAGTGAATAATTTTATTAAGCAATATAACGATGTTGAAGTGTCTGCTTATTTAAGTAATCGACAAGTAGATATTGTTGAAGATGGCTATGATTTAGCCATTCGTCTCGGTAAGTTAAGTGACTCGACCATGATGGCAAAAAAGTTAGGTAAGAGAACAAGCTATGTTTGTGCATCGCCAGATTATTTAGCTAAACACGGTATACCCCATTCTATATCGGAGCTTAATAAGCACAGTTGTTTATTAGGAACGAATGACTACTGGCACTTTAGGGAATCAGGCCGAGAAAAGAGTATCCGCGTAACGGGTAGATTACGTTATAACAATGGTTATAGTTTGACTGATGCTGCATTGAAGGGATTAGGTATAGTGCAGTTACCTGATTATTATATTGAAAAACAGATACAAAGTGGTGAACTGGTGTCGTTATTAGATAATTATCGTGCGCCTGATGAAGGAATATGGGCGGTTTATCCTCACAATCGCCATTTATCGCCGAAGATAAGACTACTTGTCGATTATTTAGCTAAACAGTTACTTTAAGTTATGATGGTTTTACATACTGGTTGAAAAAAGTCATTCAACAGCATAGGAAAACAGTCCATCATCACTTTTTGGAGCGGTTAAGAAATAATGGACTAAATTAAACATCTTTATTGAGGTTTTTATTAATTAGCATTAGAAAATTCATTATTAAAGTTTTAGTACTTAATACGTTAGTTAACTGTTAAAAGGCAAGTCTAGAGTAATAATATACTCTGGACTTTTTATTCATTATGACTTAAAAATACTAGCGTTTATTCGAGATTAACGATCTTGGACTTTTTAGTCTTCCTTTAACCGCACGCCAATGTGTTTTAGGTATGGTTGGCGCTAGTTGTAATAAGTGCTGGTAATCATGCTCTGTTAAACACACTTCTCCGCCATGCGCCAAAATAATGCTTTGTGGTTTTAATGTGATAATTTTATGGAGTGAAGCACGATAACGATTAGGATAAAAAATAGGGAAAGGTGGAATGTATTTATTTTTTACTTTTACTATTAAATCGGCAACGTACACTTTATTGCTGGGTAAGTGATGTAAAGATAAATCTCTATCAGTATGACCTTGAGTCGCTAAAGCAACCCACTCGGTAAACCCGGGTAAATTCTCACCATCATTAAGCTTATAATCTGCGTTTAACTGACTAGAGTACCAAAAGTTAAGATGAGGTTTTTTCATACGTTTTGCTACCCACTTAGCCAACAATATGTCAGTTAGATGCATGAGTCGACCTTCTAAACCTGAGTACCACTGTCCACTGACATTGGCGGTAGCAATTTTACATCCTGTTATTTTTCGTAACTTATTAGCCGCGCCAGCATGATCTGGGTGCATATGTGTTACCACAATTAAGGCTAAATCACTGAACGGGCGTTGAAGGTTTTGGGTAATAAAAAGCTTTAACATAGCAACGTCTGAGCGACAGCACCCATCAAGTAATAGCAGTTTATCAGGATACTCTGCTAGCAAGATTGTTTGGATATGTCCGTCTATATGGTGTAGTTTCATAATCATAAAGCCGTTCAGTGAATATTTAATGAGAACATTAAATGGTAATGGATATACAGTAAAAGAAAATCCTCATGGCTGCACTACTATAATTCTTAATATCATAATTAACTATGCCACTACATTGACCTTAAAATAGCGAATTTAACGTAAATGATGAAAACAAAGATCCTCTAGGAAAAATATTTTATATGTTTAAAACTATATTGAAGCACCTTTTTTCCAGTATTAAAAGCAAGAAACAACCCAATTACTTATACTTCGAAAAAGATAAAGAGCCAGTAGAGGAAATATAGCAACAAACTTTTGAAGAGTCTAAAATTGTCGGTCCTGCCAAGCAATTGTGTTTGGTAAGTATTGAAGAAACACATCGTCAAGATTTCTATGATTTTTTATTTGGCCAATCATTAGCGACAGTACAACACGATGAATTATCGTATTATGTTGCTGACAAAATTGAAGCTGTGTTACGTACACCTAATATAATAATTGAAGCAATGTCGGTATTACCTGCTTCGCTCAGTCAGGTCATTGACCAGCTGACTGACGATAACTTTGATACCCAAGAATTACTTTATTTGATTCAGCAAGAACCCGCTATTGCCGCGAAAGTGATTGAGTTATCTAATTCAGCTTTTTATAACCGTACAGGTAAAGAAATCTCTGACCTTAAATCTGCTTTTATGTTATTGGGCAGTAATGGACTTATGGAAGGGGTGAACAATAGTTTTGTGAGTAAATTGACCCCTCATCTCAAATATACTTTAAACAGTATGGTAATAAAATTTGGCACCATAGCTTAACTACTGGTGTTATTTCTAAAGAATTAATAAATAATCCTCTTATAAAAACAAGGCCGCTCAAGGCTATCTTATTGATCTTATTTGTAATTTGGGTGACATGATTATTTACTAATTATTGATGGAAGTATTTTCTTTTATCCATCCTGATCATCAACCGAACTCCTATGCCTTTAAAGAATTAATACAGAAAAAATCAAAAAAATTAACTTATCATATTGCTAAACATTGGCAATTCCCTCAGTCCATTTTAGATGCACTCGCGTTACAGGTTAAGTTAACTAATGTTTCGATGTTACCTGCTCTTTTTAGCAAACGACCTATGGCTTGTTATGTTTATGAAGGTAATATAATTAGTAAACTAATTATATTGTTTGAGCACAATGATAAAACCGAAGTCGAGTTAAGATAGGCCTTAGGAATATTGCTCTATAGCGATGAAGCGAAACAGTATGTTGAACAAGTATTAGCTGTTAGGGCGGAGCAATTAAAACAGACTTTGTTGGTACAAAGTAGTTAATTTAAGTAGTAAGTCATAGTTTATTCTATAAAAAAGCCACCCATAAATGGATGGCTTTTTTTATTAACGAAGAATGTCCAGTTAACGACTTTTTGCAAGGCAGAGTTAGAGACTTATATTTATTCAACACTAATTTTTTGTCTTTTTTCTGCTAAGACTAAATAAAAGCTAGGTAAAATAAACAAGGTAAAGATAGTACCAATAAACATACCCGCCACTAAAATAATACCAATACTATTACGCGCTTCTGCACCAGCACCTGTAACTAATACTAATGGGAAGTGGCCCAAAATAGTGGCTGCTGTGGTCATCAAAATAGGACGTAAACGCGTGGTTGCTGCTTCAGTAACTGCAGCGAGTTTATTCGCGCCAAGCTCTTGTGCGTGATTAGCAAACTCGACAATTAAAATACCATTTTTAGCAATTAAGCCTATTAAGGTAATTAAGCCTATCTGCGAGTAAATATTTATAGTCGTTAGTTCAAGGTAAGGAATTAGCAGGGCACCAGATAAGGCCAAGGGTACACAGCCAAGTAACACCACTAACGGATCTCTAAAGCTATTAAACTGAATCGCTAGTACTAGGAATACAATTATTAATGAAATACCCAATACCATGATTAAGGTATTACCCTCTTGACGTAATTGTCTTGATTCACCCGCATAATCAATAGAATAACCTAGAGGTAATATTTCTTTTGCTGCGTTTTCAATAGCAGATAACGCCGCTTCTTTATTTGAACCTGGCGCTACACCACCATAGATTCTAAAAGACGATTGTTGAGCAAAAGTCCCTAATGCTCTGGGTACGGTTTTCCATGTTAACTCAGCGACCGATGAAACGGGTAACAATTCACCGGTGGGTAATTTAATATCCAATGATAAAATCGCTTCCGTTTTACTACGTACGTCATCATTAATAATAGGGATGACGCGATAAGCCTTACCATTAGAATCAAAACGGTTAACAAAGTTACTCGATAATAAAATACCTAATTGCTCGCTTATTTGTCCGACAGTCATACCCAAATCGGCAATTTTCTCGCGATTTAATTGTAACTCTACTTGCGGTAAATCTATTTTTAGATCGGTATCAGCAAAGAGGAATTGACCACTGCCAAAGGCGGCACCCACAAGCTGATCGGCATATTGCTTCATTTCGCTATAGGGGGCTGAGGCTTTAACAATCATTTCTATTTCAAACTGACCCGAGGTTGGTAATGAGGCCGGTAAAATAGGAAACATGTTAAGTCCGGGTATTTGCGCTAGTTTTCCGTAAATCCGCGGTACTAGTGATTGTGCGCTGTAGTCACGGTCATCGGTATTAACCAACTCTAACCCGCCAAATCCGCCGCCACCAAAAATTATTTGCCAAATTTTCTTACCGCCTTCAATCTCTTGTAAGCTTTCAACAACGGGATTCATTTGCGAAACGTTATACAGCAATGACGCATCAGGCGGTGATTGAATAACAAACATCACCATGGCTTGATCTTCTACCGGCGCTAATTCTTTTTTTGAGTACAGATAAAAAGGTACTGTGAGTAGTGAAACGACCAAGGCAATTAAAAATACTTGCCCTTGCCACTTAAAAATACGGTGCAATAATTTGGCATAGCCTCGTTGTATTCTTTCAAAAAGGTGATTTACTTTAGTCGTTAACCAACTCTCTTCGCCGCCTTTAGGTGAAACATAAGCACTCATGATAGGTGATAACGTTACCGCAACAATACCTGAAATAATGACGGCAATGGCGAGGGTAAACGCAAATTCTTTGAACAATACGCCTGTTAGCCCTGATAGGAATCCTATAGGTGCATAAACGGCCGCCAGCGTTAACGTCATTGAAATGATAGGTACAAGCAGTTGGCGAGAGCTAAGCAGTGCCGCATCAAATTTCGACATGCCTTGGCGCATTAATCTAGCAACGTTTTCTACCACAACAATAGCATCATCGACCACTAAGCCAACCGACAATACGATAGCGAGAACGGTTAATAGGTTTAACGAAAAGCCCATCATGGCCATTGCGGCAACCGCGCCTAAAATAGATATAGGTATGGTAATTAATGGCACTATCGCGCTTCTAAATGAGCCCATTAGTAGCACAACAACCAAGCCAACTAAAATAACGGTTTCAATTAGCGTGGTAAAAATTTCTTTTAATGCATCGCGCATGTATAAAGTACCGTCATAGGCATAATCAATTGATATACCGTACGGTAGCGTTTTATTTAGCTCGGCAACTTTTTTATATACTTTATCACCAATGGCTATTTCATTAGCGCCAGGTAATGGCCAAATAGAAATATACACCGCATCTTTATCGTTTAGCCTTGCCGTAACGCTAGTATCTTCTGCGGCGAGTTCAATTTTTGCGACATCTTTTAAATAAATATTAGCGCCATCAATCTGGCTAATAACCAGTTGTTTAAAGTCTGCAACACTACTGAGTTGTGTATTGGCAACAATATCAATTTTTTGTCGACTATTTTCGACATAACCCAAAGTGGCTATGGTGTTGTTTGTTGCTAAGGCTTGATAGACATCACTAGCACTTAAGTTAAATACTTGTAGTGCTTGAGCATTTAACCAGACTCGCATTGCTGGTGTTCTAGCACCTTCAATACCTACGCGTTGTACGCCTTCAATCGCATTTAAAACAGGGTTAACTTGACGAGTTAAATAGTCTGTAATACGTGATAAGTCATTACCATTGGCTTGCACATTTAAATACATAACCGCGAAAGGTCTATCAGCACGACTTACTGATACTACTGGATCTTGTGCGCCCTGTGGTAATTCGAAACGAATCTGTCCTAAGCGCGCATTTAATTCAGCTAATGCCAGTGTTGAGTTTTCATTTAATTTAAGCCAAACCGTTACTTTAGAGCTACCAGAAGTACTGACTGAATCAACATATTCAACACCAGGTACTGTTGCTGCTGCTCGTTCAATGGGTTCGGTTATGAAACCTTTAACTACATCAGCGGATGCACCAATATAATACGTTTCAATAACTAATGAGGCACTGTCAATTTTTGGAAATTGCAGTACTGGAATTTTACTTGCTGACCAGATACCAGCAATACAAATAATAATAGATAAAACGATGGCAACTACCGGTCGTCTTACAAAGATGTCCATGATGGATGATTTACTTTCTTGCATTATAATCCCTTATTCTTGTACGCTGACATCAGCAGCTACTGCTTGAGCAGTTTCTTTAGCAAGGTATACTTTCATGCCTGGGAATAATTTGAATGAGCCGCTATTCGCAATAAGTTGTCCCGCTTCTAGACCCGAAAGAATCATCACGTGATCACCTTGTCGGTCACCCAACTCAACGGGCACTTGTTTAGCGCGATAACTACCTTGGTCACCTGCTTCTAAAACAAAAACGTAATTACCGAGTGCATCACGTTTTATCGCTAAATCAGGCACGGTAGCAAGGGTTGATTTATTATCAATTGGCACAATTACCGATACTAAGGTATTTGGCTTTAACGCTAACGTGGAAGAAGGCAACTGTGCGCGGTATTTTAAATGACGTGATAGACGTGATAACTGCGGATCGATAGCTATGATGCTAGCATCAAAGCTCGTGTCTTTATTTATAGGACTAACTTTTACCGTCGAGGCTAAATCGAGTTCTTGATAGAGCTGCGGCAGATTAAAATCAACCCAGGTGAAATCATTCACACCTACCAGTTCAAGTACCTGACTATTTTTATCTAAATATTGGCCAACTTCTAGGGTATGAATACCGACAGTGGCGGTAAATGGTGCGGTTAATGTCTTCTTATCGATAGCGGTGGCAATTACTGTGATATCAGCTTGAGCTATTTGTACTGCAGCGCGCGCTTCATCGACTTTTTCTTCACTAATGCCACGATTTTTTTGTAATTCAATATTACGGTTTAGCGTTTGCTGGCGTAATACTAACGTTGCTTTAGCTGCCATGAGACGAGCATCTTCGTTACGATGATCTAATTCAAGTAACATTTGACCTTTTTTAACAATATGACCAGAAATCGCATTTAAACGAGTAATTTCACCAGCCAATTCGTTATTGAGTATTAAAAATTTAAATGCTTGTACTTCGCCACTTACTTGAATATGTTTCTGGTAGTTAATAGTACTGACTTCTACCGCCGTTACTACTGCTGCTATTTCAGGCATATTTTCTGCTTGGGCACTTGCCACTGCTTGTAGTGATGATTTATAGCTATACAAGCTAAAGATGGTACCGGCTAATATTGTAATTACTACTAGCCATTTAGTTACGTTCATTCATGTCCCTTTATGTTTTTATAAAAAACTTAAGCTTTATATTTAAGCTATTTTTGTTTGTCGACTGTTCTGCTTTGTTGTCGTAAATCAATGCAGATCTTCCGTGTGTTATATTACCTAAGCTCTGCAGCGATTAAGTGATGGCAAACTTTTTCAATATCATCATCAGAAATTTTTTGCTGCCAGTCGTAAGTATTTACTAAACGTTTCATCGTACGAATATGTGCATTATCTGCGGGCAGCACTAGGCATTTTTTTTCATTACCTTCATCATTCATTTCTTCGATATTGCCAGCAAGGTCATTTTGCCAACATTGATGCAAGCGAACCGTTTGAAAATAGCCAATGGATAACGACCAGGTGCCTAAGTTTATTTCTTCAATATCTCGGCTACCTGAGGTTAATTCACCTGAATCAGCTGCGTCTTGCAAGAATTGTTGAAACATAGTTTGGCATTGTTTCCCACAGGCTATCATTTGCGTTAACCAACGCTCTGAGCATCGCTTCATCATCGCTTCGGTATTAACAATACTTTCAAGCTGACTATCAAAGTTATACATTTGAGCTTTAGAAAAATCTAACAAGCTCGTTGCGATAATGCGCTCTGGTGTAGTTAAGGGTAAGGCGAGTACTTTTTTGAAAACCGATTGTCGCTCTTGGTACATACGTGTAGCTAAGGCAATAAGTACATCTTCTTTACATTGCACAAATTTATAAACGGATCCCATAGATAGACCGGCTAACTTGGCAATAGCTGACATAGAAAAGTCTAATAAACTACTCTCTTCTATCGCCTTAATTGCCGCGCATATGATTAATCGTTCTTGTTCTTCTGCACTAAATCGTGGAGCTGGAGCCATGTAAAACCTATAGATAATTGTATTCGAATATAATTCAAATGCTATTTTAACTTACTTTCTGTTAAGTTCAAGTACAAATTAACTATGGGTAATTATTTACGTATTTAGTTTAGTGCGCTGCAAGGTAATCAATGGGCAAGCTATTTTTTGATGGTTGTGGTTTTTGCTAGTTGTCGAGTATAGAAGAAGGAGAGTAAATAGCTTGTAGGTTATTTATGATTAGAGTGATAAAGCATGAGTATCGTTATTGATAACGACATTGATGATGGCAGTAACAGCGGCACAATGTGCCGATATAGGGGAAGTGGCTAATGTGGCTAATTTAGACTAGTTAGTTAATAACCTTAGTCATAAAAGTGCTGTAGGAATCTTCGTGGTAATCGGCAAAGGGCTGACAATGCTTAAAACCAAGTTGTTGATAGAGTTTCTGTGCCGGTAAAAATGCATTCATAGTACCGGTTTCAAGACTTAGCTTTTGGTAACCACGAATATTTGCTTGGGCAATCATATGCTCCAAAAGTAACTTAGCAACGCCTTGGCGCAAAAAATTACGAGAAGTACGCATAGACTTAATTTCACCGTGAGCATCGTTTAATTCTTTTAAGGCACCACATCCGGCGAGTTTATTATTTTCCCAAACACTCCAGAAAGTAATACTTGTTTGGGCTAATGCTGATAAATCGAGGGCATGCACGCTTTCTGCGGGTGAGTGGTTCAGCATATCCTGATGATGCTCCTCCAGCAGCGTAATAACCGCTGGGTGTGTTAGTGAGCCTATATGGATTTCCATTATTTTCTATTTTGCTTTTTAGTTTCTTTAAGTAAGGCTTCTTCAAACTCTTCTGGAAATAACACTAAACCTTGATTATCTTGATTCGGAAAAGTAACTAAAGCGAGTTCATCATCAGCTAAACCAGTACTCCAGTGACTGTACCATTTGCTTAATGAGATAGCCTCTGCCTTACAATGTTGCCACTCATCTGTTGCCCAGCGCTGTGCAAATTCTTTGTTAGGCCATACAGGAACGCAATCTTCCTCTTCGGTGTTTAGCATTACACAGCCATGCTCATCAGCTAATATCCAGATTTCTTGGTTACTAACAACTTGCTGAAGCAAGTAACTTAAGCGCTTTTCTTCATCGTATTTTTCTATGGTATTAAGTTGTTCGCTGCTGATTGACATAGTTGCCTAGAGGAATTGATATAGATGTGCCCTATTTTACCGTGTTAGGGCTGAGCAAACAACTTGATTGATCTTTATCAATTATATCTAAAATTATAGCCCTAACGGCTGTTAACACTTTTAATTGACTAATTTTCTGAAAGCGTAAACTTGAAAATAACCTGATAATCTTTTCCTAATAATTGTTCATTAGGCTTGTATTGCCATTGTGACAACGCTTTTTTAGCAGCACGCTGTAAATTTCGACTAATACTATTTGAGACAATAGTTATATTATTAACTTTACCCGTAATATCTATGTTGTAGTTTAATTTTATCTTACCAGACTCACGTTCTTGTCTCGCGGTAATTGAGTACTCAGGTAGTACTTTATAGATTGGTTCAATCACTATTAGAGGTTCTGAAAGTGATGGTAAGGACATAACAGATACTGGTCCCGTGGTGACTATGTGAGGTTTCAATTGCTCACTTCTATTTGCTAGTTCTGGTTGCAGTGTCTTTTGGCTTATCGGGGACACATTTTCAGGTATTGGTGGTAATACCTTTACAGGTAAGGCCTTTATTTCATCTGGTTGCTTAGGAGCTAGTTCGATTAAGTTTGTTGACTGTGATGAGGCTATTGCGGTGGTTAAATTTTCTGGCAGGGTCGAAAAATGACTAATAATAGCCATAATGCCAAAAGAAGCCATGCTGCCAGCAAAAAATATAGTGAGTAATTTTAGTGGTGAATATTTTGTGTTGCTAGATTCTTGAGCAAGTATTATTTTAGGCGCAACAACTTGCTGCTTTCTTTGTTGATAAAGCGAAGTTATTTCTTCATCAAAATTGTCGCGACTCATTAGTTGGTCCCTAGTATTTTTTTAAGGTTGTTACGGGCATAACGCAAACGACTTTTAACCGTCTCAAAGTTCTCATCCGTTAACTGACAAATATCCATAACAGAAAAGCCCTCTTGTTGAAAAATAAAAGCTTCACGCTGATAAAAAGGTAGAGAGATTAAAGCCTCATTAAATTCGGCTAGTTTCTCAGTATGCGCTAATTCTCGAGATAAATTAATCGTAATAGTATGTTCATCAGCTAGCGCTTGCATTTGCCACTTTTTTTGATGTCGAAGTTCATCAATTAATGTGTTTCTGGCAATAGTGAAAAGCCAGCTTTTCACATTACAGTGATCTTGAGATGTATTTTGTATAACTTTTAGCCAAGTAGTTTGTAGTACATCCTCAGCTAACTCTTTATTTGATTGGCTTAAAAGGTAGTGATATAGAGATAAATTAAATTGCTCTACCAGTAAAGTTAAGTACTTTTTATTACCGGTAGAAACATAGTCCATCAATAACTTCTTAGGAGTAATTGTGGGATTTAGCCAACCTTTTATCATTGATGGTAACTTCAAATTATCTCCTAACTTGATTGAGCCATAGTAAAATCTAACTGCACAGTAAGCTTTTTTTGGTTAATGTTTTTTCCATCAATAGATTTTGCTTTGTATTTCCACTTTTTTAACGCTTGCTTAGCTGCTTTATCAAAAACTCGCTTAGGTTGTGAACCAATAATGGAGATGTTGACTACTTCACCAATGGTATTAATATCAAAAGCTAACACTACCCAGCCTTCAATTCCATCTCTAGCGGCACCAATAGGGTATTTAGGGTTAACTCTTACCAATGGTCTCGCTTCTCCGTCGGCTTTATTACCTAAAGATAGTACGCTAAGTGGACCACCTGTTTGCTGTAATTTTAGAGGTGAATAATTGAAATCATTATTAACTTCCCCTACATTTGGTTCGACTCTTGTTCTTGGTATTGATGGTGGGGGGGACGGTGGGTTCAAGTCAGGTCTTACTTTAACTTGAGCCTGGCTCTCATCAGGTAAGCTTACGATATCAATAGGTACACTATCAGGTGGTAATACTAAGTTTACCTGATCATTACTAATCAAAAACGCCATAAAGGCAAATAAACCAAAGGTGATTGATCCTGAAAGTCCTGTAATTATTACTATTCTATTCATTTTTTTTCCTCACTAACAGTGAAATTAAAGAGGTGTGGCCACACAGTAAGTAAAAAGAATTAATTACCTACATATCACTTAAACGAAGAAGAAATGAAAAAGGGGTTAAAAGATATTATTAATTTTTAATATAATATTATGAAGGAAAGCACTTTTGATTATTCAGGGTAAATGTATCTAAAGTTTTTAATAAAAAGATTAATGAAATTTGTATTGAATGGTCATTTTCAGGCAAAAAAAAACCGATAGCAAAGGCTATCGGTGACTTAGCTATGAGGAAAGCTAGAATATTCAATTATTACAACAAGCGTCCGCAAAAGGGAACAAGAGAAGTATAGAGTAAATAATCTATACTCGCAAGTGTATTTTGTAATTTTATTTCATTTATGTTGCTTTATTACGTAATTGCTAGCTAAATCTAGTTAAAAACCTCTTAAGGCATGGTGAAATCGTTTCTTGAATGGTAATGGTTATAAATAAGTAATAATTTAATAAAATGGGTATTAGAGTAATAAAAAACCAGTAGGGTATTTGGTGATTTAGCATGCATACAGTAAACTGTAGGCAATTATTGTTTTAACATTGCTTTAAGTGAAATACCATGTCATCAACAGATCAAAACTCTTCAGCCAATGACTTATCTACAACTCCCAATACAGCAATCGATGCTGATACTTTAGCCGACAGTTCAGTTGATACTTCAATTGAGAGTAAAAGCACTACGCATTTTGGTTATAAAACGATAGAAAAAGACGATAAAATTTCTATGGTAGCAGGAGTGTTTCACTCGGTAGCTAAGCAATATGATGTGATGAATGATTTAATGTCATTTGGTATTCATCGTTTGTGGAAACGTTTTACTATTGATGCAAGTGGCGTGCGCCCAGGTAATAAAGTATTAGATTTAGCCGGCGGTACAGGTGACTTAACGGCTAAATTTTCACAATTAGTTGGTCGAGAAGGTAACGTCGTTTTAGCTGATATTAACAGTTCAATGTTAAATGTTGGTCGTGATAAATTACGGGATAAAGGTTTAGTGCAAAATATAGAATATGTACAAGCTAATGCTGAATACCTACCTTTTGAAGAAAATACGTTTGATATAGTCACTATCGCTTTTGGTTTACGTAATGTTACGGATAAAGATAAAGCCTTACGCTCAATTTATTCAGTGCTAAAACCAGGCGGACGTTTACTGGTACTAGAATTTTCGAAGCCAGAAAATGAATTATTGAATAAAGCCTATGATTTCTATTCATTCAATATATTACCTAAAATGGGCGAATTAGTAGCTAAAGATGGTGAAAGTTATCAATACTTGGCGGAGTCAATTCGTATGCATCCTGATCAAGAAACATTAAAAGGTATGATGGAAAATGCAGGTTTTGAACAAACAAGTTATAAAAATTTAACTGGTGGGGTTGTTGCCTTACACAAAGGTTATAAGTTTTAATCATGCAAGATTTTACTAATCAAGGCCTAACTAGCTTAAGTACGCAATTTAGCATTCAGTTAGGTAAGCGTTTATTATTCCCACAAGTTGCTACAGCGACGCTTGAATTTATTATTAATAAGGCGTTGGCTTTAAATAATAATAAATCAGTATCTTTTGCTGCAGTTGCTCAAAAAATGTTAACCCTTGAACTAGCAGAACTGCCATTCACCTTATGTTTTACTGTTAATACCAGTGCTAGCAAAACAGTGGTTATCGTTAGGTCTTGTAGTGAGTTGAGTGATTGTACTATTAATACCAGCCTCAGTACGCTCAATAAATTAAAAGCTAATCAATCTCTTACGCAATTAATAAAGCAAGACGAACTCGATGTAACGGGTGATATTAAAATAGCGCAACAATTTGCTAATATTGCTCAATCACTTGAAATAGATTGGCAAAGCGAGCTTGCTAAACAGCTTGGTGACGTACCAACGCATAAATTATTACAGTTTGGTAATAAAATTACCAAATCACTTGTTGGCAGAGGTAAGCAACTTGAAGCGGATATTAGCGAGTATATTGTGCATGAAAAGCGTTTAGTGGTTACCCGTAGTCAAATAAATGCTTTTAACCAAAACACTAAAGATGTTGCCAGTAAGGTTGATACCTTGTCTGTCCGCATCGATAAACTCGTTGCTAACATAGCGAATAAATAAGTTAACGGATAAATAATCTAAGGTTAATTAGCGAATACGACTAATAGCCTTGCTCGTGTTAATAAATCATAGGAAATAATAATCGCCGTGAGTAGCCAACGTCTTTATCAAATCGTTAAAACCTTCTTAAATTTTGGTTTAGATAAAATGGTACCTGCGGGACTGTTGCCTTGGTATGCCAAAGCCGCTAGGTATAGCTTGTTTTGGTTGAGAAATAAACATAAAGATAAAACCCCAGAGCAGCGTTTTCGTTTAGCGATAGAAGTGTTAGGACCAGTGTTTATCAAGTTTGGCCAAATGCTATCAACCAGGCGTGACTTATTACCTCCAGAATTAGCTGACGAACTCGCTTTATTACAAGATAAAGTAACCCCCTTTGATGGTGAGCAAGCAAAAGATATTATTGTTGCTGCTATGGGTGCAGATGTTTTTACACAATACTTTAAAGACTTTGACTTGACCCCTTTGGCATCAGCCTCTATCGCGCAAGTTCATACCGCAACATTACTTGCTAGAGATACTGAAAAAAATATCGTTATTAAGGTATTACGACCTAATATCAGTAAAATAATTTTAGCCGACATCAAAGTAATGTCTCTGTTTGCTGGTCTCGTGGCCCGTTGGTTACCCGATGGTAAACGCTTACGACCAAAGGAAGTTGTTGAAGAGTATCGTAAAACAATGCTAGATGAGTTGGACCTTAACCGTGAGGCTGGTAATGCCATCCAATTAAAGCATAATTTTGAACAAGGCAGTGAATACGATAAAGCGCTATACGTACCTGAGATCCATAGTGAATATAGCTTTGAAAATATCATGGTTATGGAACGTATTTATGGTGTTGGTGTGGGTGACGTAGACACCCTTAACCAGCTAGGCGTGAATATGAAGTTACTAGCGGAACGTGGTGTTGAGGTTTTTTTCACCCAAGTATTTCGTGATAGTTTTTTTCATGCCGATATGCATCCGGGTAATGTTTTTGTTGATGCCACTAACCCAGCTGATCCTACGTGGATTGCTATTGATTGCGGTATTGTTGGTACTTTAAATCGAGAAGATAAACGTTATTTAGCCGAAAATTTCGTCGCCTTTTTTAATCGTGATTATCGGAAAGTTGCACAGCTTCATGTTGATTCAGGATGGGTACCCGCCCACACTAGTGTGGATGAATTTGAATTTGCTATTCGCACTGTTTGTGAGCCTATTTTTAACAAACCATTGTCAGAAATCTCTTTCGGCCAAGTATTAGTTAACTTATTTAATACTGCACGTCGATTTAATATGGAAGTACAACCGCAGCTTGTTTTACTACAAAAAACCTTGTTGTATATTGAAGGGTTAGGTCGTCAGCTATATCCGCAGTTAGATTTATGGCAAACGGCAAAACCATTTTTAGAAAACTGGGTAAAAGAACAAATGGGCGTTAAGGCAGTATTTAGTAAAATTAAAGCTAACTTACCCTTTTGGAATGAAAAACTGCCTGAAATGCCTGACTTAATTTACGACTACTTAAAAACAAGTCGTGAAAACCAACATCAGCAAACGCAATTAATGCAAACTATGTTGGCGAGTCAAGGCAAGAATAATCAACGAATTATCTGTAGCATTGTTGCTGCAGCAATTATCATTGCTAGCGCCATTTTTTTAAGCCATTAGATTTATAGCTGTTACCACTCAGAGCCTACTCTAAAACGTAGATATTGATTGATAACGGGTATATTATTATTAGCGCGTTCAGTTCAAGCCATTGTTGTTTTAGACTCTTTTCAACTCACCAATGCCCTATACTAGCTATTTTATAGCAAGTTAACTTTTTTATCTTGTTAAATAAAAGAAGCGGCGATGATATTTATTACACAACCAGATAGTAAAAAAGTAAGATTAGTATGTATATTCTTATGGTGCAATAGTCCCTATAAGTGTTGAATTAAGTAGTATTTAGTATTTGTTATGAAGTGATTTTTTAAATTTTATTAATGTTGTACTCGTTCTATTTACAGATAAAATTATAAATTAACAACTTAGTAAAAATATTCTTATGTTTGACTGTAGTATATGATAATTTTATATAATAATATTATCTTGAATTGTAAATTAAAATAAAAGGTTATATAGAATATTGATACTATGATGATAAAGCGCTAACGATAGGGTTTTGACTTAGTCAAATGAAGATTTGGAAGTGAGTATTAATAAATTTTACAGCTGAAATATATGGCAGGAATTCTGAGCGGTAGATACAATTTAAATCATAGGTAAGCGAGTACGCGTAGCGCATCCGCTTACCTATTTGCTATATGCTAGTAATTAAACCGCTACAACTTTATTTGCGCATGGACCTTTTTGTCCTTCGCCTACTTCATATTCTACTGCTTGGCCGTCAGCCAAAGTAGCATATTGACCACCAGCTTGAATTTCTGAATGATGAACAAATAAATCTTTGCTGCCATCTTCTGGAGTAATAAAACCGAAACCTTTGTCTGCATTAAACCACTTAACTATACCTTTACTCATAACATTCTCTTTTTTTTTGGTGAAAAAATTTAATTCTGATCAGCTATCACCATTACATAATCAGAAATTGAAATTTGTTAGATACATCATCCTAAAGCGTATATTGGGAGTACCTTTTTTGGTTACTTTAGCCATAAATCGTATACGATTTAATCCTAATAATACTGCTTTAATAGAATTACATACCCTAGAAAGATATTGTATTGCTAAAGAGCCAAAGAAACCAGCAACAACACACTAAAAACCACTAATACTATATTTATTAGTCCAGATCACACAATTATTCTACTTTATTTACTAAATAGATGAATAAATTGGCTAAACCTAAACTATTTATTATAAGTTTTAAACTATTGTTTGGCTTTAATGTATCGGTATTTCATCAGATTGTTGGGAGTCTCTTGATATCAAAAGCTTGCGAGAAATAGGCTTTTATATTACGTCATTTAATTGCCCATAATTATGGATCAACAGCGATAAAAACGATCTCGATTAGGTCTGATTTATATTATCGAACAAAAGTCTGGTTATTCGTCTACCAAGACATTAATTCGGTTAGCTTATCTTACCATTATGATCAATGCTTAATAGCGGCACAGGTACATACTCAATAACAACTTTAATATGACGTAACTCTGTTTCTTGATTTGAACGTACTAGTTGAATTCGTTTTAAAATATCCATAAAGGTTGAGCCTCATTAGTCAAAGCCTACGCCTATGAGATTAAGTTTAAATCGCGGTAAGAAGTCGGCATGACCCACTACCCCAAACAATCGGACTAACTCAGTATTCGTTTTTGAAATAAAACGTATTATTTCAAAAAATTAAATAACCAGTAATATAGTTAGATGATAACCCTCATTCTCTTTTTATATCGGTATTTATACTAGGATTCCGCTTTTAAATAATCAATAAATTTTTGTACCAGTAGGTTATGGTGACTATCTTTATGAGTGACTAAAGAAAAACGTCGTGATAAATTTAGTGGTGATTTCAGTATCACCAAACTACCTATTTTTAGTTCTTCAGCAATGGTGAGTTGTGACAAACAACCTAGTCCTAAACCAGCTTTGACTGACTCTTTAATTGCGCCTTGCCTCGTTAGCTCTATACCTAAATTAATTTGTGCTCCCGCTTGTTCAATGGCGGCGTCAAATATTGCACGTGTACCTGAGCCATGTTCACGTAATACCCAAGCTTGTTGTTGAAGTTGTTCAAGGTTAATTATCAATTTTTTTGCTAGTGGATGATCAATAGGGCAAAAAATTTGTAGTTGGTCTTGTTGCCACGGGATTATTTGTAAGTGCTTATGCACTGCTGGGCCCTCTATCAAGCCAATGGATGCTTTACCTTTATCTAAATAATCTATCACCATTTGGGTATTACCTATGTGTATCTCAGGGACGACTTCAGGATAAATTTTTACAAATTTAGCAATTAACTTAGGCAGTAAATAAGTGGCGATAGTAGCACTGGCGACAATTCTTAATACACCACTCATGGTGTTTAAATTAGCAAGTTTTAGGCTATTGAGTAAATCGCCTATTTGGCGTACTTTTGGTAGCGACTTAAGACCATTTTCTGTGATCAATAAATCTCGGCCTACGCGATCAAATAGTGGGTAACCTAAACTTTCTTCCAGTTCTTTTAACGCTTGGCTAGCGGCAGACTGGCTTAAAGAAAGCTCACTGGCCGCTTTAGTTAATTTACCTAAGCGTGCTGTTGCTTCAAACAACTGTAGCTTTTTTATCGAAATACTCATGGCTTAAATTACCTTAAGGAGAGTTAACATTAATCATTGTTAGTTAACTCAGTTTTGATTAATTGATTATAGTTCGGTTTTTTGAATACTATACATCGAATCAATCCATTATTCTTATTTAAAACTTTGAGCTATATTATATTCTATAAAGTGATTACTGGTTGAGAGTGACTAGTAAACCTATAGTCAGCAGCTTATTAGTTACATAAGTCGTTCTTTATTTACTGTTTATTAGCCATTTATTAGCTAAGAGGTTCGTTATGCCTACCTGCATAGTTCTCCCTATTATTGCCTTATTGGCTATTGCCCTAGCAAGAGTAGAAGAAATCTCCGCTTTTGGTTTGAGCGCACTACCTTTAGCTATTGTCTTTGGTATGCTTTATGGTCATTTTTCATTAAGAGTTGAAGATGAAAAAGATCAACAGTTCTCAACCTTCTGTAAACAAAAGCTACTTAGAGTAGGCATTATATTATTTGGTTTTGGCTTAAGTTTTCAGCAAATAATCATGGTAGGTTGGCAAGCCGTTGCGATTGATTTAGTGGTAATAACTACTGTTTTTTTTATCGGCACTTTTGTTGGTATTAAAGTACTTAAACTACATCGTGATGTTGCTATTTTAACCGCTGTGGGTAGTGCTATTTGTGGGGCCGCAGCCATACTTGCGACCGAATCAGTACTTAAACCTAAACAAGAACACATTACTATTGCCATAGCTACTGTTGTGCTGTTTGGTACTTTAGCCATGTTTAGCTACCCATTTATCTATCAATGGGTTGATATGACTGATCAGTCTTTTGGAATCTATATCGGCAGTACTGCTCATGAAGTAGCGCAAGCCGTTGCCGCAGGACAAAGTATTAATGGTGAAACCATGCAAACAGCAGTGGTGGTGAAACTCATTCGAGTGATGATGTTAGCGCCATTTATTTTAATGCTAAGCGCAGGATTGAATCGCATTGATAACCTTGCCAATAGTAGTATTAGTAACAGCGCTGAGCGTAAAAAAATTGTTATTACTATCCCATGGTTTGTTTTTGGCTTTATGGCTACAGCTATGATTAATAGTGTTGTTCTCTTGCCAGATTTTTTTAAAGTAGCATTCAGTTTTGCCAGCCAATTTTCTTTAGCAATGGCAATGGCTGCATTAGGCGCACAAACCCAATGGACTAGTATTAAAGCCGCTGGGCCTAAGCCACTAATCTTGGGATTATTACTCTTTATTATTTTAATTTTTGGTGGTTTTTTCTTAAGTTCGTGGTTAATCTAGAAGTTAAAGATAGGACGTTTTTTAGCTTTAATATTAGCTTTTAAATAAAAGTAAAAATAGCTTTAAACCTTTTATCTTTTTGTGGTATTTAACTTAGTAATAATCTTAATCCTAATTCTTGTTAAGTGATTTGTAGATTAAGTCGCTTAAAATAGTAATACTATCATAAAGGTATACGTAGATAGCCTCTATTAAATGCTAAAATACTTTTAAAGATGATCCTATAGTAATGTCGGTATCGACTATTCGCTCACGGATACTGGACTGTTTAGCGGGCTTACAGCTTTTTATTCACTTCTGTTTGGTTGGAAATAAGCCAAATACCATCAGGCCTCACCATAAACTGCTAATAAACTAAATAAGAACCAGCGCAGTTAATAATTCACTGAACTAAAAAATTCACTTAGCATATGCCATAACGATTACTCTTTCGCTGATACTAACATCTCGTTGATTGCATTTGAGGTGTGTTAGCGTTATTTAATACGCTTGTTTGTACTGATGTCGCGTTAAGTTTTTCCGTTAAAGGTGCTGTTATATCTTTCATACTACTGGCAGAAACTAAACGTCATAATTGATATATGTTCGACAATTAGGTTTTAAACCTATTTTTTAAGTGCAATAGCACCATTTTATTTACTATAAAATATTTTTTTAATAAATATGTTTTAAAATAACACTGTTAAAAATAGCTCCTTATGTTGTGGCGTATATCTTGCTTTTTTTAGAGATGAAATTAAATTGAGTGTATAGGAATCATTATGGTTATTTTCCTACCGGTAGAATACTTAATAACGGACATAAAAATAAAAGGCTAGCATGCTAGTTATCAGTGAGTAAACGCCTAAAAGTATTAGAAAATAGACTGTGGTACGTAGTTATTGTCAAGAACGATAGATAAATCAGCGCTTACCAAAGCGGGTCGTTATATTATTGGTGGGTGATAAGTATTATTGATGAAGTCGCTGAGCTTAATGCTCAACTCATACCGTAAAAATGTCGTTGCCTGGTACGTTAAAAATCACCATACTGTTGTCTTTTTTTACTACATTTAACGCCAGTGATTGATGAGCTCTCTCAGTTACATCCCAAGTTAAATTTAAACGTAGATTTTGTTGAACGGCATATCGACTTATTAGCAGAGGACTATGAATTAGCGATACGTGTTGCTGAGTTAAAAAATTCAGTTTACAAGCTAGGTAATCAACCGCTATTAATCATGTGCTATGTGCTATTTGTTAGCCCAGATTATATTACAAAACACGGTTTCTATCAGAGCGCTGTCGATCACTGATTGATTTTATTGCACAGCGCTTTGGTGATAATCCATATTAGGATAATTATTAACTTTCTAAAATCATATCAGCGGCTTTTTCACCAATCATAATGGTGGGTGCATTGGTATTACCACTAATGATTTTAGGCATAATTGACGCATCCACTACTCTTAAATTTTGCATACCGTGTACTCTGAGTTGTGAATCTACTACCGCCATTATATCGGTTTTGGGGCCCATTTTACAGGTACCACAAGGGTGATATTGGGTATCTGCTCGATTACGAATATCTTTCTCAAGCTGCTCGTCATTACCATTTTCAACAACATAAAGCATATTCTTTCGAATGGGAGCGAAGGGCTTTCCTTCAATAATATTTTGCATCTTTTTCGCTGCGCGTTTGATGATCTTCATATCTTTTTCATTATTAAAGAAATTAGGATCTATCGCGAGGGAATCTTCAGGATTACTACTGTTAAGTTTTACTTCACCAACACTATCAGGACGGAGTAAGGTAATATGACAACTGTAGCCATGACCAAAATTAATCGTTCTTGCGTGATTATCAGCAATAGCAGGAACAAATATCAATTGTGCATCAGGGGCTACTAAATCGTTTTCGGTACTAAAAAAAGCGCCAGATTCAGCTAAAGAGCTAGTCACTTTTCCGGTTCGAGTTTTTCTCCATTCCGATATCCATTTAAGTACTCTAAAGCTACCTCTAACAGAGAAGCCAAAAGTATCGTGGCGACTACTTACTTTAAACGTTTGCACATAATCAATATGGTCTTGTAAGTTTTGACCAACACCGGGTAAGTCATGGACACTAGTAATACCTTTTTCTTTTAAATGTTCACTAGCGCCGACACCAGACAACATTAAAATTTGTGGCGATCCAAATGCACCACTGCTGAGGACTACCTCTTTATTACAATGAATTTCAATGGATTTATTATTTTTTTTGTAACGTATACCAACAGCAATCTTGCCTTCAAACAGTACTTTTTCAGTTAATGCATGAGTAATAATAGTTAAGTTTTTTCGCGCTGTATTAGGCGTTAAGTAAGCTTTAGCTGCGCTGCAACGCTCACCATTTTTTATGGTGCGCTGATATAAGAAAACTCCCTCTTGCTCAGCTCCATTACAATCATGCGTATACTTGATGCCTTGTTGCACGCATGAATCAATGAACATTTGATTAATATCACTAGCATGACTGGCACTCGAAACGCCTAATGGACCATCTACATTATGATACTTATCTTTAAATACTTCATTTGCTTCTGATTTTTTGAAGTAAGGTAATATATCTTCATAGCTCCAACCGTCATTACCAAGTGCAGCCCAGTTGTCGTAATCCCATTTATTACCTCGAACATATAACATGGCATTGGTAGATGAGCTACCACCTAAGGTTTTACCTCTTGGTTGATAACCTTGTCGGCCATTCAACCCGGCTTGTGGGATAGTTTTAAAGGCCCAGTTATTCAGTTTAGTGGGCAACATTGCGGCTAAACCAATCGGCGCATGGATAAAAACACTTTTATCGGGACCCCCTGCCTCTAAAAGACATACAGATACATTGGGGTCCTCAGATAAACGTGCGGCAACAACACAACCAGCAGAGCCGGCGCCAACAATTATATAATCAAATTTATCCTGTACGTTTTTCATTATTAAACCCTTTGAGACAATGCTATTAATTATACAATACAGCCGACTTTATAATAGTTATACCACAGCTGTAATAAATCACTTATCACTATAATTAATTATGATTATCATGAATAAGTGCAACGCTAATATATAAATATACCTTTTATCGTGGAGGTAACGTGGAGAGTATGGCGTTGTCTTAGCTTTGATAAGTTAGTTGAGTTATTTCGCATTTAACCTAAAGGATCTAAAGCTGATACTATTCAAAATAGAGTGTAAAGTTTTAAATAACAAAATAGTATTTTTTTTACATCAATACAATGCTGCTGATATATATAGCGACTAAACTTTTGCCTATTCGTTTACTAACTAGATTTTAACAATGACACCTCACTTTATAATTCACTGCCTATTCTGTAGCTGTGCTGGCTATTTTTATACTAAAGAAATTATTTACTTGGTTATTGGATATCTTTAGTAGGGTTGTAAAGTAATTAACCCGCGTAATTATCCTAAAATTCTCGTTGAGTTTATTCCTGAGTTTGAGAAAAACTATGTGCAAGTGATTGAAGCAATAAAAGCCGATATCTCTGCAGTTATTAGCGTGACACTTGAGTGCGTTAACTCTTACGACATTACTTTGTAGCAATAAATGTTATGGTAACAACACTGTTTATCGTAAAATGATTAATAGATTAAATAATAAGATAGGGCCTCAATCTTATTATTTATTATTTATTATTTTTAGATTGAGAATAATAAATAATTACTTTTTAATTGATACTAGTCCGTGTAAATCAATGCTACTTGAAGATATAGCAGCGACTGATGGATTATGTCTATATGAACCAGTAGATTTTATCACTGAGGTCTTGGCTGAACATTTAAGTTTTACCCCATTAAACGACACTATCATGTTGCATGTCACTTGCAGTAGCAGACGTATGGGCTTAACCAATAAAATGCAGCAACTTGCTAAGTTATGCAGTAATAATGTCGTTATTCCTGAACATATTCAATGTTGTGGTTTTACCGGAGATAAAGGTTTTACTACCCCTGAGCTAAATGAAAATGCTTTAGCTACTTTAAAAGAGCAAGTACCCAAAGGTTGCATGGTTGGTTATAGTAATAGTAGAACTTGCGAAATAGGTTTATCGCATCATGCTGGGATAGACTATCAATCTATTCTTTATTTAGTGGATAAAACAACATCGGCTAAATAGAAGGCGGACTTTTCAGTTAGCTTGATACAATAAATAATATTCTCTTTAATATCTTGATTATAATTATCTTACCCGTACTACTAAAATCAAAGTTAACCCTATAGTGGAATAGCTAAATAATTTTTTCGGGATATGCCAGTTTATATAACGTTGTATTCTTAGTTGAAACAGTACTCGCATACCAAGTAAGTCCTTCAATTCTAGTTCTCTACCAGCCACAATAATGATGACTCAGCTGCTGAGTTAATTTTGCTAGCATAAAAAACGAGGAATAATAATAAAGTATATTATGGTCACACAATTCATCGTTATGTCATTAATCTAGTAGAGCTAATCCCTAATACCTATTATGTTTGTGTTTATGATATCTTTCTAGCTTAGGTGCTGCCGATAGTATTGCTACAAGCAGTATATTAGCAGAGCGAGCAAAGAGGTACTTTAATCTTTGGTTCAAAGGCTCAATATTCATAAGTAAGATTTACATATGAATATTGAGCAGATCAGTGCGGAAATGTTAGCTTTTGCAGAGTAGAAAAATTTTGATTTGATTATAACGAGTAGTCATGGATTATAAGGTTTTCAATTGCTCTTAGGCTCTACTAGTCATACTATTTTATACGGGGCACAATGTGACGTATTAGCCGCGTGCTTTAACGACTAGATGTTTATATCCAAATCACTTGCAAGTAGCAGGGGTATATATTAAAACTTTGGAAATATTTGATTTCTACCCGCATTTTTTGCTTGATATAAATACTTATCAGCATTGTTGATTACCTCATCAATACTTTGATCGCCATTGAATTGTTCAATGCCCATACTGACGGTAACTTTAATTTTGTCGCCTTCATAATTAACAAGATAATCTTGGAGCGTTTCTTGAATTTTCTCTGCCAGTATATTGGCATTTTTAGCCAGTGTTTGTGGTAAAATAAATAAGAATTCTTCCCCGCCCCAACGAGCAATACAATCTTGATCTCTGGTATTTTTAGTAAAAATTTTGGCAAGCTCAACCAACACCGCATCGCCTGCATTGTGTCCATATTGGTCATTCACTCTCTTGAAATGATCGACATCGCATAAAATGATAGAGCAGGGGTGTGGATTACGGATTATACGTGCTTTTTCCTGCGTTAAAAGAGAGAGTGCACCACGACGGTTAGATAGTTGTGTTAGTAGATCAAAATGAGCGAGTTGTTGATATTTTTTACTTAACTTCAGGGCTTGTTTGTAAGACTTTTCTCTTGAATATTCATATAAGGCTGACAGAAATGTAACCGTTAAAAAGGAATAGAGTAAACGTAATTTAAACTCAATATTGTACTCAGCATGAGCAATAATATTGGTTGGTATAAACATTATGGTACTAATTATTATTACGAATAGCCCAATATCAATCAACCCACGCTTTAAGCCATGAATAAAGACTGAAACAGGGGCAATAATATATATCCATAAAGGCCCTGTATTTTCAACACCACCAGTGTAGGTAAGATAAAACATTAATAAATATAGTGAGTAGAGAACTATTGTGGAACTTAATTCTATATTATTAAACTTCTGATAAGCGCAGTAACCGAGTAAACAGATAAAACTTGCCAAAAATAAAGTGATCGCTAAAATAAAATTTCCGTTGAACAGCCCAATAAGTCCCATAATGACAGTCATTGTCATACCGACCAAAGTAAACAAAGAAACAACATTAGGGTGTTGTAACTCTTCCTTATCTATATCATCCGTGTAAGGTGGCTCTTGCAAAGAATATAATCCGATTTTTGAGACAATCTACTATTATAAGATAATTTAGCATAACCTTTTCTTATAAAACACTAATGTGTCTTTTTTTATACAAATAAGTGGGGTGTGCCTCTTTAGGTTTAACTTTAAATTTATTAACTAGTCAAACAGCTCGTTTTTTATTTGAGCCAAATAGGGTTTAATCAGCAAGTACAACCCTATTCCTGCCTCTGGACTTACCAAGATATAATGCCTTATCAGCACTCAACACTATTGAATCAATCGATGTTTCCCTCCCCGCAGAAGTAGTGACAACCCCTACAGTCAAAGTGACAAATTTACTAGTTTCAGATTTTTCATGAGCAATATTCATACTCTCAATTGCTAAACATAAACGTTCAGCAACAATCGTCGATTCTTCCTCTGATGTATTAGGTAGGATCATAGCAAATTCCTCACCACCATAACGATAATTAGCACCTGTTACACGCGCAACGTTAGCAGAAATACATTGAGCTACTTGTTTCAGACAAATGTCATCTTGCTGATGACCATAAAAGTCGTTAAATAGTTTGAAGTGATCAATATCACCAATAATGAGGGACAAGGGTTGCTTTTGACGATAATGCCTTTTGATTTCTTTTGTTAGTTTTTCGTCGAAGTAACGGCGGTTATATAACTCCGTTAAGCCATCCTGATAGGTGAGCACTTCTAATTTCTTTTTTGCAGCGATTAAGTTATTAGCCTGTGTGTAGCGATGCTGTTTTTTCAATGACTTCTTCTTCAAGTGCTAATACAAATTGCTTTTGTCTAATAATTTCTGTTCGCTGTATACGTGTTCTAAAGTAAATAAAACTGAATAACCCAAGCACTGCTACTAAAAGATACAAGCTATATACCCACTATTTTTTCCACATAGGTGGTGATATATGTAGGTTAATAGACAGTAATTTTTTTACCCACTTACCACTACTGTTAGTCGCTTTAACTAAGAGTTTATATGAGCCACCATCTAAACTAGTAAACGAAGCGATATTTCGATTGCCGATATCAATCCAATTACTATCATATCCTTCTAGTTTATAAGTATATTGATTCTTACTGGAAGAGATAAAGTCTAATGCTTTGAATTAAAAAGAAAAAAGTAGTTAAGATGAGATGGTTTAATATCTGTTATATAGGCATAAGGTTGCTCAAGCGTTACTGGTTGTCCCATTTTATTAAACCCGGTTAAAACAATATTAAACTCGCTATTATTTGTTTCTATGTTGGCAGTATTAAAGAATTCGATGCCTCTTTGACTACTGGTGAAAAGAGTTTCATTTCCACCTCTTACTAGGCTATTTGGGTAATAGTTTAAACCTAACAAACCGTCGTAGCTGTCAAAATTAGTTACTTTACCCGATAATAGGTTTAGTTTTGAAATACCTTTATTTGTTGTTAGCCATAAATGACCACTTTCATCATCTTCAATTGCACGAATTAAAGAGGTAGGTAAGCCGTTTTTTCTATCAAAATGTTGAAAACTCTTTGTTTCAGGGAGATATAATTTAAGCCCTTTTTGCGTAGTAATCCAAATCTTTCCATCCCTAGATTGATGTATATCCTGAACTATGTTTCCCAATAAACTATCTACTTTATTCGCCTCATTTTTAAATGAAATAAATTGCTGATTGCGATCATCCCAAAGATTGATATCATTACCAGTACCAACCCAGATATTTTGTTCATCATCTTTTAAATATTTCCCACACCTCAGGATGAGATAAACCTAAAGAAGCATCTACATGCATAAAAAATTTAGTAAGAGGATCGTAGCGATAAACACCATTTTTATAAGTACCAATCCAAAGGTTTCCATATTGGCCAGTATTAAGCGCTTGTAACTCTCTAAATTCATTATAGTTAGGATCTGATTTAGGATATTTTAATAAATCTAGTTGCTTAGTTATAAGTTGATTTTTGCTAAACCATCATCCTGTGCAACCCATAAAATATTATTACTATCTAGAAATATAATTGGCTTTTCTAATAATAGATTCCCTCCATAGCCATTTTCCTGACTAAAAATAGGGGGCGATAATGTTACTAGTTTTGTGAAGATAATTGCCATTTATATCAACTGTTATAGCATTAGGCGCTGTCAGTGCCCGGCTATTAATTGATTTAAACTTTCGGTGAGGCACTATCTTATATACCGTGATTTTCACTAGTAACCCAAATTATATTTGAGCTATCTTCGAAAATCATCCTCAAGTCATTATTATGTTTAAGTAAGAATTTTTTAATTTGAGGACCTGAGTTTTATTGCCGAAGTAAGCCTCTACTGGTGACAAACCAAACGTAGCCTTGTTGATCCTCAATCATAGAGTTCACTTGACCAATATATTTATCATCAACAGTTTTTAAACGCGTGAAAAGATCATTGCGTTGGTTAAAATCAAACAGATCTTTTGTGTACCGACATAAAATTTATTATTTGATATCTTTAAAATACTTCTTATTTCGTTTGCGCCAGTAGGTGTGAGATTATTAGGTTGGGATAAAAATAAGAGAAGGTTTTTTATTTTTATCATATAAATTTAAGCCAAAGCTAGTGGCAATCCAAAGACTATTGCTATCGTTGTCTTCAATATCCCATATTCTATTATGAGATAAACTAGATTTTTCATCAGTTAGTCTCTCAATATGCTCAAAGCTGTTTTGACCAATATATCGGCTAAACCATGATCACAAGAGCCTAACCAAATAGAGCCACGTTGGTCATGGAATAAAGATTGTATACGGTTAGATGAGATAGAGGTAGTGCGTAGAGAATCATGAATAAAATGCTGAAATTTTCCGGTTTTTGGTTCATAAAGATTAGCGCCTCCGCCCCAAGTGCCAACCCATATTCTTCCGTCACGGCCTAACATCACATTGCCTGCATTATTATGAGATAAACCATTGGCACTTATACTCTCAAATTCAAATATCGTTACTTTTCGGCCAACATAATGCATTACACCATTTTCAGCGGTGCCAAATCAAAGTAGTCCTTGATTATCCTGAATAATCGAATATATCTCAGAAGAAAAAAAGCCATCTTCCTCTGTTAAAATTTCCACAGAGTATTCATTGGTAAGCTCTAAATGGCGTTCATTACTAAGAGCTGAAATAATAATACCAACAAATAAGATAACAAAACACATAAAGCGGTTAAACAGCAAAATACTACATTTCATAAGCTTCAAAGTTATCAAAACTAAGGGGGATATTACGAATACATAACAAAAAACTAATAGTGCTGTTATTTTAGTTGATTTAACAGGCTATATCTATGTGAAATGTAGGTCGTAAGAGATAAAACGGAACCAAGTATCTGTTACATTATGTCATTTTAGACTAATGTCTAATAAATAAAGTAAGGTCACGATATTAATGTATTAGTTAAAATTTTATTGTTTGGCATTTATTGTTGAGCGAGATGAAAATTAGTTTTAAATAGTAGAATCAGCGACCTATTATTAACGGCAGTTATGATGGTTTTTATCGTTAATTTATCAATCAATCAAACTTACGTCACGGTTAGCTGACGTAAGTTTGATTGATAAAGTTATTGTGACAACACAATAGCGACTTTAAACTAGCTAAACTGCTTGTCCCTATTGTGTTGGGCTGTCCAATCTTGCTGGTGCGCAATAGGAACAATGCCATAAGGGTTAATGGCTAAATGACTCGCATAGTAATGACGTTTGATATGCGCTTCATTTACCGTTTTGGCGACGTTAGGTACTTGAAATAGTTCCAACATATAATTGTAGATATTGCTAAATTCTTTGATCAATTTTAAATTACATTTAAAATGCGTATGATAAACCGAATCAAAACGTACTAATGTTACCCACAAGCGCCAATCCGCTTCGGTAATTTCATTACCTGCTAAATAACGTTGTTTAGAGAGCTTTTCATCCAGTTGCTCTAATGCGAAAAATAACTCTTTTACATTTTTATCATAGGCTTCTTGCGTTGTGGCAAAGCCAGTTTTATAAACGCCATTATTAATTTTGTGATAAACCAACTCATTTTCATGATTAATTTTTTCACGTAAGTGTTCAGGATAAAAGTCTAATTTATTACCAGTAATGTCGTTGAAAGCACTATTAAACATACGAATAATTTCTGATGACTCGTTATTTATTATTACTTTATCTTGCTTATCCCATAATACGGGTACACTATTAACACCGCTGTAATCAGGATCTTGTGCTAGATATTTTTCAGAAATAAATTTATCACCGTATAAATTATCTCCCGTTGTGCCATAAAGTTTTGCCGACTCCTCATCATGGTTAAAACTCCAGCCATTTTCATGCATGTCAGGATGAACCACACTCACGGTAATTAAATCTTCTAATCCTTTTAATTGGCGGAAAATTAAGGTTCTATGTGCCCACGGGCAGGCGAGTGATACGTATAAATGATAACGACCAGCCTCAGCTTGAAAGCCACCACGTCCTGTTATGCCAGCACTGCCATCAGCTGTGATCCAGTTTCTAAATTGTGACTCTTTACGTTGGTATTCACCATCTTTTATACTGCTGTCCCAACTATTTTTTACTGATTTCATTTTAGTATCTCTCTGTTATATGTGAATTAATATTAAAAGAAATTATACCAATTTGATTAAATTTAGTCCCAACTCATAGCTATACTCGATGTTCAATAACAAAGTGAATTTTTTAGGTTTAGTCACTCTAAATCAAATGAATTTAACGCTATTGTTGGATGTCGAGAAAGCTCCCAAGGACCAGTTTAAAGGGCTGACTTGCAGCGTTATTAATTTTAATAATGACGTTGCATAGATACAGCTTATTAGAAAATGCGGAGCATATTCTCCTGAATAACCATGCTCTGCAATCAATGCCTTGCCTCTAAGTCTTTTAATTCTCGCTGAGTGGCAAAGAACTTAATCAATTTGGTATTATTTAGTTTATTAACCTAAGCGCTGCTTCAATACGTTATCTAGTGCTAACCTGCCTGCACCACTAAACATCAATGAAATTGATATAGCGAGTAAAGCAAGGGCAAATTCATAACCGTTGTTAGTCATAAATAAGCCATTATCAAAATGCACGCTAAATATGGCTACTACCATAGTAATGCTAAGTATTAACGCTGCTGGGCGAACCAGTAAACCAATGAATAACGCTATACCACAAAAAAATTCGGCACTACCAGCTAATAAAGCTAGTTGGTAACCTGGCTCAAGCCCTATTGATGTCATCCACTGACCGGTTCCCTTTAAACCATAACCACCAAACCAGCCAAATAGTTTTTGTGCACCATGGGCAATAAATATAATAGCGACAGGAATTCTAAGCGCTAAAGTAGCGAAACTGGCATTAGTTGTTATGAGTTTTTTTATAAAAGAGATGTTCATTGTATTCTCCAAAGTTGGTCATGAAAGTTTATTATTTCTACTTAATGAAGCTATTATATTTGAAGACACTAACGAAGAATAACGGTTAAATCTGAACAATTAATTCAAAAATATTGATGTATTGGTTACCCATATATCATTTGATACTTAGGACAATTTTATATTATGATTTTTAAGTTTTTAAGTTTTTAAGCTTTTATATCAAGTATTTATCCTTGTAGCTATAGTTAATAGCACATTTTTTATCCTAGTAAGTAGTAACGCGTCTTTACAAAAAAGTATAACATTGGTTTATAAGGATACACTTATTGGTATTAGTTAATCTGGGTAGTGGGACTGAATTATTGTTGTTGTTGTTTTGATTACAGCTAAAAATTTTACACGTTAAATAATAACTTTGGTGTAGATGTTATTTTGTCATGATTAGCCAGTAGCCAGTAGCCAGTAGCCTAGAGTAAAAGTAAGTAGTTTATTATTATCAAAAATAACCGTTTATTTAACGACATATTAATTTTTACGCCAAGCTAATTATCGACAAATGCCAGCGGAATAAATGTCATTGCGGTTAAAATAATTTCTCCCGTTAACATGCCTAAAGCTGTTACTCCAATAAGTTTAAAAATATTCATCATGAAAAAAAATACTGAGGCGGTAGCGATAAATTTAGCTGGGGCTAAGCCAATAGCACTAAAGTAAATAATAATAGGTGGTCCACCAGCGTGAACTAAGCTACTCGTTAAACCTGAAAACATCTACATAATTAAAGCACCCGTATTATTATTCAGTGCCTTGAGTGTTACTTTTTTGAAAAATAAGTTCTTGAGTGAAAAAGTAATACAGATGATACCAATAATTAATTGAAGGTGTTCAGCATTGATAAAATCTATGATGAGATACGCGACACTAACACCAATAATAGCGCCAGGAATAAGTGATATTAATAAGCGATGAACCCATTTTTCTAATAACTGTGCAAACTTAATATGTCTCCAACAATGAGTAACGGCAGCATTAAAGTAATGGCTTCTGTCGGTGGTAATTTCAGCATTAACAGGGGTACGGCGAAGACGCCAAGTGCTCCTGCAAAGGCTGATCTTGAAATACTAATAAGTAGAGCAACATTTGCGATTAATACAATCGTTATTATATCCATATTAGTACTTTGCAGGTAATTCAAACCACAGTGCTTCAAGTGTTGATATTGCTTCAACCTTTAACATTTCTGATGGTTCAACTGAAAACGCGTCACCCGCTACAAAATAATGACCTTCTACCACCAGTTCTCCTTTAACAATATGTAAATAACCAGATTTTTTGATAGGGGCAAGTGTAAAATTCTCTTTTTTCTTCAACACTAAGCGAGATAAACTGGCATCTTGTTGGATTGATATCGAGCCATCTTTGCCAGTAGTCGTTATCAGTCCGGTTAAAGCGCCTTTTTGTGGAATATGTTTTTGTTCATAACTTGGTTCAATTCCCCTCTTCTTCGGTTCTATCCAAATCTGGAAAAATTTAACATAATCAGTATTAGAGGCATTATATTCAGAATGTCTTACTCCAGTACCTGCACTCATACGCTGAATTTCCCCCACAGATACGACATGTTTATTACCTTCGCTATCCTTATGCCTCAATGATCCTTTGGTAACGTAAGATATAATTTCCATGTCGCGATGAGCATGTTCGCCAAAACCTTTTCCTGGTGCAACAGTATCGTCATTAATGACACGTAAGACTGAGAACCCCATGTGTTTAGGATCATAATAATTAGCAAACGAAAAGCTATGTTTACTCTTTAACCAGCCATGGTTGACAACGCCTCTACTATTAGATTTTCTGACATATTTCATGTTGATTACTCGCTACTAAATTTTTTGTACTTGATCGGCTGACGATGAATGTCGGCCGAAATTTTATCAGGTTTACTAGCTTAAACGTTGCTTCAATACGTTATCTAATGCTAACTTTCCTGCGCCACTAAACATCAACGAAATTGATACAGCGAGTAAGGTAAGAGCAAATTCATAACCATTGTTAGTCATAAATAAGCCATTAACAAAATGCACACTAAAAATAGCAACTAACATGGTAGCGCTGAGCATTAGGGCTGCAGGGCGAACCAGTAAACCAATTAATAAAGCGATACCACCAAAAAATTCTGCACTACCTGCTAATAAGGCCAGTTGGTAACCTGGCTCAAGGCCTATTGATGCCATCCATTGACCGGTTCCCTCTAAACCATAACCACCAAACCAGCCAAATAACTTTTGTGCGCCATGAGCAATAAAAATAATAGCGGTTGGAATTCTAAGAGCTAACGCAGCAAAACCCGCATTAGTTGTGATAAGTCTATTTATAAAAGATGTGTTCATTGTATTCTCCAAAGTTCATTGTTTTTGTTTAATGGAGCTATTATATTTAAAGACTCTAACGAAGCATAACGGTTAAATTTGAACTATTAGTTCAAAAGGATTGATGTATGAGTTCCCCCATAACACTTGATGCGCTAAAAGTGCTTGATGCTATTGAACGAAAAAAAAGTTTTGCCGCTGCCGCTGATGAATTATTTCGAGTGCCGTCAGCGATTTCCTATACAGTAAATAAACTTGAAGACGATCTTGGTATCGCATTATTTGATCGTAGTAAGCGCAAAGCAGAGTTGACAGCTGTTGGCATTATGCTCGTTGAGCAAGGTAGACAGATTTTAAAAGCCACCGACGAGCTAACTCATATGGCAAAACAATCGTCCAAGGGCTGGGAGTTGGAACTACGTATTTGTATTGATAGTATTTTACTCTTTCAACCTGTTTACACCTTAATCGCACAATTCCAGCAGGAATATCCATGGATTAATATCCGTGTGACAGAGGAAGTGTTTGGTGGTACATGGGACGCATTGGTTGCAGATAGATCTGACCTTATTATTGGTGCTACAGGTGAACCGTACAATAGTGACTTCTCTTTTTATAAATTAGGAAAAGTAGATTTTGTTTTCGCGGTGGCAAAAGGTCATCCATTAATTAAAGCACAACAGCCGCTTTCAAATGTAATAATAAAAAAATATCCCTCTGTGGTGGTGGCAGATAGCTCAATAAATCTACCAGGTCGTTCCGCGGGTCTACTTGATGGACAATCACGTATTACCGTCTCAAGTATTGAAAAAAAAATAGAAGCACAGCAGCTAGGTTTAGGAGTAGGGTTTCTACCGATTCATCGTATTAAAACTCAATTAGAATCAGGGCAACTTGTTACCTTAGCTTTAGAAAAAACCGAAAACAGAAATAGCGAATTATGTATGGCTTGGCGTAATGATAATCAAGGTAAAGCACTGGCATGGTTTGTTAGCAATATCCAACAAATAGCTACTAAGTTAATCTAATAAAAGTATTGAAAAATTCATTCATATAGATTAAAAAACCAGCCTATATTTATAGACTGGTTTTATGGGGATAGTAAGTGATTTCGTTTTTTAAACAAACGCTGTTTTATTACCAGTTATAAAGTCTATTAATGCTGTCAATGGGCGACCTAATAATTATCCCTTAATACAGATCGTGCAATTGGTGACCAATATAATGTAAAAGGCGAGTTAATAAATTCCAACATCAAGTCCGGCAGCCATGGTCATACCGAGTTCTTCACATTGACCAAGAAACGTCGATTGCCAGTCACCAAGGCAAACTAATGGTGGGCGAATCCAATGCCAACGCAAACCTGTACAAATCGATTCGACTGCCCGACAAGTGCCAGTACCATTGTTACCAGCACGAACATATAACGCACAAGGCAACCCCTGCTTTACTTCTAGACAAGGGTAATAGCAGCGGTCAAAAAAATCTTTCAATGCTCCACTCATATAACCAAGATTTTCAGTCGTTCCCAAAATTATCGCATCACAGGCTAATACATCCTTAGGTGTTGCTTCTAAAGGCGGTATCCAGCGTGTTCTAACCTGGTCAATATCAGAGTGCTGTGCACCTCTCAAAATCGCTTCAACCATTAATTGCGTATTTTCAGAAGGAGCATGCGCTACAATTAAAAGTGTTTTCATTATTAAACTCACTTTGACTTAAAACGTCCTATGGAAATAAAGGTTTATCTAAGCTTAGTCCGTTTCTAGTGACATAGTCCATTGAACAACATTTTAATGGTAGTAATAAAAATATTATTTGGACCCTGCATCCATTATCTGAGATATAGTCAACCAGCATGATCATATCTTGTAAACGTACATGCATGTACTAAAAGTTAGGAATGATTGACCTATTTTTATATAAAGTTGATATTTTCCATTTTGGACTTCAAATACTTTATTAGACACAAAGTAAGTTATATTGTAGCTTCTATTCAGTAAGTGAATGTCTATACTCTACTACTATTGCACAGAAAAATAATAACTAACTTATTATACCGCGATAACAAGACCCATCAAATTTTTATGCCTGATATGCACATAAAGTGAGCCGATTTTGTAAATACTGGAAAGGCGCTTGAACGTTTAGTAGGAGATATGATTTTTTGATTAACTAAACGAAAATAGAGGTGATTTATAATTCAAACTATTAGTTCTACTTTAAGGTAATATCGAGACAGTAAATATATAAAAACAGTAAAGTTAATCAAGTGACCCCGATACTAGAATATGTACGATTCTTTGAGTTTGTTAACAGTATTTAGAGTCACTTTTACAACTAATATACAATAAGGTGATTTTATGAAATGTTAGTTTATTGTGTATTCTAAGAGGGGAATTAACTAAAAAGTGCTCGGTGATGCAAGATTCGAACTTCCGACCCCTTGGTCCCAAACCAAGAGCGCTAGTTACCGACATTTTATAATTTTTTATTTCTACTTTAGGCAGAGGTAAAAGATGCGGTAGCTAAAGGGACTTGAACCTTCAATAACCAGAATCATAATGAGGTTATTGGTATAGCATTTGCTTAGATTAACGTTTATCAAGTTAGATGTTAGGTGTATCGCTCATATCATAACCTGTATTTAGGCGTAATTTATTAGCTTGATAAACTCACAGAACAGTCTTAGAGTAGATTTTATTATTTATATCAGCTTTTTAAAAAATTATGTACAAATCCCTAATGTGCCAGTGTATTGCTTACCCTGTTACCAGGGGATTTATTGTTATTAGTCAACGTCGAAGTTTAAATAATATTATAAAATCATTAGCTTAAATTTTCATGATTACTGTATACAGTTCCTCTGAAGTATATGAAAACTGACCTGCTGGCGCTAATGAAGATAATCGTTTTGCAAGCAACCAGCTTAGAAAAATTGAGCTATGTGGTCGTAAGTGGTTTAGGGATAATATTACTGCCAGCATTAGCTGTACAAGGTGATTTAGCCAGCTATTCTATTATTTATAGCCCTTTTTATACTGTTTTTGTACTCATAAGGCCCAATTATTGACGTATGGATTGTGTTCGTGCTGTGGTAGGAAGTCCCTTATTAATAGCTTTTGAAAGGTAGTAGGCTTTATTAGCTTTATGATAACCCATTACTGATTTTGAGCGAACTCACCACTAAGAATTTTTAATTGAGCCATAGTGGTAAGCTACTCTGGTTAACTTACCCCTTAAAGACCTTAAGTAACTCTTTAGCGACATCGTCGGCAACATCTTTCGCGAGTTCGTTAAAGCCTTTTTCAAGTACCTCAAGGTTTTCTTTATAAACGTGATGCTTGCCATGGATATCAACATCAATAATTAAGGTAGGAGCATCACCTTCTTTACCTGCGGTTATTAGACCTTTTAAACTGCCCTTAGCTTCAAGTGAGTTTATTTTTAGAGCGGTTAAGCCATTAGCTACGGCTTTTAAGGCTTTTTCTATACCTTTGTTGGTGGCGTGTGCAGCGGTTAGTACCCCTTTTGCCGCTTGTAAAGCAGCTGTTTCAGAAACTAATTCCGCTTCTAATTTAACGACGGTTGGGTCTAAATCAACAGGCACTATTTTAACTGCTTTATCTGCGGTTTTTAACACACCTTCTGCGGTTTTCAATGAGACTTCTTCAGCGCCTGCAGCCGTTTTGTGTTCGCCTGCTTTAACACCATCTTTAGCTGCTTTACCAAACTTCCAATGCTCTGCATCTTTTTTAGCATCATGGCTATATTTTTTAGCTTCTTTATTATTGTAATCAATAGTCTTTTTGAGACTATTGACCTTGTCTTCATCGTGTTTAATACTTTTAGATGCATAATTGTAACGTTTCTGCGCTTTATCCTTTGCTTCTTTTATTTTTTTGTTTAGGCCGTTAACATCTTTTTGTTTTGCATCAAGTGTATGTTGTGCCCTACTGATATCTTTATCACCTTGTTTCAAGCCTTTTAAAGCAGCGTTAACCAAAGAGCGAAAAATCTTATCGTATTTTGTGGCTAATTTGGCATCAAAATCAAGATCACTGCCTGCACTTAAGTGGTGGCCGGTAGACTTAACCGTTAATGCCGCATCAAAAGCGCCACCAAATCGAGTGTCAGAGGATAATATTACTTGCTTGGGCTCAATATCAATAACATACTTTTCTTCAAAGTTTTTAAATAACTCAATATCACCCGCCATATAAAATTTAGCATCAACCTCTGGTCCCGCTTGCACAGTTAACTCAGCATTTTTAAGATTGAGAGGACCGAACTTGAATGGGTCTAAGGTACCATTTAAAGAAAGTCCATCGGTTGACGCATAACCTTTCGCGTTACCTAGTTCTTTTTTATCAAATAACAGTGTGGCCTTTAAGGCAATACCTGCGCCCTGAATATCTAATTCATCAGTTAGGTCATCAGGTAAAGAAGCGCCAGGAGTCATAAAGGCAAAAGCTAAATCTTTTAAACCTACTGACATAGGTTTAAAACCACCTCCTTTAGGTTTTGCGCGCTTGTTAGCATCTATAATTAAGTTATTAAAACTCAACTTTTTGGCAGTACCTGCCAATGCTATTGCGGTAGGCAACCCTAACGCTTCAGGTGAAAGTACCATATCAGCAGCTACAGTTACCTTTTCAGAGCCCATCTTTACTGTACCCTCCAAGCTTAAATCAAAGCTACCTGTTTCATTAATCCCTGCACTTAATGACGTATTTTCAATGACTAAATTTTTAATGCCCATCGCATTTTTCCAGTCACCTTTCATATCACCCGAGACAAAAACTTCAACTTCAGTATCGTTTTCTTTTAAACCAAAATCGACATCAAATTCTAAATCATTGCCTTTATGTTGCTTCATTTTGACTACTGTTTTAAATCCAAGTCCAGCCTGGTTTTCAGATAACGACATAAAAAATTCGACATTCGCATCTTTAAGTTTTAAAAATTTAAAATCATGATTGTTTGGGGCATCCATATCAACATTAATTTCAACACTTGGCTTAGATGAGAAAAGGTTTTTAATTTCGCCATCTACGTCTAATTGTGCTTTTCCTAAACCTATTTTAGCCAAGGCTTTTTGTACATCCTTGGGTGCCTGCGCAACGTTGAATTCAGCCATGAGGCTCATGCCTTGACCTAAATCTAAGTCGTCATCAGGCAGGTTACTATCAACCATAAAAAAATTTTGTACAGCTAAAGGTAGGTCATCATAAGTACCAGATAAACCCTCTGTTGAGTTAATCATACGCATTTTAGGTAGGCCTATATCTTTAAGGAAACTTTTATGGATCCCGGTAATATCTGTTAATGTCACTGGTTTTTCGAATTTCAAACCAATATTCCAACCTTTATTTTCATGATCATAAAAGACTACGGCATCCACCTTCTTCTTGAGAATATCTATAGTACCGCCTATGGTATCGAGAGAAATTACTGGCGATTCAATGGCGAAATGCTTTACGTCAGGTATTTTTTTAAACTCTTTGAAATCAGCTAAAGAAAAACGGTGTCCAGTGAGTGCTAACGTGAAATCAGATATTTCTTTATCTTCAACGGCGATATCAATATTCACATCTATATTATCGTTTTTTTTCTTAAATATACCGCCAAGTTCACCTGATAGGGTAAGTGCTATATCATCACTATCTATCGTTAATGATAAACCTAATTCACTTAATTCCAGCATGGTCATACCAAAAGCATTTTTCCAATCAATTTTATCCTTTTCGTTAGAGGTAAAGACGAATTTTTTGTCTTTGAGGGCATCAGCATCAACAGAACCAGTAAAATTTAATTTGTGTCCACCAAATTTTGCTGGAAAATGTAAACCTATGGCATTGTCACTTACTACGATAAAGGAAGGTAATTTTTTAATACCAACATCTTTTAATGCCTGTTTGATGGTAGCTTGTTGTGCGGAAAGCCCTTGAGAAATAAAGAGTAGAGAAAATAACATTAAGGAGTAAAAATATTTTTTTCTAAAACCTGTTACAAAGTGACATAGTGTGTTTGTTTTTTTATTGATCGTCATTGATTTATCTCTACTATCCATTCGTGAAATACTTGTACTATGCTGTTTTTTTTAGTAGCTATTACATGACGTAGTTAACGTTTGTAATGAGTTAATTGTCATTAGAGTCGTAAGTATCATCATCAGAATCATCAGAACTATTACTAGCAGCGTCGGAGCTATTTTTTAATGTTTTATCATTACTTAAAACAACAGGGGGATTAGCATTATTGACGGCTTGAGTGCCAGAAGCATTGACTGATAGGCCACTAGTATCTTGAATAGTATCACCGACAGTAATTGTAGTATTTTGTGCTTCACTTGCCCACACATTACCAATAGTCTTTAAGGTTTGTTGATATAAGCTTATAGCTTCTTGTTTGTTTAAATCAAAATTGGTTGAAAATTCACAGGTACGGTAAAACATCTCTCTGGCCATTAATATCGCAGGTGTTCTGCCAGCCATTTCAACCTCATCTGAGTTATCTTGTGCTGATACTTGATCACTGCTAGTATTAATGAAAGAGTAGTTAATATCAGCGTCATCACCTTTGTCGTAAGCAACATCAGGCATAGGTTGACTACATAGCTGATAATTTGCTGATTGGCTTCGAACAAAAGTTTGTGAAGTACCTGCCGTAACTGAAATTGAACTGTCGGGCTCAATGTTGAACCTTTTTGGTGAGGGCTTTTCAATAGAGCTACAAGCAGAAGTTAGAGAAGCAACTATAACAATGGCTATACATTTATAGGAAGACATCATAATTTACCGTTAATTAAAAGTTTTAAGGTTGAGACATATTTTTAATTTAGCTAAATAAGCCCTCAATAGAATATAATTTTTCAACTACTGCTTAGTTGTACTATTAAATTGTTAGTAACATCCCCAACCCAGAGATTTTCAGTTATACAATAAGTAGAGCATACTTTTAGTGATTTACCTACGAGTTAAATTATAGTACTTCTGAGGTGGTCAATGATATAACTAGATTTTCTAGAACCATATTGTAATGTTTACCTGTTGTACAACCATGTTTCTAAATCTCTTTTTGCCATTGGCCTGGCATAAATATAGCCTTGAATAGCAAAGACATTGTGCTGAGCGAGATAACTGACTTGTGATAGCTCTTCAACCCCTTCGGCAATAGTTTGTAATTGTGAGGTTTGAGCGAAAGAAATAATAGCTTCTAGTACTGAGGCTTTAACGTCATCACTATCAATAGTATCAATAAACATTTTATCTATTTTAAGTGTAGCAATTCAAATCAGCAGAATTTAATCACCCTAAACCAATGTTAACGAAATACATTGCATCTTAGCACGAGTTGACAGTAATGAGATTATTATAGATTTACATGAGTACAGGATATGTACAGGAGCAGTTTATGAAGTTGATATTTATTATGTATTTTACAAGTGAATTTTCAGGGAGGTATTCAAAAAGTGGTCGGTGATGCAAGATTCGAACTTGCGACCCCTTGGACCCAAACCAAGT